>CAZPLO010000014.1:0-35107 GCA_964587725.1 uncultured archaeon
TATGTCGGCTGTGCGGAGGCGCTGGGCCTCGAGTTTGATGAGTGCCTGGTTTTCCTCTTCCGTGAAGTCCATGCTGCTCCGGGCCATCCCCATAACGTCTATCAATATGGATTCCAGGTCCGTACGGTCCTTAAGGCTGGATACGGCGCGTATCGGCTGGGGATGCAATTCCGTGACCTCCCTGTCAACCTGCTCCCTCAGGGCTGTGATGAAATCCCCCTTGCTTTCCGTTTTAGTAGCCTCCGACATGTACAATAATATGGACTATACAGTAAAAAGTTTTCAAAAGGAAATCAAACGTCTTCCATGCCGTCCTGACGCCTGAGTCTGCGCCGGTCCTTGAAGTGGAGGCGGGTGCCGCCGCCGGTGAAGGAGCGCTTCTCCAGCAGTTTCTTAAGGCGTTCCCTGACAGCGTCGGAGGCGCCTTCTTTCTCATACAGCATGTGCGCTTCAACTAGTTCTTCATCGTGCCGGTAGCGTCGGGCGAACTTGTCGAACACGCTGCCGTCGTCCAGGGAGTCGAGTATCTGCCGTATGATGCCTTCGCCGGCGTTCACTTTCCCTTAATCTCCTTGGCCATGTCGTAGGGGCTGAAGCGGCGGATGTTCTTCTCCTTCAGTATTCCGACGATGTTGCCTTCAGAGTCGGTCATCGCCAGCCTACCCGAATCCGTCTCCCTAAACCTCTCGGAGACCTCGTCGATGTCTGCGTCCTTGCTCGCGAACACCAGCGGCTCCAGCTTCAAATCCTTCACCTGCTTGTCCAACACGTTAACGCCCTTGATTATGGCGTTGTACACTACGGTGTCGGTCATCAGTCCCACCTTCTTGTTGGCGTCGTCGCGGACGACGACGGAGCCGATGTTCTCGTCCCTGAACATCCGCGCCACCTCCTTGATGGATGTGTTCAGACTGCATTCAACAATCCTCTTCTTCGCGTAGTAAAACGGTTTCATGACCTCCCCTCCTGCTTTTTCTTAATCATCTTCCTCATATAAAAGTCTTCGCGCTCCAGCTCCTCCAACCGCATCCTTATGTATTTGCGGGTGTTGGCTAGCTGCGGAATAACCTTGTACTCGAGGGCGTTCACCCTCCTCTTCGTCTTCTTCACCTCGGAAGAAAGCGCGAGCATGCTCTGCTCCACCTCCGCCAGCTTCACAGTCTCCCGCATAAGCTTCTCGTACTCCCGTGCGACGGAATCCACTGCAGGGTGGGTGTTTATGAGGCCGTATCCGCGCTCGTCAATCTCCCCAAGCCGCTCCTCAAGGCTTATCTTGGGGAGCCGTATGCCCATCACGTTACGGTACTCCACGCCCGCTTCGACGCCTTCTCCGCCCGCGAGGGACGCGGACAACAACTGGCTGCTTCCTGCGAGGGCGGACGCGACCCCGTAGCTGCGTCGGGCCCGTTCAGCCTGCGAGTAAGCCCCCCCCGACACCTCCTCCGCCTCCCGGGCCAGGTTCATGAACTCCATTATGAGGGTGTCCCGCTTCTCCTTCAGCAGCCGGTGGCCCTTCTCCGCCAGCCGCAGCCTGTTTTTAATCCGCAGCAGCTCCATCCGCGTGGGATGCACGCCCTCAACGATGTCCTCAGCCATTGTGTCCCGGATGATACTTTTCGACGTACTCCTCCTTAACCCTCTTCAGCTCCCGCTCCGGCAGTATCGCCAGCAAATCCCAGCCTATGCCCAGAGTCTCCTCTATGCCGCGGTCCTCGTCCCGGTCCTGGTTGGCGAACTCCGCCTCGAACCGTTCAGCGAACTCCAGATACTTTTTGTCGCGGTCCGTCAAAGCCTCCTCACCGATGACGGCCACAAGGTCCCGGAGGTCACGCCCTTCAGCGTAGGCTGCATACAGTTGGTTGCTGACGCTGCTGTGGTCTTCACGGGTCATCTCCGCGCCTATGCCCTTGTTCATCAGCCTCGAAAGAGACGGGAGCACGTCCACCGGCGGATACACGCCCTTCCGGAACAGCGGCCTCGACAACACGAACTGGCCCTCCGTAATGTATCCTGTCAAATCCGGTATGGGGTGTGTTATGTCGTCGTCGGGCATGGTTATGATGGGGACCTGGGTTATGGAGCCCTTCCGCCCCCTCAGACGCCCGGCCCGCTCATAGAGTGAAGCCAGGTCCGTGTACATGTAGCCTGGATACCCTCTGCGGCCGGGGACTTCCTCGCGGGCGGCGCCTATCTGCCGCAGGGCCTCGCAGTAGTTGGTCATGTCCGTCAATATCACTAGCACGTGGTAGTCCTTCTCGTACGCCAGGTATTCGGCGGCCGTCAAAGCAACCCTCGGCGTTATGATGCGCTCCACCGCCGGGTCGTCGGCGAGGTTCAGGAACGAGATAATCCGTTCGGAGGCGCCGCTATCCTGGAAGCTGTTGCGGAAGAACATCGCCTCCTCATGGGTTATGCCCATGGCTGCGAACACGACCGCGAACTCGTCGCCGGTCTTCACCTTCGCCTGCCGCGCAATCTGCGCCGCCAAGTCGTTGTGCGGCAGCCCCGCTCCGGAGAAGATGGGCAGCTTCTGCCCCCGCACCAGCGTGTTCATCCCGTCTATGGTCGACACGCCAGTCTGTATGAACTCCCGCGGATACTCCCGGGCGGAAGGGTTTATGGGCTGCCCGTTCACGTCCAAGTACTGTTCCGCGGTGACTTCTCCGCCGTCGTCCGCCCTTCCTGTTCCGTCAAACACCCGCCCCAGCATCTCAGCCGACACGGGAATGTGCAGCGTCTCCCCCAGGAACCTGACCGTGGTGTCCTTGGTGTCCAACCCTCTTGTGTCCTCGAACACCTGCACCACAGCCTTGTCTTCGTGTGCGTCCAGCACCTGCCCGTGCTTGAGGCCGCCGCGCGAATCCACAACCTCAACGACTTCGCCGTACATGACGTCGCGGGTCTTCTCCACCACAATCAGCGGACCCCTGACCTCGCCCACCGTCTTGTACTCGACCACGGCCATCCTACTCGAACCCCTCACTCATCTTTTCCTCGATTTTGGAGGCGTATGCGTCGAACTCCCCCTCCGGCGTATACTTCATTTTGGCCATGTCGTCGAGCAGCGGCGACTCCGTTATCTCGGCGAGCCCCCTGCCCTTCTCCACCGCAGCCTTCGCCTTCCCGTGGAACTTCAGTATAATGGACAGCATCCGGTGCTGCTTGCCTCTGCTGCAGTATGTGTCGACTTCGTGGTATGCGTCCTGCTGCAGGTAATCCTCCCGCAGCACCTTGGCGGTCTGCAGTATCAGGCGTTCGTCCTCCGGCAGGGCGTCCGGCCCCACCAGCTGCACTATCTCAAGCAGCTCGCTCTCCCGCTGCAGTATCGCCATCGCATCATCCCGCAATCCCTTCATGTCCCCGCCCACGTTCTCCCTAATCCATTCCTCCAGCAGCTCGTTGTAGAGGCTGTAGCTGCGGAGCCAGTTGATGGATGGGAAATGCCTTCTGTCCGCGAGTCGGGCGTCAAGGCTCCAGAACACCCGCACCGTCCGCAACGTATTCTGGGTCACGGGCTCGCTCAAGTCCCCGCCCGGAGGCGAAACAGCCCCAATCAACGAGGTGGAGGCGGTGGAGCCTCCGAGGGTCTCCACGCGTCCGGAGCGCTCGTAAAACGATGCGAGCCGCGACCCCAGGTACGCGGGATAACCCTCCTCGCCGGGCATCTCCTCCAGCCGCGCCGATATCTCGCGCATGGCCTCGGCCCAGCGGCTGGTGCTGTCGGCCATCAACGCCGTATTGTAGCCCATGTCCCTGTAATACTCGGCTATGGTTACGCCGGTGTACACGGACGCCTCCCTCGCAGCCACCGGCATGTTGGAGGTGTTCGCAATCAGCACCGTGCGTTCCATCAGCGGCTCCCCGCTCTTCGGGTCCTTCAATTCGGGGAAGTCGTCCAACACCTCCGTCATCTCGTTCCCGCGCTCCCCGCACCCCACGTACACGATGACGTCGGCGTCAGCCCACTTAGCCAGCTGATGCTGCACCACCGTCTTCCCGGCGCCGAAGGGGCCGGGTATTGCGGCGGTGCCGCCTTTTCCGATGGGGAAGAACACGTCTATTATCCTGTATCCCGTAACCAGCTGTTCGTGGGGGTTGAGTTTACGAGCCACCGGCCTCGGCGTCTTCACCGGCCACCGCCGCAGCATCGTGACATCCTCTCCTCCGACGCTGCACAGCACGTCCTCCACGGTGTAATCCCCCCTCCGTATCCCCTTCACCTTGCCCGAAAACCCGTAGGGGGCCATAACCTTGTGCTCTATCAGCTTCGACTCCTGCACCGTCCCCAACACGGTGCCGGCCTTCACGCCGTCGCCGTCCTTCACGGCGGGGGTGAAGGACCACTTCTTCTTCCTGTCCAGTGCGGGAGCATCAAGTCCCCTTCTGATGAAGTCTCCGGACTGCTCCTTCAATGCGGGCAGCGGCCGCTGAACCCCGTCGTATATGGATTTTATGAGGCCTGGCCCCAGCTCCACCGACAGTTGTTCGCCGGTGTTTTCGATGGGCTCCCCCGGCTTTATGCCGGAGGTGTCCTCGTACACCTGCACGGACACGCGGTCGCCGACCACCCTGATTACTTCACCCATCAGCGCTTCGTCTCCGACGCGGACGACGTCGTACATTCTGCTGCCCCGCATCCCGTCGGCCTCCACCAGAGGCCCCGTAATCCTCTTCACAGTCCCCCTCATCCTCTCAGCTCGAAACCTATGGTGTTCTTCACGATGTCTCCAAGGCCGTTGTATGCCTCGGAGGGTATGCGCTGAACCACCGACGTCGACCTTATATCGTCCATCCGGCTCTCCAGCGCCTTCTCCCCATCCTCGGAGACGAGTATGACTGCTTCCCTGCCCGTCAGCTTGTCAGCTAATCCTTCCTCGCTGGGTTCATGGGTCTCCCCCACCCCCGCGAGACGGAAGCCCGCGGCTTCCTCCCCGGACCCGACCACGATTACCTCCCTCTTCATGAAATCAGCCCCTTCACCGTATCCCCGTCCAGCCGGAACCATTTCCCAGCCAATATTGCGAGCAGGTTGTTGACTTCACGGCGTTTCAGCCGAAGGTACGCTATCACCGACTTCACCGTCAACGGCTCCGCAACCGCGTCGTATTCCACTTCACGGTCAAGTATCCTCTGCAGGCGCAGGTCCAGGTCCTCGAGGCTGCCTTCGGCGGACTCCGACACCGTGTCTCTGGCGGCGTCATGGTAGGGGGTGCCCTCCAACGCCTTGGCCACGCCCTCCGCGTCCTGACGCAGCAGCTCCTCCAACCTGCTCCGGGTTATGTAGCGGCCCTCCCACAGCACGTGTTCTGCGGCGTCCACGCCCCCGAGCTTGCACCTTAACACGGTGCGGACGTTGAGTATGTCCACCATGGTTCTGACGTAGGCTGCGAAGCTGCCGTCCGCAGCATCCAGCATGTCCTTGAGGAACAGCCGGTCCAGCTCCTCTTCGAAGGCAGTCGTGGAATCCTTCTCCAAGGCCTTCTCAACGTATACTCTGTAGGGCTGAGGCAGCATCGCAGGCAATGCGGAAACGTCCTCCGCCGCAGACAGCTCCCGGAGCCTCTCGCGCCCCAGCATCCCCGTGGACAGTATCCCGTCCAACGCCTTCTCCCCGGCTTTCGAACGCACGGCCCTGCAGACGGTCTTCAGATTCTCCAGGTCCCACGACGCGGGGAAGACCGCGTCCAGCATGTTTCTCTCGTCTTCAGGCAGCGTAGACGCGAGTTCGCAGTAGTTCTGTTTGAAGTCGTCGGCGAGTATGCCTTCCACGTCGCTGAGGCTGAATCCCTTGCTGAGGCGCCTGGTTTCGTCCCCGTATCTTGTTCCCTCGAACATGGACAGCACCTCGTCAACGCTGCCCGCCTGCGCCATCAACTCCAGCTCCCTTCTCGCAAGAAGCCTGCTGCGCATACCCGACACCATCCCGTAGGCGTACGCGTGCATCGAATCCCTGTCCTCCAGCACCACGTTCATCTTCCGAACAGTATCCTCCCCACATCGGGCTTCAGTTTAACCCTCGCCCTCCCCATGATTGTTTCCAGCCGGTTGTCGACGCGGGCTGACCCGTCCGCGGACTCTATCACCACCCCGAACCCTATGTCGGATTCCTCCACGTTCTTCACGCCCTTGAGGAGGCGTTTGTTTTCGCGTGACACCTTAACCGTGGCCTTACCCTCGATGAGCCGCGCGTCGCCTGCAAGCCTCTTCAGATACGCCGCCTTCTTCTCATCCGGCAGCGACTTAATCTTCTCGCCGGCCTCCGCAAGCACCTTGTCTGTGAGTCTTGCTTTCTCGGCGGCTGCCGCGTTCATCGCGTCCAGCCGGGCTTTGCCGACGCGCCGCCTGTACTCGAGCTCCGCCTTCCTTGAGCCCGCGGCCCTTGCTTCATCCGCATTCTCGGCGGCCTCCCGCCTGATGTCCTCCAAAACGGCATCCGCCTCCTGCCCGGCCTTCTCCCCTATTTCGTCCACTTCCGCCTGGAAGTCCGACCGTATCCTGGATTCGAGTTCCCGGTAGCCCATCCTAGAAGACGTTGCCTGAAATCAATATCATTATGGCTATTATGAAGCCCAGCAGCGCCGACAATTCACACATCACCACATATATGAGCACCTTCCCGGTGATGTTGTTGTTTCTCCCGTATGCGCCGACGGCCGCCGAAGCCGCGGCTCCCTGGTATATGGCGCTCAACCCCGTCAGTCCGACGCACACTCCCGCGGCGAGGCTCAACAGTCCCTTCTCCACGGTCATGTCTCCGCCGAGTATGCCCGTTACGATGAGGACCCCGATTACGAACGCGTATATTGCCTGCGTCTGCGGCAGCGCCTCCAACACGAGTATGCTGCTGAAGTTCTTCTCCTGCTCCGCCGTCAACGCCGAAGCGGTGCTGCCGGACATCCCCAGTCCCTTGGCGGCGCCTATCCCCGCCAGGCCCATGCCCACCGCCGCTCCTCCGGCGGCGAGGACGTTCCCGTCAAACAGGTAACCCAGTAAAGTGCTTAACTCTGCCATCTCTATCTCCTCACAGTGTATTTCCTCCTCTCAGTGAACGGCTGGAACTCAAACCCTCCGCCGCCGTAGAATGTTCCGTAGAACTCTACGTAGTGGAGTCTGAGCGCGTGCACGAACGAACCCAGCGAGTTCATGAGTAGGATTATTAAGTGAGCTCCAATAAATAGGGCGGCTGCGATGAACACGCCCACCACGGGTATTCCGAACGTCAGCGCCGCGAGGAAGTTGAACGCCATCCCCATCCCCGGCGTCGTCAGGTTCAAGGCCAGCAGCCGCGCATACGATACGATGCGGCCGAGTATGCCCGGCAAATCCATTACAGCCATGAACCCGGAGCCCTTGAACAGCAGTATGAATCCTAGGCCGAACAGTCCAGCACCTGGCAGCGTGACGCCGTAGTATGCGAGGCCCACGCCAGCGAGTATCAGAAGCCAGCAGGCGTTCCCTGTCAGCGCCCCCGTCCAGTCTTTGCGGTTCATCTTGTCCATTATGCCCAGAAGGTTCCCCAGTATCACGTGCAGCAGCCCCACGGCGACCGTGACACCCAGCAGCAGGACTGCGTTCGACTTGTACAGGGGGTCGATGAGCACCAGCGGCAGCTGCCTCTGCTCCACGCCCAACACGTATTTGGCGAGGAAGTCCCCCATGTATCCTCCGGTAAGGGCGCCGAACACTATCGTCGACAGCCCCCCCCACGTCAGGATGGCGGTCAAATCCGCGACGCTCCTGGAGTATCTCGCATACTTCCTCTTAAGCCACAGCGCCAGCGCGGTTATGAACAGCCCGTACACGGCGTCGCCGACCATGAACCCGAAAAACAATACGAACGTGGGCGCCGTCACCCAGGTGGGGTCCATCTGGTCGTATCTGGGCGGCGAATACAGGCGCGTGAACACCTCGAACGGCTTCAGCGCCGGCGGGTTATCCAGCAGTGTGGGGGCGTCGCCGGGGTCCTCCTCCACATCCATGCTGTAGCATCCGCGGGACTCCTCATCCACCAGCTCCTCAACCCCGTCCACCTTGTCCCTGGGAACCCACATCCGCAGATACGACGTCTCCTTCGTGGAACCGAAGTTGCTGTAGACGGTGGCCTTCTCCTCCTCCAGGCGGAGCAGCTCCTCCGCCACCAGCAGCCTACGGTATGAGCTGTCGTGCATCTTCTGAAGCGCGTCCCCGACATCCCGAAGCGGCTTCTCCAGGTTCTCGTACTCCAGCCTCCTGTTCAGGTAAACGTCTTTGAATGTCCCATCCCCTTCTACATTGAGTTCATTGAATCCGCTGGCCCTGAGCGTCTTCATCAGCTCCTCCCCCCTGCCGGCGGGCACGGCGTACGCCTTCACACCCTCCCTCCCGTGTTCGGCGAGGGTCTCGGAAACGTATTCCCCGCCGAATGCCTCCCTAAGGATTGCGTCCGCGTCTCCGTCAGCAGGCAGCAGTCCCACAACCGTGTGCAGGTATTTTGAGGTGCGGAAGTATTCCGTGGGCACCTCCACCGTCGAAACAGGCTTCATGGACTCCAGCAAGTCCTCCAGTTTGTTCCTGCGCTCCTCCAGGCTCCGCAGCCGCTCCCCAGCCTCCCCAACCCTGCCTTCAAGGCCGGACAGCAGCTCTTCCGCGCCGGATTCGACCTCCATGGAGTCCCGGTCTCCGACCTCCATTCTGTCGACGACCTCCACGCCCAGCATCTCCTCCAGGAAATTCCCCCCCGCCTGCTCGTACGGCGACAGCGCCTCCAACAGGTTCCTGGTTCTCAGCAGCATGGAGGAAATCTTTTCGGCGCGCTCCAGGGGCTCGTCCCTGCCCACGCCCTCCTCCGCAAGATGCTGGTCGTCCAGGAAGTCGACCTGTGCGGCGCCTTCCCGGTGGAGGCGGGAGACCACCTTGTCTCTAACGTCTTTCGCCACCACGCAGTCGATCCTGCACATGCGGACAGGCTTAAGCATTCGCACCCAACTCCTCCAGTACGTGTTCCACGGCCGCCCCACGGTTCCTCTCATAACCTTTCCTAAGCCGCTTCAGCTCCTTCTCCGACTCGTCGGCAATCTTCTCGCATTCAGCGTCCGCCTTCCGGACCGCCTCATCCATCATCTCACCGGCGTCTTTCTCGGCTGCCCCAACCTCCTCATCAATCACGCTGCCGCGGCTGGCTTTAGCGTTCTCGACCAGTTCAACCGCCTCCCTGCGGGCTTTCTCAACCTCCGCCGTGAGCTCGGCCTCCAGTTCCTTGATGCGTTTCAGGTCTTCCATGGTACTGGAACATTATTTGAGTAACGGATTAAGAATCAAAGCCCGCGTATGAGCCCGTATGAGCACGTGTGACCATTACTCGCTGCTCTTCAGTATCTCGCCCACCACTTTGGCGTAGGCGGGCCGGGTTATGGTTATGCCTATCAGCACCCCCATGATGGTGGTGAAGGCGAAGCCCTTTAGCATGCCTGCGCCGATGCTCATCAGAGGCAGCATCGCCGCTATTGTTGTTGCTGCTGCGGTGAATATTATGAAGAACGCCCTCCGGATTCTCTCGGCTATGCTTATGGCCTTCCTCCGCTTCCCCTCCTTCAGGGTCTCGTCGGTTATCACAATCTGGTGGTCCACGCCCGTCCCCACAGCAGCTATTATGCCCGCGACCGCCGGCAAATCCAGCTCCCAGTTTATGAACGACGCCAGCCCCAGTATCAGCAGTATCTCGCTCAATCCCGTAATCATAACGGGGACGACAATCTCGAAACGCCTGTAACGGAGGTATATTATCGCTCCAACAGCCGCTATCGCCACCAGTCCGGTGTAGAGGCTGTATTTGAGGAAGCGCCTCCCCAGCGTCGGCGGCGTCGTTGACTTGGATTCTATGCTGAGTTCCACAGGCAGGTTGCCGGATGTCAGAAGTATCTGGTTTCGTTGCACCGCCTCACGGGCCTCCTCCAACGTGGCGGTGGTCCCGGTTATCCTAGCGTTGTAGACGCATTCGCCGCCGGTGTCGAAGTCGAGCCTCGGCGAGCTCTGCAGGCCCGTCAGCCCCGCCACCCATGACGTGTAGGACTGGTTGCCCTTCTCCATACGTTCGGTGTCGAGCCCCTCCTCCTCCAGCATGTTCCGGAGGCTGTCGTCTATTCTGTCCTCGCCGCCGGCCACTATCACCTTATAGTGTCCATGTTCCTTCAGTTCCATCAATTCGGACATGGCCTCCGTCGCACTGGACAGCTCCACCGCCGGTATCCTGGCGCGCTCCTCTATCACCTCCAAGGCGGTGTCTCCGAAGAAGAACCGGTCGGATTCGCTGGCGTCGGTGAGGTTCCTGAGCAGCTGGTAGTCGCCTTCCGTGAACAGTATGCTGGTGTTCACCGGACGGTCTATGAATATGTCAACCGGCCGCCCCCTCTTACCTTTCCCGACTTCTCCGAACCGGCAGGCGCCCTCCATGTTGTGGCTGACCATCACAGCCCACGAGTACCCGCCCTGGACGTTGTATACCTCCACCCCCCGCGGCCCAAGGTCTACGGTGACCTCGTCGCCTAAGATGGCGAGTTCCCCGTCTATGCGCTCCTCGAACCGGGCCTGCTGCTTAAGTATGTTCTCTATGTTTTCGGTCTCCTCCGGTGTGGCGTCGGCAATCTGTATCAGCAGGTACTGGCTGCCCCACGGCCGGACTGGGATGTCCTTCAACCCCATGCTGTTGAGGCGGTTTTCGAGTATGCCTTTTTCGACCGCCATCACCTCCGACCCCACCGGCTGCTCCAGCTTCAGCTGCAGCTGTGTGCCGCCCGCGAAGTCGAGTCCGTAGTCCAGGCCGTTTCCGAACCCTATGCCCCGCCCCTGGTTGAGGCCGAACAAATTGGTTATGAACGATAAAGCGAGCGCCAGGCTGAACGCCAACACCACAACCCTCCAGTGTTTAAGCGCACGGTTCATCTCCTCCTCCCGGGTTTCTCCAGGTACCACCGGAGTATGCCCGCGTTGGTGAACCAGGTGGTGGCGACGTCCGCCACCAAACCTATCAGCAACACGGACGCGATGCTGCTCAACGTTGTAATCTGCGTGAGGGTGTTGGATATCACGTACACTATCAGCATCACCACCAATGTGGTGGAGGTCATCAGCAGCCCCGTCTTCATCGCCTGGTCCATCTGCTCCATCAGCTCCCCGCCCCTGTCCTTCAGCGTCCTGGAGGTCAGCATGATGTCTGTGTCGACCGAGTATCCGATGAGCATCAGCAGTGCGGCGAGGGAGGCTGGTTCCATGGGTATCCCCAGGAGGCTCATCCCCCCCAAGGCTATAAGCAGGTCCGTGACCGCAGCCTGTATGACGGCTATCGACGGTATGAAGTCTCTGAAGGCGAGGAACACCACCACGCCCATTAGGGCGAGCGCTATGAACATGGCCTTGAACCCCTGCTCGCGGAACGTCTGCCCCAGCGTCGGCCCCACCGACCGCAGGTTGAAGTTCTTCTTCACCAGACCAACGTCCACGGGTTCTCCGAGGTAGTATGTGAGGGCGCTCTCCAGTTCCCCCTCGTCGAGGTCTGAGCCCACCACAGTCAAAGTGCCCTCAGTGTATTCGACGTTGATTCCCTGGTCGAGCCTGGCGGCGAGCTTCTCATCCAGTCCGGCCGGCGGCTTCACCGTCTCCGCGGACGCGGTGTCGAATTCCTCCAGCGTCCCGGCGTATTTCTCCAGCACATCCCTGACTGCCGCCCGGTCTTCGATTACCGTGGTGGTCTGCACGGTCAGCTTGTTCTTGTCTGTGTCGACGTCGAAGCCCACGTGGACTCCCACGTCCCTCAAACCCAAGCCGGAGAGTTCCGCCTCCAGAGACTCCAGCTGGCCCGCGTCCAGGCTCCGGTCGGTGAGGGCGTCCATCCACGTGCCGCCCTGAAAGTCTATCCCGTATTCCAGGCCGTTTGTGAGGGTCACAGCCAGCATCAGCACCGCCACCAGCGGCGGGAGGAAAATCAGTTTACGGTAGTCTGCGACGCCCGTAAGCCGCGTGTACAAGCCGGACATAGTGAAATAATTAGGGCCCCGGCCTTAAAAACACTGGGTGGGGTGTGCGCCGGCACCGCAGCCAAGTGGGTGTGTGTTTTCGTATCTTTCGCTAACTTTTCCCATCTTTCATGGGTTTTTTACGTGAAAGCTTAGACGTCTCTCAGTCCTTTTGTGCGTGGTTTTCTGAGGCTGATGTGTATCAGCGCCGCCCCTGTAATCAGTGCGGAGGCTACGAGGGCCGCCGTCGCCGCGGTCACAAGGTGGTCTATGACGCTCAGGGGGCCGCCTGTTTGATGCAGTCTCGCGGCCGTCGCAGGGATTTCATCCGTTAGCTCCGCCTCTACAACACCCTGGACCCGGATGACTTCCGTGGTTGTTGTTGGGTGTGTTGGAGCCGTTGTGGTGGTTGTAGAGGAGGTTGTTCGGGTGGCTGCTGTTGCCATTGTCGTAGTGGTCTGAGTTGTTGTGGGGGTTTTTGATGACATAGTGGTTATTGTCGTTGTCGCCGTCGTCGATGAGGTCTTCAATGTAGTGGTTGTTGTGGGTTTCTTCACCGTCTCCATCATGCAGTCTGTGAGTCGGTAGCCTGGTTTGCTGACGAGTATCTCGTATTTTCCAGGTTTTTTGGGTGTGAATGTGACGGCGCCGTTGGTGTTGGTTTTGTTTTCGAATACGCTGTCGTCGCCGAGGTAGGCTGTGACGTCCGCATTCAATATTACAGCGCCTCCCCGATTGTCCAACCGTACGGTGATGTTCTGCGGCACACCCACCTTCAATTTGACCGGGCATTGGGTGAACAGTTTCGGTTTCACATTCCTGACCGCGCTGCCTCCGCCGCCGGGCGACTGGGGCGTCTGGAGGAAGTAGGTTCTGGTTTCGGTGCTGTTGTCGAAGCCTCCGGAGTCGTTTACGGTGGCGTTCAGGTGGTAGAGTCCTTCTGCAAGTCCGGTGTAGTTTATGTAGACTGGAGGGGAAGATGATGCTGTGATGTTTATCACGTCGGTTTCATTGTAGAGGTATACTGTGATGGTGTCCAGTCTCTCGTCTTCGGCTGACACGTTGGCTGCAATCCAGTCCTGGGTGTAGTTGCCTTCCGCGGTCGTCGGGTCTTTGAACTCTATCGTCGGCGGCGTCAGGTCCTCTAGGAGGAGGTCAGTGGAGTTCCCCCACCCGCTGTATTCCGTGCCGTCGAACAGCCGGATACTGCACCTCCACGTCTCCGAGTCGCTGGTGTTTCCGGAGTCTAGGACTGCGTTGAAGTCCGTGCCGTTCCCGTAGCCACCTTCATACTCTACCGTCAGGTTCAGTCCGCCGTCGAGGTACCATCTTACTGTGACGTTCATGGTGTCGTTGTCCGGGTCGGTTAATATGGTGTGGCAGTCGAGGTCGTCTATGGTCAGGTTTCCTCCGCTGCTGGAGTTGATTGTGGGTGTGGGGGTGTCTGGGGCGGAGTCGTTGTTGAATGTGAACACGTTCTCGTATATGTTCTGCAGCATGGTGACGTTGTGGTCGTGGCTCTCTGGAAGCCAGCTGTCGTTCACGGCGTATATTGTGTACGGGGAGTAGTATGTTATTATGGTGCCGTTGTTGTTGACATAGTCGACGAGTTCGCCCAACGGCGTCCAGCCGGACGCGCCGGTCCACAGCTGCTCCGCCAGCTCGCCGGTTCTGTTGTAGGCGCTGACGTTGGTGTTCGGCATCGTGTTCCCCGAGGAGTCGTTGGCGTAGGCGCGGTAATACCATTTCCGGATGAGGCTGTTTTTGTCGTCTGTAACGTTTTCGCTGCTGTAGGTTGCGTTTATGAACCGGTTGTTGATGGCGGACTGCTGGAGGATGACGTCGAACCCGTCCACGTCCATTATCCTCACGTTCCTGAACACGTTCTCGCTTATGTTGTACTGCGGACGGGCTGGGTCCCCGTATAGCCAGATGCCGTGGTTTGAGCTGCCGTTTATGAACACGTTTGTCAATGTGTTGTAGTCTGTGTAACCGTTCATGTAGGTGACATAGTATCTGATGCAGGAGTAGCTGCCACCCCAGGAACAGTTAGTGAACGTTGTTTCTGTGATGCTGTTGTTTCGTCCGTAAACGTATAGTCCGTAGATGCCGTTGGAGCCGAGGTCTGCGTCGTAGACAGTGTTGTACGAGCATTTCATGTAGAGTCCGTTGTTGTTGTATTTTGAGGTGAGGTGTGAGATGTTGTTCCCGTTCGTCGCTATGTATAAGCCAGTCACGCCGTTGTTGTTTGTGGTCACATTCGTGAAGGTGTTGTATGTGCCGCTTTCCAAGTATAATCCGTAGTTGTTGTTGTCTGCCGTCACATCCGTGAATGTGCTGTTGTAGACGCCTGCCGTTTGGATGCCGTAGAATGAGTTGTTTCTAACGGTTATGTTTGTCAGAGTGTTGAAGTAGTTTCTGGTGGTAGTGTAGTACCAGCAGAAGCAGATTCCCTTGCTGTTGTTTTCTGCGGTTAAGCGGTCGACTGTCGTGTTAGATGTCAGATAAAGGTATAGTCCGTAGTACTGGTAGTTCAGGGTGTTGTTGATGATGCGGCTGTAGTTCGCGTTATAGATGTATATTCCGTTGCCTCCGTTGGATTCGTTCATGCTGATGCGGCAGTTTCTCACCGTAGTGTGAGGCTGGCTGCTGTAGACCCCTGTTTTAGCGAGGGAGCGGTTTGATATGGAGTGGCCGAGGCAGTCGAGGGTTACGTTTTCGGCCGTTACGATGAAGCAGTTTCCTGGGCCGGGCGGCACGACGTCTGCAGTGACGCTGTATGTGGTGTCCGGTTTGTTCAGCACGCCGCATATGGTCACATTGGTGGGCAGCTCCAGTACCACTCCAAGGAACACGTTGGTTGACAAATTGATGACGGTCGAGTTTGTCACATAACCCGCCTTTGTGGTGTTCACCGTGTAGGGTGAGAGGTATACGGTGTTGCTGGAGTTCCGCCAGTACTCCACAGGCATCCTCAGGGCTATGTGGCCGGTGGAGTTGGCGAACTCTGAGAACAGTTCGCCGCCGCTGTCGTCCCATGCGGTCACGTTCGCGCCTTTCACGGGATAGCCGAGCAGCTCCGTCACGTTCATTTCAAAATACCATTTTCGGGTGAGGAGGGAGCCTGTGCCGACGGTGTCGTTGTCGTAGGTGACGTTCAGGAAGGTGGTGTTGGAGGCGTATCCCAGGAGGCAGACGCTGTAGTTGCATGGGTAGGTGATTACGCTGTCGCGGAACAGATTGTCTGACGCGTTCTTCGCAGCTGAGCCGTTGACTGTGACGCCGCAGAGTGAGCCGTTGACGTACGCGTTTCTGACCAGGTTGTTTCCGCTGGAGTGGATGGTCAACCCCGAGTATGTGTTGTCGTTTGCCGACAGTCCGTCCAAGACGCTGTCGTGGACGTCGTCCATCAGCAGTCCGATGCTGTTGGAGTCCAGTGTGCAGTTCAGGACTTGGGAGCTGTTGGCTGATATCAGTTGTATGCCGTAGCCCCCGTTCGCGGAGGCCATCGTGACCCTACAGTCTTTCAACGTCGTGTTGTACTGGTTGGAGTAGACTCCCGCCGCCGCCAGTGACGTGTTGGATATCCGGTGGTCTTGGCAGTCTAGGGTGACGTTTTCAGCCGAGACGTTAATGCAGACGCCCGGGCCAGCTGCGGTGATGTTCTGGGCCATGACGTATACGCCCGATTCGTTCAACACCATGCAGTCGTCCACCATGGTCACGGAGTAGTCGAGGGTGAAGCTGTCGTCGTATGTGTTTGCCGTGACATTGTAAGTGTGGTTTACGCTGTGGAAGTAGAATCTGTCGGCGTATATGGTGTAATTGGAGTAGTAGCCCAGGGTTCCGGCGTCGTTGACGTACTCTATCAGCGAGCCGAGGCCGGTCCACCCGTCGGTGCTGGAAGTCAGGTTCTCGATTAATTCGTCGGAGGAATTGTAGGCCGTTATTTCCGCGCCGTGGACGGGGTTCCCGTATGTGTCGTTGACGTAGGTGCGATAGTACCAGCGCCTGATTAGGCTGGAGCCCGTGCCCACCTCCTCGTCGTCGTAGGTGGCGTTGAGGAATGTCGTGTTTGGCGCGTTCTGCTCCAGGTAGACGTCGTAGTCTGAGACGTCCGTCACCAGCAGGTTCTGGAAGACCGTCCCCTCCGTGTCGGCTGAGGGGTCGAACCAGATGCCGTACCAGGCGCTCGTGTTTATGGTGACGTTTCGGAAGGCGATGTCGTACTGGGTTTCGTAGCCGGTGATCTTTATGCACGCTGACTCCCCCGAGGCGGAGCAGTTGTATAGATACATGTTAGTGAAGTTGTTACTGTATGAACCTCGTTCAACCCGCACTCCATTGTAACCGTTCGATTCGGCTGTGACGTTCACGAAGTTATTGTGTGCTGAGTACATGTAGAGGAATATGCCTTCGTACTCGTTATGGCTGACTATCACCTCGCTGAAGTTGTTGTGTCCGTTGTCTCCGTAGAGGCGGATGCCTGCGTTGTCGTTGTAGCTTGAGTTGACTATGTGGAATATGTGTCTGCCGCCGCTCCGAAGATATATGCCACCGTATGAGGAGCTGTCGGCTGCGTTGCCGGTGGCCGTCAGGTTTATGAATGTGTTATAACTTGAAAATGACTCAAGCGTCAGTCCGTTTCCGTTGTTGTCTTTCGTCAACACATCCCTGAAATAATTGTAGTCTCCGGTAACGCATATGCCGTCGTCGTCGTAGTACGGGCCGGCACTGGAAGACACGGTGAGTCCAGTGAAGTTGTTGTAGTCTCCTCCGACGAGAATTCCGACCTCTGAGGTCGTGGAGGTTATGTTGGTTAACACGTTGTATTGGCCGCTGACGGTGATGCCATAGTCCACACCCGATATAGATGTGATGTTGTCCAGTCTGTTGCCGTTTGAAGCGACGACTATGTTCACGCTACTCCAGTCACGTACTACACAGTTCCTGACTGTCGCGTTGACACCCGATATGTAAACACCGTATTCTGCGTTGTCGTTGCCGTCTATGAGGCGTCCGTGGCAGTCGAGGGTGACGTTGTTGGCTGAGACGTTGATGCAGTAGTCTGTTCCTGAGCCGGAGATTGCTGATGTGAGGTCGTAGACGCCGTTATCCTGGTCCAGGTTGGTGCAGCCGCTGATGTCTATGGCGGAGGCGTCGAAGGTAAGCATGAGGAATAGTATAATAAAATATATGCCTTGGATTAAATGTCTGGAGCCCACATTAAGCCTCCATCACCCCATTATACATTGAAAATAGGGGGTTAAAACACCGCTCTTATACCGTCTCTCACATTCATTTACCATGTTCGGGAAAATAGTGGTCGGCGGCACATTCGACGGTCTCCACGACGGTCATAAGGCGGTGTTGCAAACGGCGTTCGAGAACGCGGAGTCCGTGGTAATAGGCCTCACAACCGACGAGTTCGCCCGCCGGTTCAGGACCAGGGAGGTGTCGCCGTACGGCGACCGCAAGAAAGCCCTCGACAACTACGTCTCCCGGTTCAAGAAGCCTTATGAGGTGGTGGACATAAACGACAGCTACGGCGTAGCCACCCTAGACCCCGGCGTCGACTGCATCGTGGTGAGCGAGGAGACTCTCCTTCGGGCGGAGGAAATCAACACCATCCGTTTCAAGAAGAAGCTGCCGCGGCTAACCATCATTGTGGTGCCGCTGGTCCTCGACGACGCCGGCAAACCCATTTCAAGCGAAGGATGATAGACGAGACCGTGTATGTGGCTGACGGGGCGAGGGTTGTGGGGAGCGTGTCCATCGGCGAATACAGCAGCGTATGGTACAACGCCGTGTTGCGCGGCGACCGGAACCGGATAGTGATAGGCAGATACACCAACATACAGGACTGCTGCACCCTCCACAGCCCCGAAAGCTACCCCGTCCGCGTCGGAGACTACGTAACCGTCGGCCACGGCGCAAAAATACACGGCGCCGAAGTCGGGGACAACGTCCTCATAGGCATGGGTGCCATCCTCATGAACGGCTGCAAGATAGGCTCGAACTCCGTCGTCGCGGCGGCAGCGGTGGTGAAGGAGAACACGGTCATACCGTCGGGCACGCTGGCTGCCGGCGTCCCTGCGAAGGTTGTGAGGAGGCTCAGCCCCCAGGAGGTGGAGAGCATACGCCAGAACGCCCTTGAATACAAGGCTTTGGCGGCTCAGGCGAAATGATGGGTGTGGTCGGGCAGGCGAGGAAGACCATACAGAACATCCGCGACAAAATAATATCCGATATTCTGCGGCGACAGAAGCCTGAACTGGACCGTAAAATAGATGAGATGCTGAAGCCGCCTAAGGTCAACCGCATAATGGTGCGTTACCTCGGCATAGGAAAAAGCTTCGGCAAAAAAATCACTGGAAGCAGGGTGGGCAGGACAATCGGGAAGGCTCTGAAGGGGTTGGGTAAGCTGCTTTAGGTCCACTGGGTGGATTCCAGGTCTGGTTCGTTGGGGTCGAACAGTATTATCTGGTCGTCGTCGCTCAGACTGAAGTACTTGTAATTGCCCTTGATTTTCACGCGGTCGACGAGGTTGTTTTTCAGCAGGTAACGCAGGTCCGAGCCCACTGCCTTGTATCCGCGGTCGAGTGTGCTGGCCAACTCCTTCGTGGACATGGTGTTCTCGGAGTCCAGGGCGTCGAGTATCTGCCGGTGCCGTGGCTTCAAATCGACCCGGGGCTGCTCGACCAGTTCGACCCCCACCTCCTGGCATTCCTTGTCGTCCATCACACAGCCGTCTACTTCAATGCACGGGTCTTCAGGCTCGCCGGCGAGGAACTCCCTGCATTCGTCGCACACGTGGTTGCCTTCCACCACCCAGTTAAGCCACCTGTCGTTGCCGCAGCAGAAGCACCGCGCCTGCAAGGGGTAGCCGCTCTTCCTCACATCCAGTGCGGGGGAATTGCCCCCCCGATCCAGCATCTCCCCCCCGGCATTCAATGCCGCGTCCTCGGCCTCAGCTATCTCCAGGTACTCGTTTATGGCGTCGATTATTCCCTTGTCGTCCTTCAACAGTTCGCTTAGGTTCAACCTGACGGTTCCTGTGGCGGAGCCCTCCATCTTAAGGGGGTTTTCGCCTACGGGGGAGTCGACTTTGATGTTGTCGTACGCCATCAGTCCGAAGTCCCTCATGACCGGGTATTTTATGACGGCCTTGTCTCCGGCCTCCACCGGCACGGGCTCCGCGTATTCGCCGATGAGCTCGTAGCCTTTTATGACGCTGCCTGCGGCAGCGGTCATCATCGGAACCGGCGAATCGCTTCTGGCGGTTCTCTCCCGCCATTCGCTGGCGGGGGTCAGCCGGACCAGACGCAATGCGGGCTTCACGTACACGGTCTTGTCGCTAACGTTCTCCACAACCAGTTCGAGTTCATTGCCTGCCTTGTCGTATCTCACGTCCACGAAGCGTACGTCGGGGACGACCTTTCTGAGACGGAGGATAAGGTATGCCGCCAGTCCTATGCCAAATGCCAGGTATATGGGTGTGAAATCCAGCTTCATCTTTAATTGTTGAAGCCAGCCACCCCCCACTATCCGCCGGGATAGTGCTGTCTATTCTATTGTATTGAAGATATAAAAACCTTACAGTCAATCTGGCCCGCGTTTTTATAGTCTGCTCATGTCATATGTTAAACAGGTGATGCATGATGGCTGAAACCAAAATCGGCGAGGTCTTCCAGTACTTCGCCAAACCCGGCGTCGCAGCCGTGAA
This sequence comes from uncultured archaeon, assembly GCA_964587725.1. Lineage (GTDB taxonomy): Archaea > Altiarchaeota > Altiarchaeia > IMC4 > SCGC-AAA252-I15 > WJMO01. The sequence continues at coordinate 19,714 of CAZPLO010000014.1, forward strand.
ACTGACCGACGGGCCGCTTAAGGTGGGTGACAGGATACACGTGCTCGGGCACACCACCGACTTCACCCAAAGGGTCGACTCCATGCAGGTGGACCGCGACCCAATAGATGAGGCCGCGCAGGGTGGCAGCATAGGCGTGAAGGTGCAGGACCGGGTGCGGCCCCACGACACAGTGTACAGGATAGAGGATTAGGGTGCAGGTGACCGGAGGGAAATTCAGAGTCTCTCCAGGATCCTCTGGAGCGTCTTGGTCCTGCCCACGGGCATTATGTGTGTTCCACCCAACCCCATCGACTTGACGGACTCTATGGTCTCCACAGCGACAGTCACGCCCTCGGACACGGGGTCTTCCGCTCCGGAAACCCTGGCTGCGACGTCCTCCGGGACGGTGATGCCTGGCAGCCGGTTAAGAAACGCTATCATTTTTTCGGAGGCGAGTGGTATGACTCCGACGATAACCTGTTTGCGTATGTCGCCGACGAGTTCGTCGGCCTTCGACATGAAAGACTCCAGGGACTCTGTGTCGAAGACGGCCTGGGTCTGGAAGAATTGGGCGCCCGCATCCATCTTCCGCTTCACCTTCAATACCTCCGGCTCCATCGGCCGGACAGACGGTGATATGGCTCCCCCCACGTAAAAGCCGGTTTTGCCGTTCAGCTCCCACCCGGTTATGTCCCTGCCCTCGTTCATCTCCGAAATAGTCTTTATCAGTGACGTGCTGTCGAGGTCGTATACCGGCTTTGCGTTGGGGTGGTCGCTGGCCCCCCGGATGGGGTGGTCGCCGGTCAAAGCGAGTATGTTATCTATGCCGAAGGCGGCCGCGCTTATGAGGTCTGACTCCAGAGCCAGAACGTTCCGGTCCCTGCACACCATCTGGAATATCGGTTCCAATCCGTTCTGCTCCAGCATTATGCTCGCTCCCAACGAACTCATGAACAGCCGGGCGCTGGGGCTGTCTATCACGTTCACCGCGGTTATTTCTTTCAGGGATTTGATTAAACGCATCTCCTCCGTGAACTCCGTGGTGTCGGGGCCCCTCGGCGGCTTCACCTCTGTGGTTATCGTGAACTTCCCCCCCACGCTCTCGGACAGCCTGCTCATTTTATCGTCGGCATCCTCACCTTCAGGAACTCATCCAGTTTACCTTCTGACTTGAGTTTGGCGTATACCTTAACCCACACGCACGGGCCCTCGACCTCGCACATACCGTCGCGGACTCCGCCGCAGGGCCCGTTGAGCATCCGCTTCGGGCAGTCAGCCGAAACCTCGTATCCCGCCACTTTTCCCTTCATTCTGCTGTCTTATACATTACATTATATTAAAATACCAATAATAGCATGATGAGGCTGCTGATTACCGCCGGACCCACCCGCGAGTACATAGACGACATCCGCTTCATCTCCAACCCCAGCAGCGGGCTGACGGGGATGGCTTTGGCTGAGGAGGCCGTGAAGCGCGGGCACGAGGTCACCATGGTGTTGGGTCCCACGTCGCTGACGCCGATATACGGGATAAAGGTGATACCTGTGGTGTCTGCTGACGAGATGACCGACAAGACGTTGAAGGAGCTGGAGCAGGGTTACGACACATTGATTTCGGCGGCCGCGGTAGCGGACTATACGCCGGCGGAGAAGCTTGACGGGAAAATACGGTCTGGGGGGGAACTCAAGCTCACGTTGAAGCCCACCCGGAAGCTGATTCAGGAGGCGCGGAAGCGCTTCCCCCGCCTGAGGATTATGGCGTTCAAGGCCGAATACAATAAATCACCGGATGAACTGGCTGAGGCCGCGGGGAAGCTGCTGTCCCACGCTGACGTAGTAGTCGTCAACGATGTCGGCGAGTCCGTGTTCGGTTCGGATGAGACTGAGGCATACATAGTCGGCGACGAAGTCAAGCACATAGAGCGGAAGTCTAAACGGGACGCTGCGAAACAGATACTGGATGCCCTGGATTAGATGCTCTTCGCCATCCTCTTCAGCTGCTTCACCCGGATGCCGAAGAACCCCTCGTTCACATGCACCAGTATCAGCAGCGCCGCCCCGAATCCTGCGTCTATAAGTCTCACATTGTTTCCGAAGAACGAGGTGACGCTCATCCAGCCCACAATCAGCAGGAGGCCGTACACCAGCAGGGCCATCCCAGCTATGAACCGCACAGCCTCCCCCGTGGTCTTCTTCGGATAATACACGAGCGCCGCCAATGACGCGAACAACACAGCCAGCATCAGATACACGCCCCGGTACTGGGGGTTGAGCACGAACATTCCCGCCAGGTATATGAGGAGCAGGGTGACTATCGTCAACGCTATGTATACCCTCTGGGACTCGGCCAGACGTTCCACCCACTGCATGAAGCCTATGACCTCTCTGGTCTTCAGGTATTTCTTGTACTGGTGGTAGAGGACCAGCACCAGCGACAGCAGCAGGGAGCCGAAGAAGAAGCTCAGCACCTCGACGGTGGGGTTGTCGAAGAACACCTTCAACAGGTACAGTGAAAGCAGGGTGGATGTGGCCAGTATTATGTCCCTGAAAAGCTCTTTTATCAAGGCGGCGGCGCGAACTAAGAAGGCCTTTATCCTCCCGGCGGTTTTCTTAAGCGCCTTGCGGGGGTCGGGTCGGGGGTTTTCCTCCTCACCCTCCTCCTCACGGGCGAATTCCTTCTCCAGTTTCTCAAGCTTCTTCAGGCCCTCCGGGGTTATCCTGAGCAGGGGGTCTCCAGTCTCCCGTTCGGTGACCCTCATCAAGCCCTGTTTATCCAGCTCCGAGGTCCACCGGCTTATCTTTTCAGCCGGCACCTCCAGTTTCCTGGCTGCCGCGCTCTCCTTGACGCCGTTGAGTTCGAAGACCAGGCCGAGGAGGTGTCTGCTGTTCAGCTCCTCGTCCAGCTTCGGTTCCGGCTCCTCCACTTCAGCACCTACGGCAGCAGGTCTCCCGCATCTATCTTCTTCGGCAGGTATTCTTCGGCCACGAACTCCAGGCTCTTAGACGCGAGCGCCTGCTGCTCTATCCTCACACCCTTGCTCTCCATCAGCTTCAGCTGGTGTCGCCACTCCTTCTTCTGGAACCACGGGTACTGGAGTAGCTCGCTTATCCTCTTCCGGTCCACGTCCTTCAGCTTCTCCGTGACCTTGTCGAGTTCGTAGTTGTCGATGTCGGACATGGTCATCCCCACGAACTGGCACTCCGGCGTCCCCAGCCGTTCGCTCTCGTGGGCGAGGGCCATCGACCCCGCCTTCATGACCGAGTAAATGTAGTATCCCCAGGGGTCGCCGTCGGTGAACATGATGATGGGCATCTTCTTCTCCTTGTTCAATCTGTTAACAAGCCGCCGGCAGCCCCGGGCCGCCTGCCCTTTCGTCGACACCATGATGCAGTTGTTTTTCTGCGGGTACTTTTCCTCCACGAGGCGGTCGAACATCGCGCCCGTCTCTATGACCAGGCAGTAGTCCGCCTCCACTTCGTGAAACTTATAGTGTTCCACTATCGACGGAATCGACAGGCCGCTTCGCCCGAGCTTGCTGCAGTCTATCATGTCGCCGCTGTCCTCTATCACGATGTTGCCTATCAGCGTCCCCTTGTCATCCGCCTTCAGATGCAGCTCCTCACGGAGCACGGACAGCATGGTCTCCAGGTCCACTATCAGGGGGTCGCTTTCGCTCTGGTCGTCGAAGGTGTTCTCCTTCGTCCCCGCGATGGTGTGCTTCAGCTGGTAGTAGAGCTCCCTGATGCTGGCGGTCTTCCCCCGCTCCACGAACTCCTCGCACTTTGAGGCTATCAGCATGGTCTGCATGAATTTCTTGCTGTGGGCGACGTTCATGAAGTTCCTGGTCGACGTCTTCGTGCCCAGCCGCAGGAGGTTGTTTTTCTTGTCGAATTTTATGTTGGTGAGCCCCCTCTGCGGGACCTTCATCTTCGGGACCTTCTTGTTGTCGATCATCCCCGCTATCTCCTTGCCCAGGCTCCTCAGGCGGCCGGCCACTTCCTTGTCGGTCATCCTAGTCTCCCTCCTTGTAGTCTATCTTAAGCCTCTTGGCTATAAGTTTCTTAAGTGTCGTCTCCACTTCCTTCGCCTTCCTGTCGGTCAGCTTAGCCACCGCCGCAGCCAGTTCGGTGCTGTACTTCATCAGCGTGTTCATCCGGGCCTGCTTCTCTATCTCCCGGCGTTTATGGCTGTGGTATCTCTTGAACTTCCGGCCTACGTCCATCAGCGCCATCCGCACCTCCTTGAGCACGTCCTCGTCTGCGGCGACGCTCTGCTTGCCCGCGGACGTGTACGGCACATACATGGACACTAGGTTGATGAACACGGTGATGGGGCTTCCGTCGAAGTCCTTGATGTCGTAGCGTTTCCAGTCGACGCTGTTGACGGCCTGACTTATGGCGCAGGCTCCGGTGTCGAACAGCAGCGGCGTCCGGTTCGCGAACCGCATGACTTCGGCCTTGGCGCTGTCGCTGGTGGTAGTCACCCTCCCCGCGTTGCCGCCGTAGGCTATCGCCACCTCCACCTGGAACGGCACTCCGCCGGAGTATACGGTGGGGTTTCTGGTGACGACGGCGGAGAACTCAGGCTTCAGAATCTTCAGCACCGCATCCTCTATCTGATTCTCGCCTATCGGGCTTAAGCCCTCCACCGGCGGGGCCATGAAGTCGATTTTCTCGAAGGCCTTGGTTATCTCCTCCGCCTCCGCCCACGTCAGCTTCCGGGGGTTCTTCTTCAAATCGAAGTTCACCTCCCCCTGTATCTCGTCCGCCTTCGACTTGCTTATCCTGGTGAACTCGGACTCCAGGAACGAGCTCACCCGCCGGGCGGGCGTTCTTTTCGCGTGGTTGATGAGTTCATCGGTGTCCATGCCCTTGGGGTGCGGCTTCATCTCCTTCGGCTGCTTCGGTATCTTGTCACTCACCCGCTTGAACACGCTCTTCCTGCCTTCGGGGTCGACGAAGGTTATCTGCGCGTGGGGGTTGGCGATGGCGCTCCGCCTTATGTACTCGTAGGGGCTGCGTTCACCGAGGTTGAACAGAACGCCTTTCAACTCGCCCTCTATCTCCGTGCCCCTCCACCTCTGGTTCAGAATCTTCGTCTCTATGATGTCCGCCTTGTTCTTTGTCACGTCCACCATCAATCGTATCTCATGGACCTTCCCGCTGCCGGTGCTGGTGGTGATTTTCACGGGCTTGCCGGTGGTCATCTGGCTGAACAAGGTGACGCCTGCGACCCCGATGCCCTGCTGGCCACGCAGCTGCACGTTCCGGTGGAATTTCGTGCCAGCCAGCATCTTCCCGAACACGTCGGATATGTGTTTCTCGGGTATGCCGGGGCCGTTGTCCCTGCATGTGAAACGGTAGTGTTCGTTGCCCAGCTGCTTCAACGCCACGTCTATGTCCGGCAGAATCCCCGCCTCCTCGCACGCGTCCAGGCTGTTCGTAACAAGCTCGTGTATTACGGTGGTGAGGGAGCGAAGCTTACCCGAGTAGCCGAGGTGGGCCTTGTTCTTGCGGAAAAACTCGGTTATAGAAACCTCCTTAAAGTCCTTGAAAAGCTCGTCTGCGCCTCTTTCCTTAACTTCCGTGTCCTTCTTTGCCATGTCCATCAACCGATAAAAAACAAATGAACGTGAATTGTATCTATTGTGTATACAGCGTTAAAAGCGCGGCATCCGGCCTATACGCCTCTCCTGCCATGTTTCTCAATGTAACGGTATACGGTGCTGTGGCGTTTACCCGTCAGCAGCATACTGCACGCTTCCACGGCTACTGAAACCTGGTCGTATCCGCCTATGAACGCCACGGTTTTACCGTACACGGACACCATGGCGCCGGTGTTCCGTTCGATGAAGCGGCGTGTCCTGCCTTTTTCGCCTATTATGCGGCCTTTCAGCCGTTCCATCGACTTGGGGGTGTTGGCGTAGTCTTTCAATTCGATGTATTCGAACACCTGGTCGTCGCGGACCAGCATCAGGGCCTTGTCCGGGTTGAATCCCCTGCCTATGGCGTGGACGACGTCCTTCGCCCTCCACTCGTCGACGGAGTCGCCTTCCACCGACACCTCGTTGCCTTCGACCTCCACATTGCAGTTGGTCTTCGACTCTATCCTGCGTTTGGTGGCGCCGCCCCTGCCTATGAGGACGTTAACCCGCTCCTCAGGTATCCGCACAAACTGCATGTGGAATCAATAGGTTATTCTATTTAATACATAAAACACTGTGTTAACTTGATGCATGAGGCGCTGTTGTACGACAGGGAGGGCACCCGCGCCCGCTGCAGGCTCTGCCCCCACCGCTGCGTCATCGTGGACGGGGCCTGCGGCATCTGCGGCGTCCGCGAAAACCGCGGCGGCACACTCCACACATTAGTCTACGGGCGGCCGTGCGCGTTGAACCCGGACCCCATAGAAAAAAAACCGCTGTACCATTTCCTGCCCGGCACCCGCTCCTACTCCATCGCGACAGTCGGATGCAACATGCGGTGCATGCACTGCCAGAACTGGGAGATAAGCCAGAGCCCCAAGGAAGGGGACGTCTACGGCCGTGACATGCCGCCGGAGGCCGTCGTCGACTCCGCCGTCGAATCGGGCTGCGAATCCATAGCCTACACATACACGGAACCCACCGTATTCATGGAATACGCCCTCGATACCGCCAAGATGGCGTTGGACAGGGGGTTGAGGAACGTGTTCGTCAGCAACGGCTACATGACATCGGAGGCGCTGGACCTTATCTCACCGTACCTCCACGGAGACAACGTGGACTTGAAAAGCTTCTCCGACAAATTCTACCGGGAGACATGCGGCGCCACGCTGGAGCCTGTCCTTGAAACGCTCAAAGGCCTGGTCTCCAGGGGCATATGGGTGGAGGTCACCACCTTAATCATTCCCACCTTGAACGACAGCCCCGATGAACTCAAGCAGATTGCGGAGTTCATAGCCGGTGAACTGGGGGAGCATGTCCCATGGCATGTGTCCCGGTTCCACCCCGACTACAAACTCGACGGGTTGTCGGCGACGGACGTGAAGGTGGTGGAGACGGCTGTGGGCATAGGGAAAGACGCAGGTCTCAAGCACGTTTACGCGGGCAACGTCCCCCACGGAGACTACGAAAACACATACTGTCCAGAATGCGGGGCATTGGTTATTGAACGGCATGGCTTCACAGTCACATCCGTTAAACTGGACGATGGCAAATGTCCCTCATGCGGCGCCGAGGTGGAGGGGGTGTGGGCGTGAACCTCGACTCCGTCGTGGAACGGATTACGCCGTCGGAGGAAGAACACGAGGAGGAGCAGAGGATAGTGGAGGAGGTGTCCAAGCTCCTGTCCGAACACGACGTGGCTCCCGTATTGGTGGGGTCGCTCGCCAAGGGCACCGACCTCCGCGGCAACAAGGACATCGATTTGTTCATACAGTTCCCTCAGGATGTGGACCGCGAAACACTGGAGAAGCGGGGTCTGAAAATAGGGAAGGACGTGTTCCGTAAACTGGGCGTCGAATACGAGATAGACTACGCCGAACACCCGTATGTGAAGGGCTCCTACAAGGGCCATGACATAGAGGTTGTCCCATGCTACTGTGGGAAGGAGATTCTGTCATCCGTCGACCGCACACCCTTTCACAACGAGTACGTGAAGGCCCGTCTGGCTGAAAAGCCCCTTAACGGCGACATCCGGCTGCTGAAGCAGTTCATGCAGGGCATTGACGTTTACGGCGCGGAGGCGAGGGTGGAGGGTTTCTCCGGCTACCTGGTGGAACTGCTCGTAATACACTACGGCTCATTCCATGCGGCGTTGGAGGCTGCGGTGGACTGGACCATCCCAGAAGTCATAGACCCGGAGGGCCTGTGGGAGGACCCTGCGGCACTGCCGAAGTTCTTCACCGACGCCAACCTCATCGTAGTGGACCCGGTGGACAGGAGCAGGAACGTTGCCGCCGCTGTTTCGCCGGAGTGTCTGTCGAAGTTCATAGTCAAGGCAAGCGAATTCATTGACGGCCCGTCGGAGGATTTCTTCTTCCCGCCCGAGAAGCCGATGCGGCCGATGGAGGAGCTGCGGTCCGCAGCTGAGGAGCGCGGAACGAGATTCTACGCCCTCGTATTCCGCCATGGGAAGCTGAACGCCAACACACTGTACGCGCAGCTTAGGAAGACGTCCAGGCACGTGAAGACGGAGCTGGAGGCCGAGGAGTTCAGGGTGTTCAGGGAGTCGTTCTGGACCAACGAAGCAGACATTTCGGTGGTGTTGCTGGAGCTGGAGGTGTGGATGCTGCCGGAGCTCGTGCACCACCTAGGGCCGCCGGTGGACCAGGCTCCGGAGCACCAGGAACGCTTCACCAAAAAATACGCCGGCGACAAACCGTATGTGAAGGACGGCAGGTGGGTTGTTGACACCGCAAGGAAGTACTGTGACGCCGGCGACTTCCTCTCCGCCCTAGCGTCGGAGAAGCGGGGGTTCGGCAAGAACCTCCGCGAAATGAAGGACCCCGGATTGGTGGAGGGCGACATATTCGGCGTTGACGGAGAACCGTGGCTGAAGTACCTCAACGAATACCTGGACTGAAAAGTTTTAAGCGCGCTTTCTCATACTATAACGTGGTCTTGGAGTTTTCCGGCGGCGAAAAAGTCCTCTACGACTGCAGAGTCCAGTTAGAGCCCACTACCCTGAAGTTCTCTGAAACCCACTTGTATGTGACTCCTACGCGGCTGGTCTTCGATTTGGAGCAGCCTTTGAGTGTGGAGCTGTCGGAGGTGGTGGACGTTGAATTGATGAACTACTATGGGGAGCGGTTCATCTACCTGAAGTACAAGGACATCTCCGGCGTCAACACCCTCAGCTTCGTCTGCACGGGATTCGGAGGCATCATCTCCAACATCAGCAAGACAATATTCGTCTACAAGCTCGTCAGGCGGCTTCACGACGGCATGCACCCCCGGGACATACGCTTCATAATGTCCGGCTCCACCATCGAACTGTATGCGCCGTGGCTGCTGCTCGCTGTAATGCTCCTGGCTCCGGCATTGAGCATACTGTTGCCTGTCGGCTGCTGGGGGCGTCTGGGACTGGGCGCCGCCTTCCTACTGTCATTCACTGCCTTCTCCTTCACGGAAGTATACAAGCTGCTGTTGGGCAGGCTCCGCTGGCTGGTGTATGCTCTGGTGTCATTAATCATACTGGCTTCGCTGCTGTTCATCTGGAACAGTTGCTCCACGATGGAAACCACGTATTCGGCGACCATATACGGCAAGGAGATAGTCGGCGACCTCGACGTCCCTTCGACTGTGTGGTATTGCGTGAACGTGCGCAGCGAAGTCGGCAGTGACCGTCTGTGCATGGCCAAGGCGGATTGGTTGGACGTCCGCGTCGGAGACAAGATTATGGTATACTATGTGGAGGGGCCTCTGACATCCGAGATAGTGCCTTACAAGTACGGCTACCGCGACCCGTCTTACGTGATGGAACACAGGATGTAGGCTATGAAACGTGTTTCACCCCCTAATACACCATCTACCACATTTTTAACCTTATCATGTCTTATTATGTATTATGGTTGGTGGTTCGGGGAAGCGGCTTAGGCAGGGCAAGACCCTCCTGACCATGGTGAAATACCTTATCCGCTCCCATCCGAAGGGGATGAAACGGAGTGAGATACAGGATAAGCTTCAGGAGGATTTGGGTGTGGGGGCGAGCACCGGCGGAGTCAACCGCCACCTGAAGAAACTCCGCAGGAAGGAACTGATTGAATGGGACCAGGACACGTACACATACACTCTCCCCTCCGGCTGCGACAGCATAGGATACTTCAACCGTATAGTGGAAGCATTCGACATGTCCACGGACCAGGCGTACTTCATGTCGCTGGAGTTCAAGAAGATAGCGTCTCCAGAAACAATGATGGAGGTTGACGACTGCCTGGGTTTCAGATACGACGACGAGATGAGTGAGAACCTCCGTGCACTCCACAGCGAATACCGGGACAACGAAGTCCACGTCCACGACCTCATAAAGGAGCTGTTGTCTCACCACAACAACTACGTGCGGCTGCGACTGTTCAAGACCTCTAACGAATGCTTTGTCAAGGACCTCCTGGAGGCGGACGTGAAGAAAACACAGGCGCTGGCAAAATCCTATTCCCGGAACCTCAAGTCCATAGAGGAGTCGCTGAAGGCGGAGGCGGACCACATATTCACGCTCCGGGAGGAACTGGTGCAAGCGCTGAAGGAAAACAACCTCTCCAAGAGGATGAAATTCCTAATCAGATTCTCACTCTCCCGTGTGAGGCCGTCGCTGGTATATGATCGCCTAATCTGACTTATATACTGGACCAGCCTATAGGTTACAGGTGGTCTGATTGAGGTCAAGGGATACGTTACTTGCTGCTGCGGCCTTCTGCCTGCTCGCAGCCGCACTATCGGCAGCTGCTGCAACAGGCGTTGAAAGCGCTAAAACAGCCATATGCAATGTGCTTTTCAACATACGCGACTTCCTCTATGCCATAGCAGGCGGCGTCGCCACACTGGTCATAACCCTTCAGGGCATAAAGTGGATAGGTTCGGCCGAGGACCCCGGACTGAGGAAACAAGCCAAGCAGGGAATAATACACGCGGTGGTGGGTCTGATTATAGTTTTGCTGGCGAGCTGGATAGTTATCATAGTATTCGGCTCCACATGCGCGTGAGCCGGTATTTAATCAACTACCGCTTGAATTCATTACATAATGTCCGACTCCAGGGGCGCATACGCGGGCATATTCCTGATTTCAGCCGCAGCATTGGCGCTGGAGGTCACATTAACCCGGCTGTTTTCAATAATGCTGTGGTACCACTACGCCTTCATGATAGTGTCCCTCGCCATGCTGGGGTACGCTTTAAGCGGCGTCGCCCTCGCCTGGCTGCCTGAATTCAAGACAGAGGATGTTCTGACTGCGTCAGCAGCACTCATGACGATAATATGTATCCTGGGGTATCTGGCGGCCAACCACCTGTCATTCGACCCCCACCAGGTCTCCTGGAACCCCCTCCAGGCCCTCATACTCCTCACATACATACTAGCTTTCACCGTCCCCTTCATGTTCTCCGGGTTGTGCGTCGCCGTGGGGTTGAAGAACGTGAGCGGAGGCGTGGCTGGTGTGTACGCCAGCAGCTTCCTGGGCTCCGGCTTCGGAAGCCTGGCCGCAGTATACCTACTTTCCGTGACGGACGTGTCCGGGGTTGTGGCTGCAGTAGCGTTAACCGCGGCTGTGGCTGCGACGGCGTTCAGCGTGGAAACCCGGTGGTTCAAGCACGCTCTGGCGTTCACCCTCCTGGCGTCGCTCCTGCTGCTGTCGAACCCTCTTCCGGACGCCAGAATCAGCCCCTACAAGCCTTTGATGCAGGCTCTAAGGCATCCGGAATCCAGCCTATTCTCCACCACATGGAATCCTCTTTCCAGGGTGGATGTTGTCTACAGTCCCGTGGTGAGGCACGCACCCGGCCTAAGCCTCACCTACCCGGGCGTCACCCCCACCAACCCCCTCCTGTATACGGACGGCGGAGGCGAGGACGTTATCCCCCTGCTAGACGACACAGGATACTTGGAGTATCTTCCGTCCTCTCTTCCGTTCAGGTTCAGGGAGAAACCCCGGGTTCTGGTGCTTGGCTACAGCGGCCTGGACATTCTGTCGGCATTATACTACAATGCGTCTGTCACGGTGGTGGAACCAAACCCCATGGTCACGAAGGAAGCCGCAGCCCACACCCCCCTACTGGATTCCGTGACGGTGGTCCACCAGCAGCCCAGGAGCTTCATGAAACGGTCACGTGAAACATACGACGTCATAATACTGCCGCTTTCAGGAGGCACCCAGTCGTCAACAGGCATCCAGAACCTAAACGAAAACTACATGCACACTGTGGAGGCGTACAGAAGCTACCTCGCCCATCTCGAAGACGGCGGAGTCTTCATCGTGTCCACTTGGCTGCGGAACCCGCCCAGGGAGAACCTCAGGGTGGTTTCTCTGGCGTCGCAGCTTGGCGAGGAGAATTCGGTTGCCGTCTACCGCACCCTCACCACCCACACCCTCCTGGTAAGGAAAAACGGGTTCACTCCCACGGAGCTTCAAACCATCAAAGACTTCTGCAGTGAAATGAGGTACGACATAGTCTACCTCCCCCAAGGCCAATATGAGGTCAACAAATACAACGTGTTCCCGGAGCCGCTTTACCACCGCCTCACCGCCCGGCTGATGGAGGACCAGGAGGTATTCTACCGAGAGTACCTGTTCGACGTGTCCCCCGTACACGACGGCAACCCCTACTTCAACAGCTACTTCCGGTGGAGCAGCGCTGGTGAGATATACAGAAGCCTCCGCGGGCGTTGGGAGGCGTTCCTGGAGGGCGGGTTCACCGTCAATCTCGTGTTCATCATCCTCCTAACGCTCTCGGTCGTGATAGTGGCTTCAGCGGCTGCGAAGACCAAGCCCTCATTCAACGTGCTCGCATACTTCACATTGATAGGCGTCGCCTACATGTTCAACGAGGTGGTGTTCATCCAGCGGTTCATACTGTTCCTCGGCCACCCCGTCTACTCAGTGGCCTTGGTGGTTTCAGTAATACTGGTGTCTTCAGGCCTGGGAAGCCTGGCCTCCCGCCGGCTGAAATCCAACGACCTGAAACGGGTGCTGCCGGCCCTCTCCCTCATCACCCTAGCATACATACTGGTTTTGCCGGCCGCATTCGACCTGCTCCTACCACATGCACTTCCGTACAGGATTCTATCCTCAATAGTCCTACTCACCCCCATGGGGTTTCTCATGGGGATGCCCTTCCCCATGGCACTTGAATCTGTGCGGGAGTCCACTCCACTGGCGTGGGCGGTCAACGGCTGCGCGTCCGTGCTGGCTTCGGTGGCGGTGATACTGCTGTCACTGTCCTGCGGGTTCGACACGGTTCAGGCCGCCGCGGCAGCAGCATATCTGCTGGCCCTCTTTTTCAGACCTAACGGTTGAGGGCTTCCCCCGTCATGGGCACGAACCGGACGTCGGTGACGTACTTGGTGGTCGTCTCCCCACCTTCTTTATCCACTACCGTGAGAGTCTGATAGTATCTCACACTCCCCAGTGGAAGAATCAGCCTGCCCCCGTCCGCCAGCTGCTGGATGAGGGGGTGGGGTATGTGGTCTACGGCGGCGGTTATTATGACGGCGTCGTAGGGGCTGTGGTCTGGCCACCCGAAGTATCCGTCCGAGTTTTTGACGTGGGCGTTGCGGTAGCCGAGCCGGTGGAGTGTTCTGTTGCTTCTGTCCGCCAGCTCCGGCACAATCTCCATGCTGTACACTTCATCTACTATCTCCGCCAGCACCGCTGCCTGATAGCCGGAGCCGGTACCCACCTCCAGCACCCTGTCGTCTGCGTCCAACTCCAGCTCCTCGGTCATCAACGCCACGATATACGGTTGGGATATGGTCTGCCCGTAGCCTATGGGCTGGGGTGAATCCAGGTATGCCCTGTCTCTCACGTCCTCCGGCATGAACTCCTGCCTCGGCACCTCAGACATGGCCCGGATAACATCCGAATCTGTTATGTCCCGCGTGAGCAGCTGCTGCTCCACCATCTTCCCCCTCATCTCAACGTACCGGGGCTCCTCCACTGCCGAACCGCTTTCATTCAATTCCGGGACGGTTGAAGCCGGGCCAAGCCCATGCTGCCATTGCAGGAACATGCCCGCGGCCAGGGCGAGAACAACGGCCGCCATCATAATCCTGCAGTCCACGTAACATAACACAATCTTCTGTATTAAAAAACAGTGTGCTGCAGGTCTAGGACTCTTCCTCCTTCTTCTCAGCCTTCAAACGTTTCTTCTCCAGCTTATACCTGTATTTGGCTTTTTTTCCCTCGGCATTCAGCCTCGCCTTCTCCAGATCGAGCTCTCGTTCGCTCACCCCACTCTCTCTCACGACAGCCCTCCCAGGATGTTCCTCAACCTCCGCCCGATGTAGTCTGGCTATAATCAGTTTGCTCAGGTATCTGCCAAAGTATCCGATGAACCCTGCTATGAACACTACAGCAACCCATTTAAGAAGCTCAATTAAGTCAACCATCGTTACTGCGTAAGCGGCAGGTAGTCTGTGTTGTCGTCTTCCGTGATGTCTGGCGTCAGGTCATATGGTGTGTCGCATATGCCGTTCGGCTCCGAGTCGGCGCACGTCTGCGAGTACCCTGTGCCGTCCGGCTTAGCCCAGTAGTTCCCGCCTATCTGAGATCCGCCTATGATGTTGGGGCCCGCCTGCAGGCTCGTGTTCCATGAATCAAACTCATCCATGTAGTAGTCTACGAATATGTCTGTGTTGAGGTCGTTTTCGAAGTAGTTGTTGTATATAACATTCGCGCCCCCTGGTTCGTAAAAGCTCTCCAAGGTTATGCCCGCCACCTCGTTGTCTGTTATGGTCGACTCGGTTATGGTGTTCTCCGACCCGGTTAAATATATCCCCCTGTTGTTGTCTGTGGTCTGCAGGCGTGTTATAGTGTTCATGCCACCCCATATGTTGAGGCCGGCCGCATCATAGTATCCGTATAATCCGTTGTTTTGTGTGGTGCAGTCCGTCAACTGGTTGCTGAACCCCGACAGGTCAATGCCGATTTCCCCGTTGTTGTTTGCTGTGGTTTGGGTTATTTGGTTGTTGTCTCCGTATAAGCCCAAACCGTGGGTGTTGTTGTCTGCTGTTACCTGGGTGAGTTGGTTGTTGTTCCCATTCACGTTTAACCCGGTGTATTGGTTGTTGTTAGACGTCACCAAATCCAGGGTGTTGCTGTTGCCCTGCACGCTTATTCCCCCCATGTTGTTGTTGGCTGTCACCTGGTTTAGTGTGTTCGAGTTTCCGTACATATATATGCCTGTGTCTGGGTTTTGGTTGGTTTGTGTGTCTGTGATGGTGTTTTCGTTTGCTCTGTAGATGTATATTGCTCGGGTGTCCCAGTTTTCTAGTATGCAGTTTGTTATTTGGTTGTTGGTTGTTTGTGTGCTGCTCCGGTATATTCTTATTCCGTTGTCTGCTGCTCCGTTGCCTTGTATGGTGTGTCCTTGGCAGTCTAGGTTGATGTTGTTTCCTGCTAGGTTGATGCAGTTGCTGGTGCCGCTGTTGAGTATGTCCGCTGTCAGCCTGTATGTTCCCGCGGTGTTCAGCGTCTGACACGTCGTCACCACGGCTATCCAGAAGGTCTTGGAGGCTGTGC
This sequence comes from uncultured archaeon, assembly GCA_964587725.1. Classification (GTDB taxonomy): domain Archaea; phylum Altiarchaeota; class Altiarchaeia; order IMC4; family SCGC-AAA252-I15; genus WJMO01. The sequence continues at coordinate 34,906 of CAZPLO010000014.1, forward strand.
CCTCGTTCCCCACGCCGTCCTCACAGTAGTATGTCACCGTGTGCGTCCCGTCTCCGAGGCCGGATACGCTGCCAGTCCAGTGTCTTCCGTCCACCATGTTCATGTCCTGCCGGACGCCGCCGTCCATGATGTACTGGCAGGTGCTTGGTTCCGTGGTCTCTATGTCGAGGTTTATTGTCTGTCCTGTGGGGTATGTTTTGGT
>CAZPLO010000015.1:0-31536 GCA_964587725.1 uncultured archaeon
CGCAGTCCACGTGACCGCCGACTCATCCCACAGGGACGTCACATTATACATTGAGTCTGTGATACTGTATGTGGTGTTCCACAGGTACATGCTAACGTAAGAGTAGGTGATGTTGCCGCCCGACGGAATCTGGGAGACGTTGAACTGCATCAGGGAACGCCAGTACTCGCCGCCCTGACGGCCCACGAATAGGGAGCGGGTGTTGGGGTAGTTGACGTCCGTGTTGTTTTTGATGTGCGCGTCCGAACTGTTCACCTCCGCCGGCTGAATCAGCCAGTAACCGAACGTCGGCGCGATGTTCCCGGGTATCTCTCCGACGGTGAACATCCGCTCCTCCGACAAATTGCTGAACGAGCCATCACTTACGTTCACCGACCAGTAGTATGAGCCGTTCCGGAGGCGGTAGAGGTCCAGTACCTCGGTGGCTGAGAGGGTGCGGTTCCATACGGCCACCTCGTCTATGCTGCCGTTGAAGAAGTCCCTGTAGGGGTCGGTCGACGGGTTGCTTCCGACTGTAAGGTGGTAGGTGGAACTCCAGTCCAAACTACCTCCGCGGGTATCATTACCCTCCAACGCTCCGTTAAGGTATACTCTGACTGCGGTGCCGCCGCCGTCCGAACCATTCCATGTTACTGCAACATGAACCCACTTGTCATCCGGTACAACATTGGTTCCCTGAATCCAGTTGGTGTCGCTGCTCTTCTGTATGCTGACTCTGCCGAACCTCAAGGCGAAGTCGTAGTTTTTGTCTATGACACCCGACCCCAGCGCGTGCCTGGTGGAGACGATGGTGTGGTAGTTGCCGGAAACGTTGGCTTTTATCCACGCAGCCACTGTGAAGTCGTCGAGGTCGTATAATAATGCGGCGTTCCCGCAGTCCACGTAGTCGTCGACTCCGTCGAAGTCCACCGCACCCGCGAACTTGCCGGAGCCGGCGTCCGGCTCCCCCGAACCCTTGAACGTGCCGTTGTTGTCGTAGCCGCTGAAGTCGTACGCCCACGAATCGTTCTCGCCATAGTCGGAGTTGTTGTCCAAGTGGAGTATGAGCACGGGACTGTCGCCTTTAACAGACTGGACTTCATACGTGATTTCCGCGTAAACCGCGGCAACCGAAGCTTCCCACGGCCCAGTATACTGCACCCTCACCTGCAGGTTGTCAAGGTCGGTTTGATCCCAGCTTCCGGTAAACGTCGCGTTAAGCCACTGATAGGATGTGGTCAGGTTAACGTTCTCCGCGGTCTGCCATGACCCATCGACGTAGATGTTGAGTTCCAGGTCATAGTCATCCCACTCCTGGTCCGACTTGCCGTAAACCCACACCATAATCTGCGACACAGACTCAACACCGGATATCGTCTCCATATCGTATTCGTCGATGTCATCGCTTAACCCTGTGAGGTATTCGGTGGTGTCTGGGGCGGAAGGCTGTCTTACGCTATCGTTGACCTGCACGTAATTGTATGTGGTGGGGCAGCTGGGGCCTGCGCAATCCCAGGTTACTGTGGAGCCGTCGCCGTCGGGGTCAACATAACCCACAGCTGACGACAGACTCTCCGAACCAGCCACCGGCAACGCCGTCACATTGTATTCCACCAAGCTGGTGTTCAGCAGCGTGTTGTTGTGGTATACTAGGCGGAGGTCTCCGCTGCTGTTGCCCACGTACACCCACGCCTCCAAGGTGTCGTTGTTGATGTCCGTCAAGGTCGCGTTTAGTATCCTCCACGCGGACTCGTTCAAGTCCAGGTCCGGAGGATGGTCGAGGGTAGCGTAAGGTGCCGTTGGGGGAGGCCCGCCCGCGCCGCCCGCCATCTCCTCGCCGACGGTGAAAATCCACGCCTCCGACTCGTTGCCACCGTACTCGTCCGACGCATTCACAAACCAGTGATACGTGGTCTCCGACAGGTTGGTCCAGTTATATGTGAGGGTTGCCGCTGAAGTGGAGGTGGACAGGCCGGAGTCGTTGTAGAGGAGCCCGTACGAAGCCGTCTGGTTGCGGCCATAAAACCACACGTCCACGGGGTCGCCGTTGACGTCGTCCACCGTAGCGTTCAAGATGCGGTAGGTTGGGGTGTCGGCGGTGCCGTTCGACGGCGAGTTCAAAGTCACATACGGGGGCGTCTGCGGCAGCGTCGTGGTGGTCACATTACACCAGCTGGGGGCTTCGGTTGTTGTGACAGAGCCGTTCAACCCGTCCGAGCCTGGGCCGGAACCGCCGCTGACGTCGTATGATGCGCTGCCGTTGTCTAACACGCTGCAGTAGCCGACGGTTACGGAGCCGCCGTCGCCGCCCGAACCTGCTGAAGAGCCGCCGCCGGTGACATTCAATGTGTTGGAGAGTGAAACGTTGTACGCCTCTATGGCGAGTGTTCCTCCGTCGCCTCCTGTGCCGTCGTCCACGTCGCCGCCGCCGTAAAACAGCAGGGACGCGGACAAGTTGAACCAGCCCGTGTGAGCCCGGAGGGTCGCGTTGCCGCCGCGTTCGTTAACGGACTTGTCGGACATCCCGGAGTAGCCTTCCACGCCGCATGAGACGCCTATGTTGCCGGATGAGTCCAGTGTCACGGTGCCTCCCATGCCGCCTGCCCCTAGGTCGCCGAGGCCACCGGACACGTTCACGCACCCCAACAGGATACCGGACGCGTTCACTGTGAGGGAGCCGCCGGGGCCCCCTCCGCCGTACTGCGAGTACCCGCCGGCCGCGGACACGGACACGTTAGCGTAGTCGGCGGCGTACACGGTGACGGAGCCACCCCCCAATCCGACGTCGTTGTTGGAGTCGCCCGCGTCCGCGTTCAACTGGCCTACATGCACCCATGAATTCAATGAAGTGATGTTGACCGAGCCTCCGCGGCCTCCGCTGCCGCCCTCGCTCTGCAGAGTGTCCACGGAGCCGCCGGACGCCAGCAGTGTTTCAGCGTACACGCTTTCGTTGACGTATAATGTGATGTTGCCGCCGTATCCCGCATCGATGGTGAATGTGTCGCTGCCGTAGTCTCCGCCGCCGGTATCGACTCCGCCGTATATGAACGCGTACCCGGACTCCACCCCCACGTATCCTCCGTCGGGGCGGGGGAGTGAAGATGAACCGCTCCAGTTGAGGTCGCGGCCGGACGCGTTCAACACCGCTCCAGAGGAGACTGAGAAGTTGTTCGTGACATTGAAGACTATGTTCCTGCTCGCGTTCTCCCCGTCCACCAGAAGAAGAACGGTGCCGTTGACGGTGACGTCCTCGGCACCGCACACGTACTCCCGCCGCGACCCGTTGTATGGGCACCGCGACTCCACATCTTCGAACGAGTCCGCGTAGAAGTGGGGGAGGGTGGTCGTTGTGACGGTGGACCAGTCGACTGTGAGGCGGGGCTGCTGGCCCTCCGTACCCTCCGACGACGTGAACGCGGCGTAGTCGGATTCCTGGGATTCGTTGGCTGAACCCAGGCCGACTGTGAACAGGTCCGATGGGAGAGAAGACTGTAGATCGGACGCGCCTTCGGAGCCCAGGTCCAGGCTCTTGTATCCTTCCACGTCGCAGGTGCCGTTCGACGCGTAGAGTGTGCCGTTGCCTGCGTCCTCCCACAGGCCCGTGGCGTCCGACGCGTCGCTGTAGTGTGAGCCGGACTCGCCCATGGGGTATGCGGTGCATGCACAGTCCGCGCACGATACCATGGGGCTTTCCACGTACGCCTCCACCACCGCCGAGGAGACGGTGGCGTCGTCGGGTATGGTGCTGACGTTGAAGTCTATGAACGCCCTGTACACTCCCGAGCTGTTGCCGACCGCCAGGGTGAGGGCGTCCGGGAATATGGTGGAGGAGTCGGTGTCGCCGTCCAATGTGATGTTGCCTTCGCCGACCGACCACGTCGGGTCTATGGTGATGGGATACGATGCGGACGCCATGAACTCGTCGTCGAGTGTGAGTGTGTATGCGTAGTTTCGGCCGGTGCTCACCAGTTCATCGTCAACCGGGTTTCTGCGTCCGCGGCTGTCGTACGCGTACGGCGGCGTGAAACCGAACACCCTGTTGTCTTCGCGGTCGTACAGTCCGTAGCCGCCCCGGTCCTCCCTCAACGTGAGGCCGGTCAACGCCAGGCGGAACGTGAACCGAGTCGGAGCCGACATGTTGTGGAGTGTGATTTTCTCCTTCAGCTTACGCGGACCCACCGTGTACAGGAGGTCGGACGCGTTCCATATGCCGTAGTACGCTATGGTGTCCCCGGACGCCAGCGCAGGGACCTCGTACGCGTCGGCGGGCGTCGACAGCACGTAGCCGCGGCCGACGCCGAAACGCAGCGGACCCAGGGAGGTGGAGCTGAAGTAGGTTTGATGGTCGACTTCCGCGACGGAGTAGTCGTATTCGCCGTCCCTCTGCCTGAGTATGTGGGTGTCGTACTCGCGCCAGCTGCCGTTGACGAGGTAGTTGAGGGGCTGCATGCTGATTTCCGACGTCACGGTGCCGTCCGGGTTCACGTACGAGCGGGTGAATCGGCCGGTGGCGTTGCCTAGGCTCGGCCTCCGGTCGACTACTATGCGGTAGGTGTGGTTGCCTGGGCGGGGCATCCGCCAGCGGACCCAGTCCACGCCGCCGTCGGAGTCCACGTCCTCGAGGGTGAAGTTGTAGAGGGGGCTGCGGCTCACGTCGTAGAGGAGCCTGTCCCGCACCTCATAGAGTCTTATCCTGTTCCTGGACGCGTTGACCACCGACGAATACAGTGCCACGTTCTCCTGGGCTGTGACGCTCCTCACCGACACCGACTTCACCCAGTAGGATTCGGAGTCCGACACCACCTCCTCGTCCTTCACCAGGCCGGGCGTCGTATAGTACATGGTGTAGTTGCGGCCGCCCTGGAAGGACGTCTCGAACCGCTGCACACCCTCCTCCGACGGGACTCTAATGAGCTCCAGCCGCTCCCCGCCGTCTTCCAGGATGTACACGTCTTCGGCGTAGGAGGGCGCGGCTATGGCAACCGTGAACTGGATGGATTCATCGTAGCGGGCGGATATGGGCATCGCCCACGTTATATCCTTCCCCACCTCCACGGGGCCGGCTGGGACAGCATCGCCTGTTTCGAGGAAGTAGTCGAGGAGGCTGATGTTCAGGCCCGCATACACTCCTGACTCGTAGACGGTGAAGGTTACGTTGGCTCCGCCGTCGGCGTAGTCTATGGACAGGGGATTCCAGGTGTCGCAGGTGAAGGACGTGAAGTCGAAGTCCTGGCACACTCCCACCGCGGTGACGTCGGCGGACTTAGGCAATGTGACGGTCATGTTGTCGAATGTGAGACCCCTGGTGAGGGTGAACGCCCAAGTGGAAACTATGGATTCGTTGACTGGCCCGAAACGGGCGGTTATCGTGCCGGGGGTGTCCCTCAACCCGTGGACGACCGCCTTTGCGGCGGAAGTCGATGACGACAGACCCTCACTGTATTCAGTCCCGTAGGCGGGGGCGGGGAGAGTGTCCGCGCCTTCGACGGTGTATTCTGCGGTGGCCTTCTGCGGAGCCGAACTAAGGAGCAGCCGGACGGACCCGCCCAACCCCGTAATCCGGGAGTGCCCTAAGGGGTTGCCCCGGGAGTCGAGGACGGACACCACCAGTCCCCCTATGTCGGCGGACGGATAATTCACGGAACCGCGGCCCAACCCCAAGTAATCGACCTCTTCGATGTGTAGTAGGGTGTTTAGGCCTACGTACGCGTCCAATCGTATGTCCAAGGGTATTGCGGGTATACTGCAGGAGTCGATGCACGCCCTGGTGAAACTGTATTTGGGGAGGTAGAAGAACGCCGGGAGGAAGTCCCACCCGCCCCGGTAGATGAGGTATCCGGTATCGCCGGATTCGGTGAAGTCCACGTACACGACCTTCGCGCCCACCACATTCTTACTCGACGTACTGTATCGGCCGTGGGGGAGGTAGAAGTTCTCGTCCCACGTGCTGCCCGACACGGGACTCAACCCGTAGATGATGCAGCAGCCTTCGCTGCCGTGGCAGACGGTTGTGAGGTTGCCGGAGTAGACGGAGTACACCTCCCATATGGTGCACAAATTCTCCTCGTCCAAGTCGGCGTTGAATACGGTGTCTTCGACTGTGAAGTCTATCGCCGAATAGGGGGTTTCCCGTCCGTCGTCGTCGGGGTCCCACCTGCTCCCGGAGGCGTAGTCGAGTGTGGTGGAGATTTCATCCGAAACCCCCGCGGTGGAGTTGATGAGAGACACAATATCCGATATGTTCTCGTCGAGGTCGGGGTCCACCTCCTCCAGCACGCTGCCGTTCAACACGAGAAGGCGCTCGCCCCCCACGGTAACGTAGAGTTCCACGTCCCCGCCGCCTAGGACGTAGCCTGAGAGTCGGAGGGACATTGGGTTGTCGGATAATGAAACGTATGCCGTGGAGTTGCCGGTGAGATTCAAACCCAACTGGTCCGTGTATTGCATGGAACCGAACGCGGCGAACCCCGTGAAGCCGGGACCCAACAGCAGGATGGCTGCGGCGGCGGCGGCCGCCAAAAACAGTGCAACGGCGGGGACTCTTTTTCCGCCACCCGCTTTCACGACAGTGTTCATGTGTGCGAGACCTCCGATTCAAGGTCCAAGCCAGGAAACCGCCTCCCCCGGACATGCATATTGTTTAATATTATTCCCTGGGATTCTATAAATAACTCGGAAATACAACCATATTCCCCCATATATTCCTTTTATTGTCAGCCACCGCCTATTCTATTCCGGCCTGCCCATCCTCCTCGTCGCCTTCAACACCGCGCCGCCCAACAACGCGTCCCTGCTGCCGACGTAGTTGACTATCTGCCGGACCGTCCACTCCATCTGCGCCGACGCAATGTGGGCGTCCATGTGCGCCAGATACAGGGGGAGGGGGTAGCCGTACTGGCGGCTGCCCTTGCTCAGCGACGCTATGATGGATAATACGCCGCTGAAGTCCTTCTCCCAGTCTGGGACGTCCACCCGCAACGGATTCGACAGCTTAGTCGGCTGCATGTAGGCTGTGGGAAAGCCTGCGACGACGCCGGATTCGATGGTTTCATCCGCTTCGAAGCGTGACTGCGGCCGGAACTCCACAGTCCGGTATATGCTGTCGCCGGCGAGAATCCTCACCACCGTCGAGTCGGTCATGTACTTGGGGAACTTCACCCCGTACTTCTGCGCGAGGTGGTGGGTGAGCATCCTGCTCTTGCTGTCTTCGGAGACGCCCACCAGTCGGATTTTCCTCTTCCTGCAGGCCCGGAGGAGGCGGACGTACTTTTTCCTGTACAGCTCGTATTCAGGGCATTTTATTGGCTTACGCCTCGACTTCACGTGCAGGGAGCCGTCCAAAAACACCATCTCCGGACTGTGTTCTTCAACAGCCTTCAACGCGACGTCGAATTCCATGCCGTCGCGGAGCAGCTCCACACGCTCCTTGGTGTGGTCGTCGTAGTCTATCACGTTCATGTCGAGGTCGCGGACGAACAACTCCCCCTCCCCGGCCTCGCCGGTAGACAGCATCAGCCCGGACGCCCGTATGAAGTACACGCCGAGGCCGAGAAGCTCCCGCAGGCCTTCGCCGCCGTCGACGAAACACATCCTAGACTTCACGTCGCCTGCTTCGTTCAATTCCATGAACATTTCGTCCTCGGGTATCCTGGTCCGCAGTTCGCCGACCGCCTTCGCATACGAGCTCCAGCTGCTGAGTATCTGGGCGCGGCGGCGGCTGTATTTGTCAAGCCAGAGACTGTAGTGGCGCATCACAGAAGTATAGGGAGCGGGGGTTTTTTACCGCAAGGCTTTTTAACCCGTTCTCCCAATATAGTTGTCCGGTGGTTGGATGGATTGCAAACTCATCATCTGCGAGTTGATGAACGAACTCAAGTCGGTTAAGGCAAGCTACTTGGAGGAGCAGCTGAGCTGGCAGGGCATCGAGAAAACCGAGATAAGCAGGTCCATCAACATTCTCGTCGAACGCGGCGTCATATACCGCGGCAAAGGCGGGAACCTCGAACTGACCGACCCAGTCAGCACCTAAGACTTCTTCTTCCCCGGGCACTTTTGGTTGACGCAGAAACGCCACACACGCTTCTTCCCCTTCGGATACACCGTCATCACCGCGTACCCGCAGTGTTTGCAGGTGCCTGTTTTATTCACCTTGTCCTTCGGCAGCGGCCAGGTGTGGGTGCAGTTGGGGTAGCCGCTGCAGCCTATGAAGTGGCCGCCGTAGCGTGATTTGCGCATAACCAGGTCTTCGCCGCAGACGGGGCAGGGGCCGAGGCTGTTCTGCCTCCGCTTCACGGTCTCGATGCTCTTCGCCAGCGCCTCCCCGATATTCAACTCGTTCTTCTTGAAGTCTGAGAGTATTCCCTCCAGGCTCTCCCGGCCCTCTTCGACGACTTCGTCGGCGGTCAGCTTACCCTCCTGTATCTTCTCCATGTCCTCCTCGAACTTCCGGGTGAGTTTGTCGCTCAGCACCTGCGGACAGTACTTGTTCAATGCGTCCACCACGTTCAGCCCCAGCGCGGTGACCTCGATTGCCTTCCCCGTGACGTAGCCGCGGCGGAACAGTATGTCCACGATCTGCGACCGCGTGGCCTTCGTTCCGATGTTGCGTTTCTCCATCTCCTTGATTATGGACGCCGGCGTGTAGCGTTTCGGCGGCTTCGTCTCCTTCTCGTGGACCAACACGTCTTTGACGTCGACTTCATCGCCTTTCTTAAGCACAGGCAGCAGATTTTCCTCGAACTTCGCGTACGGGCCGTAGTAGACGTGCCACCCGTCCTCGACGGTGGTCTTTCCTTTGGCGGTGAACGGCTCCCCGTTGTTGTCGAGGTTGACTGTGACAGTCTGCCGGACCGCATCCTCCCCGAAGGACGCGAGAAACCTGCGGACAATCAGGTCGTAGAGTTTCCTGTGCTGCTCGGACAGCCCCTCAGGCACCTCGCCGGTGGGGTGTATGGCGGGGTGGGCGGGGTCCTTCTTCTTGCCGTTCGCAGGCTTCAGCTTCTTCTTACCCAACAATGTATTGCAGAGTCCCCCGTATTCCTCCTGTTTTTTCAGGTCCGTGATTATCTTCCGCACGTCTATGTCGGCCGGAATCTGCTGGCTCGACGTCCGCGGGTAGCTGATGCACGCGTTCGTGTACAAATCCTGAGCCACCTCCAGTGTGCGGCGGGGGTCCAGGTTCAGGTGCTTGTACGCCTCAGTCTGCAACGTGGTGAGATCGAATGGGTACGGCGGCTTCTGCTTGTATTTTTTGGACTCCACCTTCTCCACAGAGGCTTTGGGGCCGCATTTCTCCTTCACCGCGTCCGCCGCACCCTGGTCCTTGAACTTGTCGGCGTCGTGCAATGCGGTGAAGTCGGTGTCCTTATGGCAGAGCATCTCCACCTGCCAGTACTTCTCCGGCTTGAATGCGCGGATGCTTCTCTCGCGGGCCGACAGCACCTTCAACGTCGGCCCCTGGACGCGGCCGATGCTGAGTGTGGCGTATTTCTTCGCGCGGCGGGCGGCGTTGCTCAGCGCCCTGGAAAGGTTTATGCCCCAGTACCAGTCGAGTATGTGGCGGGCGACGCCCGCGTCCGCCAACCCGAAATCTATTGAGCCGACGTTCTCGAACGCCTTCAGAATCGACTCCCGCGTCAACGTCGAATACTTCACGCGGCCGACAGCGTCGGAGTGGGGGTCTGCCCCGCACCCGTATTTGATGACGTTGTAGCCTATGACCTCTCCTTCGACGTCGTAGTCGCAGGCGTTGATGAACCTGTCGCAGCCGGACGCCAGGCGTTTGATGTTGTCCAGGTATTTTTTGGTGAAGGCGCTGCTTTTGCTGACCCTGTATGCTGGAGCCCACTCTATGTCGAACACCGGATACACCCACCCCTTGTAGTTTGTCTCCTGGAGGCCGTAGATGTGGCCGACCGCCGGCGCGACGACGTTGTCGCCGACCTCGTAGTAGGAGACGCCGCCCTGGGTTTTCTTCACCGCCTTCCCCAGGGAGTTCGCTATGCGTTCTGCGACGTTCGGCTTCTCGGTCACGACCAGGGTGCGCATGGTAGCTTCTTTTTAGGTCAGAGGAGGTATAAATAAGGAGCAACGATGCGTGTCGAGTTCACACTCGGTCTCAGAGACGTGCCGGGGATGCTGGTTCGGGCGCTGGAGCCCGTTTCAGACAACGGAGGCAACATAGTCAGCGTACTCCATTCGCGCAGCAGAAAGGAGCTGGTGGAGGTGGATGTGGTGTTCAAGGTCAAAGACCAGTCCACGTTGAACAGGATTCTGAAGGCGCTGGAGCGGGAGAAGATTCAGGTGTGGGATGTGACGGTGGAGGGGAGGAAATACTACAGCAAGAAGAATCTGTCGTTCATACTAGTCGGCCACGTCATAGACCAGGACATACAGGATACCATAGACAGAATCAACGCCGTCGGATTGGTTAGGGACGTGGACGTCCGCATGGTCGACCCCGACCAGGAATCCAGCGTCCTCATGGAAGTGCACGTCGACGAAAACCGGCTGGACAAGATGATGGACGTGGTGAACAAAGTGTGTGCGGAGAAAGAGTTCACCCTCATCCGGGAGGTGGCTGGGTGAAGGTGAAGGCTATCATAGTCGGGTTCGGCAACATAGGCCGCGGACTTGCGGAGACGCTGGAGGAGAAGAGGAAACACCTGAAGAAGAAGGGTTTCGACGTCAGCGTGGTCGCCGTATGCGAAGCCAAGGGCTGCGTCGTCGACGAAAAAGGCGTTGATTTGAAGAAGCTGCTGGGGAAGCAGCGGTGGGGCAGGCGGAAGACCGCAGACGTCATAAGGAATGTGGATGCGGACGTGGTGGTGGAGCTGACTCCCGGCGACATCAAGACGGGGGAGCCGGGGCTGACGCACATACGTGAGGCGTTGAATGCGGGGAAACACGTTGTTACGTCGAACAAGAGCCCGCTGGTGGTCGCATACAAGGAGCTGACAGAGCTGGCCGCCGACAAAGGGGTTCAGCTGCGGTTCGAAGCCACCGTGTGCGCGGCCATACCGTTGATTAACACGGTCTCCAGGGAGTCGAGGGCGAACGGTGTCCGCAACATATACGGCATATTCAACGGCACCACAAACTTCATACTGTCTAAGATGCATGAGGAGGGCGTGGATTTGAAGGTCGCGTTGAAGGAGGCGCAGAGCCTCGGGCTCGCGGAAGCCGACCCAGACTACGACGTGAAGGGCATAGACAGCGCCGCCAAGGTCGTGATACTCGCGAACTCACTGATGGATTCGGACATAGGATACGGTGACGTGAAGGTGGTGGGCATAGAGGATGTGACGCCGGAGTCTGTTGAACTGGCTAAGGAATACGGCTACGCCGTGAAGCTGGTGGGGGACGTCGCAGCCCAGGAGGTCAGCCCCCGCCTTGTCCCGTTGGACCATCCGCTGAACGTCGGCGGCAACCTGAACGCGGTGTTGGTTGACACGGACGTCGCGGGCGAGATAACATTGGTCGGCGCAGGCGCCGGACCCCGAGAGACATCCAGCGCCATATTAGGGGACATATTGGCCGTGGCTGAAAGCATTTGACCATGGAGTTCACGCTGCTGCTCGCCGCCGGATTCACGATAGGCGCCTTGAGCGCGGTGGTCGGCTCCGGAGGCGGTTTCCTGCTGGTGCCCCTGCTCCTGTACGCAACCGACTTAACGCCGCAGTTCATTGCGGGAACGTCTTTGACTGTGGAGCTGTTGTGTACGGCGTCGAGCGTCTACGCGTACCACCGCCAGTGCAAGATAGACTATAAAGTGGGTGTATTGTTTATCGCGGCGATGCTGCCCGGAATCTTCGTGGGCGTTCAACTGAACCAGATGATGGACACGCGGTCGTTCGGGCTGATGCTCGGCGCCATACTGGTTTCGACTTCCGTGTTCCTGCTCAGGGGCTTCCGTTTCAGGATACCCCATTTCCTGCCCGGCACCGTCCACATGAATCGGTGCATGGACGACTCATCGGGCAGCCACTACGAGTACAGCCTCAGCGTCCGCCGCAGCGTCTTGTTGAATGCGGTGGTTGGTGTGGTGTCGCCGATGGTGGGCATCGGCGGCGGGATACTGAGGACTCCGTTGATGATTATGGTTTTGGGAATGCCCGCCAAGATTGCGGCCGCCACCAGCATACTCACCACCTTCGCCGGCAGCCTGTTCGCGGTGCTGTTGTTCACAGGGAAATCCCAGATAGCGTATGGGACGGCGGTTCCGCTGGCACTGGGTTTGGTCTTGGGCACCCAAGCGGGAGCACGGTTCTCAAACGCCGCCCGCCCGGGTGTGGTGCGCAGGATAATGGGTGCTGTGATGTTCGGCGCAGGCGCAGCCACAATAATCACGGGACTAATATAGGGGCAGTTGAAATATTTTAAAGTTTTTTATAAATAATATAAACTTTTTTCCATATTATTGTAGTCCGATTTTCAGCAGCATCAGGCCGAAGAGGGCGGACGCAGCCATCATCAAGCGGAGCCTGCTGGCGTCTATGCTGAGCACCTCGTTGCCGAAGGTCACGGACTCGCGGGGAAACAATAGGAGCATGAGGCCGAATGCGAACAACGCGGACGCCACAGGCAGCGCAACCAAATCCAGGGGATAAAGCACGGAGGCGTAGTGGAGGAGCACCGGCGCAGCCAACAGTATCAGCAACAGACCCTTGGCCAACGCCATCCGAGGGTTGTTCAGCTTCAATGCCACCCGACTCCACCGCTTAGGCCATACGGCGAACACTGCCGCCGACGCGAACAGCAGACCATAGAGTATCAGCATGGGCTGGAGCATCGGTTAATACTGTGCCGAGAACATTTAATAACCCCCTCGCATATAAGAACACCCAGGGGGGAATATGAAGTCTGTCGTACCGCATTATATCGCTAAAATCGAGGGCCACGGGAGCCTTAGGATAGACTACACCAGCGACACCGCGGAGATGCGGATACACGAGGGCGAAAGACTGTTTGAGCCCATGATGGTGGGGAGAGACCATAAGGACGCCACGTTCATCCCGCAGCGGATATGCGGTGTGTGTCCGACAGCACACTGCCTCGCATCCATCAAGGCCCTGGAGTATGCGATGGACGTCGAACCCTCCGAAACCACCCGTAACCTGCGGAAGCTGATGATATGCGGGCAGATTATACAGAGCCACGCCCTCCACCTCTACTTCCTGGTGCTGCCGGACTATTTGAACGCGGACAGCGCATTGCAGCTGGCGGAGGCTGCGCCCGACAGATTCCAGCTCGCGTTGAATCTGAAGAAGATAGGGGACAAGATTGTCGAGGTCGTCGGCGGCCGGCCCGTCCACCCCATCACACCCGAAGTCGGCGGCTTCAGTATGGTGCCTTCTGTGGAACAGGTGGAGAGTCTGCGGGACGACCTTGACTTCGCGTTGAAAGACGGTGTGGAGTCGGTGCGGCTGTTCGCGTCGCTGGAGTATCCGGAGCTCGAAAACCCCACAGAGTACCTGAGCATACAGGCGGACAGCAAATACGGTTTCTACGGCGGACTCATAAACAGCAGCAGCGGAGACGTGTTCGAGATAGAAGATTATAAGGACAATATTGAGGAGACTGTGAAGCCGTATTCGACTGCGAAGTTCGCGATACGAGGCGGCCGCCAGTACAGTACTGCGAAGCCGGGGAAGAACGTGAAACACAGCGTCATGGTCGGGGCGCTTTCCAGGCTGAACCTCCACAGCATGTACTTGAACCCCATGACGGAGGAGGAGGTGGGGAACAGTCCGATACAGTTCCCCAGCTACAACAGCTTCCACAACAACTTCGCGCAGGCCGTGGAGATACTGCACTTCATCGAGGAGGCGGCGGACAGGATAGATGCGGTGTTGGATGACGGACTGGAAGACCACCGCACAACCTATGAGGTCAATGAGGGCGTCGGCCACGGAGCCGTCGAAGCCCCCCGCGGCACACTATACTACACCTACGGCGTAGATGACGGGGGGAAAATCACGGAATGCAACATCATCACCCCCACCGTCCAGAACCTCAGCAACATAGAAGGCGACGCCGAAGAACTACTGCACATGACCGAAGGCCGGGGCCGCCAGCACCGCGAACACCTGCTGGACATGCTCGTCCGAGCCTACGACCCCTGCATCACATGCAGCGTGCACTGAAATGACCCACTACATTCTCGCGAGCCACAGCATGGGGTTGCGCCGGGGCCTGGAGGAGAAACTCCCCTGTCTGAAGGAAGTGGGGGGTGGACGGGTCTTCCTTGAGGGCGCCGACTACAAGAACGGATACTACACATACGGGGAAGAGGAGCTCATAAACTTCTTCCTGACGCGCGGAGCCGGCAGACACCCGCATGAACTCGAACGCAACCCCCTGGAAAACAGAAGCGACTGGCTGGCGGAGGAACTGGGCGGCGGGGGAAAAGCCGTCGTCGAACTGGAGCACCCTGAGGAAGCCCCCGACATAATCAGGAAAAACTACCGCAGATTCCAGGTGGTGGACGTTCAAGGATAGTGCGTGCGTTTTTTATTCGACTCCGTCTTTATTGGTATCTGATGTGTCTTGCGTTTCCGGTGAGGGTTTTGGCGGTCGAAGGCGGCTCTGCCTTGGTTGAGCTGCAGGGTGAGCGCCGCAGCGTCGACGTGACCATGCTGTCAGGCTTGAAGGCGGGGGATTATGTGCTGGCTCACGGCGACCTCGCCATCCAGCGGCTGGACAAAAAAGACGCTGAGGAGACGCTGAAGATACTGAACGAAATCAGCGGATGCCGTTAGGCTAGCGTTGCTCCAGGAATTTTTTGAACGCACCCCGTATGCTCTGGTCGTGGAACACCAGTTCCGTGTGGGGGTACGCTATCGTCACCTTCCCACGGTTTTCAGGTAGGTTGAATGACTCCAGTATCTTGGATGAGATGTCCGACCGGACCGCGCGTTTCTTGTTGGCGCGGCAGATGTACTTCACATCCAACACCACCGACGAGTCCGCGAACTTGGTGTAGATGTGGGGTTCCTCAGACAGCTCAGCCTCCTGCGGCGTCCCATAGAGGTAGGGGCGCATCCGCTCCACCGCCTTCCTCATCGACTCACCCAAGACATCCAGCGAAGCCTTCCGCACCAGCTCGCGGGCCAACGCCACGTCGCTTTCATACGTAACAGCCACGGACACGTAATCCCATACGTAGGGGAAGTCGCTGGTGTAGTTGAGTATCGGCTCCGTCAGGATGATGTTGTTGGGTATGGTAATCTTCACCCCCGTGGGGTCGTCGCCCTGCATCTCCCTGCCGAACTCCCGCAACACAGTGTAGAACGCCGTTATTTCGGCGACGTCGCCGCGGATGTCGCGGACCACGATGCGGTCGCCCACCTTATACGGCCTCTTATACAGTATAACCAGCCACCCCACCACAGACGTAATAGGCTGCTGCAACGCAATCGCCACCCCAGCGGAAAACACGCCGATGGATATGCCCAGGGACTGGATGTGGCCCGTGAACTGCGCCAGTATAACGAGTATGGCTATGACCCAGACTCCGTAGTTCCAAGCCCTCAGAAGGATGCTCCTCGACTGGCCGTCTATGAAAAAAAAGAACCTGTTCAACAGCGGCGTGCTCAGCTTCAAAAAAGCGGTCACCACTATGATGATGAATATGCTGGCCATGATACTCGACAGCATCCGGACCTGCGCCTCCGAAAGCGACAGCACCCCCAGCTGCACCCCGATTTGGATGACCGCCAGCAGAAGCACCGAAATAAGGGAGACCACGATGACCCTGGACTGCAGCTTCCCAATCTTGGCCAGGTAGTCGTGGAACAGCTGTTTCTCACGGTCCAACGGTATGCCGAGCTTGATTCCCTCCACAAGCTTCATATCCTTAGAATATGCGAGCCGGATTTATTATATAAGGCAGTTAATACTATACACCGGAGGCGACAGATGACTGTTAAGAAAACACCCCTCCACGAAATCCACGTTCAGGCAGGCGCGAGGATGGTGGACTTCCACGGGTGGGAGATGCCCGTCCAATACGCAGGAGTGGTCGGGGAACACAGGCAGGTCCGGGAACACGCCGGACTGTTCGATGTCTCACACATGGGGGAGATACTTGTTTTCGGCTCCAAGGCGACGGAATACGTCAACCACCTCGTCACAAACGACGTCGCCTCGGCAGAGGAGGGACAGTGCGTGTACACGCCCATGTGCAACGAAGACGGAGGCGTAATCGACGACCTCCTCGTGTACAAATACAACAGCGGACACTACATGCTGGTGGTGAACGCCGGCAACGCGGAAAAGGATTTGGAGTGGATTAAGAGTAGGGTGAAGGACGTCGCGGATGACGTGGGAAAGAGGGCGTGCGAGCCGGACGACGAAAACCACGAGGCGGAGTTGTGCGTGAGGGACGTCGGCGAGAACACCGCCTTGATTGCGCTCCAGGGCCCGGAGTCGGAGGCGATGCTGCAGAAGCTCACAGACTACGACCTCTCAGGACTTAATGGGTTCCGTTTCAAGGAGGACATTACGCTGGCGGGCGATGTCAAAGCGTTGGTGTCGAGAACCGGGTATACGGGGGAGGAAGGGTTCGAAATCTACGTCAACGACGAAGACGCCGTGGACGCGTGGAAGGCTGTCGCGGAGGCGGGCGCGAAGCCGGCGGGATTGGGTGCGAGGGACACGCTCCGGCTGGAGGCGGGATTGATGCTCTACGGCAACGACCTCACCGAATACACAACACCCATGGAGGCAGCCATATCCTGGACGGTGAAGCTCGGCAAGAAGGAGTTCATAGGCAAGGACGAGCTGCTGCGGCAGCATGCCGACGGCGTCGGAAAAAAGATGGCGGGGTTCGAGCTACTGGAAAAGGGGGTGCCCAGGAAAGACTACAGGATAGAGTTGGACGGCGACGAAGTGGGGTATGTGACGTCCGGCACCATGTCGCCGACGCTTGGGAAAGGCATTGGGCTGGGGTACGTGAAGCCCGAGTACGCTGAAGCAGGGATAATATTCGACGTAGTGATAAGGGACACGGCATATAAAGCCAGAGTCGTTGAAATACCATTCTACAGAAGGTGAAGACAATGAAGTATCCGGATGAACTCAGGTACACGAAGGAACACGAGTGGGTGAAGGTCGACGGTGACACAGCCACCGTCGGCGTAACAGACTACGCGCAGGACGCCCTTGGGGATGTCGTGTTCGTGGAGCTGCCGAACCCCGGAGACAATGCGGAGAAGGGCAAGGGCGTGGCGGTGGTGGAGTCCGTGAAGTCGGTGTCGGACGTCTACGCCCCCTTGGACGGGGAGGTGGGTGAAGTCAACGAGAAACTCGCCGACAGCCCGGAGCTGGTGAACAAGAGCCCGTACGGGGACGGGTGGATGTTCAAGCTGAAGGTGAAGAACCCCTCCGACGCGGAAGACCTAATGTCCGCGGACGAATACCAATCGTATGTGGCGGAGAAGCAATGAGGTATACATCCAGCAGCCCAGGCGAACGGGCGGAGATGCTGGAGTACCTCGGAGCCGAAGACGTCGGGGAACTCTACTCGGACGTCCCAGACGGCATACTGTTGGAGAAACTGGAGTTGCCTGATGGGTTGAGCGAGCAGATGGTGTGGGGGCACATGAGCTCCCTAGCCGGGGAGAACGAGACGCCCGTGTCCTTCCTCGGCGCAGGATACTACAGACATTACATACCTGCTGCGGTGGATGAAATCATCTCACGCAGCGAATTCTACACTTCGTATACGCCGTATCAGGCGGAGGTCAGCCAGGGCGTCCTCCAGGCATTGTTCGAGTACCAGAGCATGATGTGCGAGCTCACCGGGCAGGAAGTCTGCAACGCCACCATGTACGACGGCTCCACCGCGTTGGCTGAGGCCGCGGTGATGGCGCATAGGATAAACGGCAAAGAGAGGATAGTGGTATCGGATACGCTGCACCCCCACTACATACAGGTGCTCAAAACATACTGTGAGGCGGGCGACCTCACGTTGGAGGTTGCGGATTCAGAAGACGGTATGTCCCAGCTGAAGGCGGACGACCAAACATCCGCAGTCGTTGTTCAGACACCCAACTACTACGGCATACTGGAGAATGTTGGAAGCTATAAGGATGTCGTGTCCATTGCATGCATAGTGGAGCCGACGTCGCTTGGGCTGGTGAAACCCCCCAAGGCGGATATCACTGTCGGCGAAGGACAGGCGTTCGGCAACCCCGTCTCATACGGGGGGCCGTCGCTGGGCATATTCGCGTCCAAGATGAAGTATGTGCGGGATATGCCCGGCCGCCTGGTGGGTGAAACAGTCGACGAAGACGGCAGAAGAGGTTTTGCGCTGACGCTGCAGGCGCGGGAACAGCACATAAGAAGGGAGAAGGCGACGTCGAACATCTGCACGTCGCAGAGCCTCTGCGGCATAGCCGCCGCAGTACACCTCGCATTATTGGGGCCGGAGGGGCTGAAGCGGGTTGCGCTGAGGAGTCACTTGAACGCAGTGTACTTGATGGAGAAGCTGTCCAGAATCAAGGGTTTCAAGCTGAGGTATGATAAGCCGTTCTACAACGAGTTCCTCATGGACTGCCCCGACGGCACAGCAGACAGAATACGGGATGCGGGGGTGACGCCGGGCCTGGAAGTCGACGGCGGCATGCTGTTCTGCACCACCGAACTCCAGGGGAGAGAAGACCTGGACCGGGTGGCGGAGGTGCTTCGGTGAAGACGCTGAAGGAACTGAGCGTTCCCGGAAGGGCCGGGGTTCTCCCGCCGGAGCCCGACGTTGACGTCGAACCCGGAATACCTGATGGCATAAAACGTACAGACATTAGTCTCCCGGAGCTTTCAGCCGTTGACGTCGTCAGGCATTACACGAACTTGAGCAAACTCAACTACGGGGTCGACACCGGAGTCTACCCGCTCGGCTCATGCACGATGAAATACAACCCAAAGGTCAGTGAGAAGGCTGTGCGTCTGCCTGGGTTCGCGGACATACACCCCATGCAATCCAGTGAACAGGTGCAGGGGGTGTTGAAGGTGATGCACGACCTCGAAAGAATGCTTTGTGAGGTAACGGGCATGGACGCGTACACCCTGCAGCCCGCCGCAGGAGCCCACGGGGAGCTCACGGGCATAATGCTGATTAAGGCGTACTTCAAAGACAGAGGCGAAAAACGGGGTAAGATTATCGTGCCAGACAGCAGCCACGGCACCAACCCCGCGTCCGCAGCATACTGCGGATACGACGTCATAGTCACGGAGTCCGACGAAAAAGGAGACCTGGACCTCGACGACCTCCGCGAACACATGACCGGGGACGTCGCCGGACTGATGCTGACGAACCCCAACACCCTGGGACTGTTCGACGAAAACATATGCGAGATAACCGAGGTAGTGCATGAAAGAGGAGGTCTCGTGTATTATGACGGCGCGAACATGAACGCGATAATGGGTTGGGCGCGGCCCGGCGACATGGGCTACGACATCGTGCACCTGAACCTGCACAAGACGTTCGCGACGCCCCACGGCGGCGGCGGACCCGGTTCGGGGCCCGTGGGCGTGAACGGGCGGCTGGAGCCGTTTCTGCCGGTTCCCAGGGTGGTGGAGGAAGACGGCGTCTACCGCCTGGATGACGGCAGGCCTAAAAGCATCGGCAGGGTGAGAGCGGCCTGCGGCAATTTTGGAGTGATGGTGCGGGCCTACGCCTACATGAAGGCTTTGGGCGGGCCGGGGCTGCGGGATGCGAGCGCGCAGGCGGTGTTGAACGCCAACTACCTCAAGGAGCGGCTGAAGAAACACTACGACCTCCCCTATGACAGGACGTGCATGCACGAGTTCGTGCTGTCAGGGAGAAGGCAGGCACACGAACACGGCGTACACACACTCGACATCGCCAAACGACTGTTGGATTATGGAGTCCACGCACCCACCATCTATTTCCCGTTGATTGTGGAGGAGGCGATGATGATAGAGCCTACGGAAACGGAGGGCAAGGCTACGCTGGACGAATTCGCGGACATCATGATAAAGATTTCTGGGGAGTGTGAGGAAGAGCCGGATGTTGTGAAGACTGCGCCGCACGACACGCCGGTGCGCCGGTTAGACGACACCCTCGCCGCCAGGAAGCCGGTGCTGCAGTGGAACCAGGTGAGAACGTGAAGCCGGACTGGCTTAAGGTGAGGGTCGGCGGCGAAGGCGACTTCGCACGCGTGAAAAAGGTCCTGGAGAAGCACGGCCTGCGCACAGTATGTGAGGAGGCCCGCTGCCCCAACCGGGGGGAGTGCTGGGGCGCGGGAACAGCAACGTTCATGATACTCGGCAGCGTGTGCACGAGGAACTGCGGTTTCTGCGCCGTGAAAAACGGCAGTGAAGGAGAATCTGTCGAGGGCGATGAACCGCAGCGTCTAGCCGACGCGGTGAGGGAGCTGGGCCTCGAATACGTGGTGTTGACTTCCGTGGACCGTGATGACCTGCCGGACAAGGGCGCCGGCCATTATGCAGACTGCATACGGGCGGTGAAGGGGACGGGCGCGAAGGTTGAGGCGCTGATACCCGACTACGTCGGCAGTGAACTGAGGGCTGTGGTGAAGGCGGGGCCGGACGTATTAGCCCACAACCTGGAGGTTGTGCGGCGGCTGCAGCACATCCGGGATGGTAGGACCTCCTATGACGGGAGCCTGCGGACCCTGGCGGAGGCGAAGATGCTCGACGAAGAATTGAAGACCAAATCCTCTATCATGCTGGGGTTGGGTGAAACCAGATGGGATGTGCTGTCCGCCATGGACGACCTGCGGTCGGTGGACTGCGACATCCTCGTCCTAGGCCAGTATTTGCAGCCGACGAAACAGCAGGTGCCTGCGGAGGAATACGTGACGCCGGAACAGTTCAGGGAATACGGAGAGATAGCGTTGGAGAAGGGGTTCAAGGAGGTGGTGTCCGAACCCCTGGCGAGAACCAGCTACCACGCCGCAGACACCTTGAAGAATTTATAGCTTTCATTTAAAAATTAAACGGAAGATATGAAACGTTGGTCATAACCGTATCTTCACCATCGCCTGCAGGTACGCCAGGGCGACGGTGAGCCACCCGATTATCTGGTACGGCCAGTCCGTGTAGAACACGACCATGAACCCCACCAGGAACAACGCCAGCCCCGACGGTGTGCAGAGGGGGCAGCCGGGGCCCGCGCACACCATTATATTGCTGGATTTAGATATTTCATTCATTTCTTAGTTTATAATATGTTTCTGCCATATGGTTATATAGAGGTTAAAATGTCCGAGGTTTTAGTCAACATACACATTGAGGAGCTGGACGGTGGTGGATATCTCGCCACAAGCGATAGTGTCCGGGGGTTGGTGGCTCAGGGTAGGACTATAACCGAGACTTTGTAGATAGCCCGTGACGTAGCCCGAAAACTCATAGAGTCTTGTATTGAATGCGGTGACCCACTGCCGGTCTCAAAGAATAAAAAAGGCAGTAAGTTCATCCACGATATGGAGATTCCCGTAGCCGTCGGATGATGACCCGTTTAACATCCCACACCGCCTCCGACGTTATAAAGAAACGTAAGAAAGCAGGGTTTGTATTCGACCGCCAGGCAAAGGGGAGCCATGAGATATGGTATAACCCTGTTACAAAAGATAGGACAACCGTCCCGAACCACCCTGGGAAAAACCTACACGTCAAAACATTAAGCGCGATAATCAAACAAGCAGGCCTGACAACCAAGGAATTCATGGAACTGTAACTTCATTCCTCTTCTTCCCCGTCGTCGAGGCCTTCCCCTATTTCTTCTACGCCTTTTTTGGTGAGTAGGGTGGCTGCTATGCCGCCTAAGACACCCCATGGACCTGCCATGTATAATAACAGTGGATATAATACTAAAATGATGATTGGGCGGACGGTGCGGAAGGTTCCGGGGGGGAAGCTGCTGAAGGTGACCGTGGAATATGAAGGCATTGCATTAAAGTCTGTGAGGGTTAACGGGGACTTCTTCGCCCACCCCGAAGACGGGATAGAACGGCTTGAGAAGAGATTAGCGGGCGTGAAGGTGGAGGACGTCGACGGGGTTGTGACGGAGTCGCTGGAAGACGTGGAACTATACGGGGTTGACGTCCGGTCGATAACGGACGCAATCCTGGAGGCTGCAGGGTGAATGCGAGGTTCCTCGACACCGGATATGGCAGCGCGTACTTTAACATGGGGTTGGATGAGAGCGTGTTAAAGCATGTGAGCGAAGGGAAAAGTCCGGCGACGCTGCGGTTCTACGCGTGGAAGCCGCCGGCGGTGTCGATAGGTTACTTCCAGAGCCTCGCGGATGAAGTGGATGAGGGCGCATGCCGGAGCAGGGGAGTGGATGTTGTGCGGCGGATGACAGGAGGCGGCGCAGTATACCACGACCGTGAATTAACGTACAGTTACATAGCGCCGGAAGACACGGCGCCCGACGACATACTCGAAAGCTACAGGCTCATATGCGGGGGACTGGTGGAAGGATTCAAACTGTTGGGCGTGGACGCCGGGTTCGCGCCGTTGAACGACATCGTCACAGGAGGTAAAAAAATCAGCGGGAACGCGCAGACCCGGAAAATGAAGTGCGTGCTGCAGCACGGCACCGTACTGTTGGGTGTGGACGCGAAGGAAATGTTCACGCTGTTGAAGGTTCCCAGCGAAAAAATCAGGGACAAGATGATAGCGGCTGTGGAGGAGCGGGTGACTTCCGTGGAGGACGTTTTAAACCAGGAAACATCATACAGTAAGGCGGCGGCGGCCTTCAGAAAAGGTTTTGAACGGGCTCTGGGGCTGGAGTTAGATGACTCGGAGCCCATGGACAGTGAAGTGGGGCTGGCGGAGGAATTGGCTTCAAACAAGTATTCGACTGCGGAGTGGAACAATAGAAGATGAAATACGACGCGGTTGTGGTGGGCGGGGGCCCCGGAGGCTATGAGGCGGCATTGCAGGTGGCGCGGCTCGGCGGAAAAGCGGCTGTCGTAGAAAAGGATTCAGTGGGGGGCGTCTGCACCAACCGGGGGTGCATACCCACCAAGGCGTTGGCCGCCGCCTGCGAGGCATATGACACGGTCTCACGGGCGGGGCGGCTCGGCGTGAAAGCTGAGGCGGAGCCGGACGTCCAGGCCATGTTCAAGCACAGGGACCGCGTGTCCGCGGTGATGCGGAAGGGCGTTGAGAAGCTGCTGGAGGACGCCGGCGTCGAAGTCGTTGCTGGAACCGGCAGCCTGAAGTCCGCCCACGAAGTAGAGGTGGGGGGCAGAATCCTGGAGGCGAAGAACATTGTCGTGGCGACGGGGTCGGAGCCCACGGGACTGCCTGGGATTGAGATAGACCACGAGTACGTTATCTCCGGAGACGACGCCGCGGTCGCCACAGAGGCTCCAGGGAAGGTTGTCATAGTAGGCGGCGGGTTCATAGGGTGCGAGTACGCGGGAATCTACGGGAGGCTCGGGTGTGAGGTCACGTTGGCTGAGGCGCTTCCGAGGGTACTGGCGGCGGAAGACGATGATGTTTCGGAGACGGTCCACAGGATGCTGTCTAAGCACGTGAAGATAGTGACCGACACCAAGGTCGGGTCGGTGGACAAGGAGAAGATGACCGTCGACGTCGGCGGAGAACAGGTGGATGCGGATGTCGTATTGCTGGCTGTGGGGAGGAAGCCCGTGTTCCCCGACGGACTGGACAGGGTGGGCGTGGTGCACGGCCGCGACGGGATACGGGTTGATTCGCACATGAGGACTTCAGTGGACAACATATACGCAGTCGGTGACGTGGCGGAGGGGTTGAACCTCGCGCACGTAGCATACGCCGGAGCGGAAACGGCGGCGGGTAACATCATGGGCGGAGACGCTGAAGCAGACTTCATGACCGTGCCGTGGTGCGTGTTCACCCTCCCCGAAGTCGGGAGGGTGGGGGTTACGGAACGGGACGCGGAAGGAGACGTGAGGGTTGGGCGCTCAGACTACATTGGAAACGGGAAAGCCAGGTGCATGAGGGAGCGGGACGGATTCTGCAAGGTCATAGTGGACGAGTCCGGAGCCATAGTGGGCGTCCACATGATAGGCGCTCACGCGTCCGACCTCATAGGGGAGGCGACACTGGCTGTGAAGCATAAGCTGACCGCCCGGCAGGTGGCGGATACCATACACCCGCATCCCACGTTGACCGAAGTGTTCAGGGAGGCGTGCACGCAACTAAGGTGAGGGCAGTTCCACGTTGCCCCAGATTCTGCCGGAACTCTGGTATACCGTGCCGCCGGTTCGGTTGTCGGTGTATAACATAACCATGTGGGCTTCAAAGCGGCCGCCCGACGGCCCCGCCCACGCGGGGTGGGTGAGCTCCAGAACCCTGATTTCCCCGGGCGTTATCACGCAGTCGCAGTCGGCGGACGACGTCTGCGCGTCTATGGTGGCGTTGTATTCTCCGACCGTTATGTTGGCGCCGGCTGTGTTGACGACGCTGACCTGCAGCCGCCCGGCTGAATCCAGGACGAAGTCGTTGCCGTCGTGTATCATAAGACCCCAGAAGCCGAAGCTCCCGGGCTCCACGCGTTGGCCGATGTTGAAGAGACCCCACTGCCAGAGCACAACCAGCCCCACCAGTATGACCAGCAGCGCCCAGCCGTAGGTCATCAGGAATTCGAGGGCGCCCTGTCCCCTTCTGTGGGAAGCCATTGCTATAAATTAGGTTGATTCGAATAAAAGGCTACCGGCGGAGCTGTTCGAGCACGTATTCCTCCTGTTTCCGGAACTGCTCCTCGTCTGCCAGGCGACGAGCCTCCCGGACCGCCTCCAAGGCTTCGTTGAACCTGCCGAGGTACACCAGCGCCCTGGATTTCCCGTACTGTGCGAAGCCTGTTTTGTCGCCGTTTTTTACCGCGTTCTCGTAGGATTGGAGTGCGTCGTCGACTCTGCCCAGCTCCTCCTCCGCGTTCCCCTTGCTTATCCAGAAGCCCGGGCGGTGTGGTTTCAGCCGGGCCGCCATGTCGTACGCTGTGACAGCCTTATCATGCTTATCCTGCAGGGTCATGAGTTCGCCGACGCGGTAGTAAGCCCACGCCGACTCCGGGTTGAGTTCCAGGGCGCGGTCGAACGCGTCGGCTGCGCGGTCGTATTCACCCAGGTTGGTGAACGCCCAGCCCTTGACGACGTAGAGCATGTGGTCGTCCAGGTGCTCGGCTTCCTCGTCTTCGATGGTCTTCAGTATGGCCATGTAGTCGCCGGTCATCTTAGCCATCGCCAGAAGCCGCTGCATCAGGTCTTCCGCCATGTTAATGTTTTAATCTATTTCCTTAAAGAATCAACCGCCTTCAGTGCCACCGCCGTCATCTCCGGTATGTTGAATGTGCCGGTGTTCAACACCAGGTCATATGCTGTGAGGTCGCTTAAGTCTATGTCGTAGTATTCGAGGTAGCGTCTGCGTTCGCTGCCGTCGCGGGCCAGTATGTCTTCCCTGGCTTCCTCGACGCTCCCGTATTCTTCCCCCCGTTCGAGCACGCGGGCTGCGCGGACGTCAGCAGGCGCCGTCAGCCAGATGCTCAAGTCCGGGCCTAGGAAATACCTAGACAGGCGGCCGTCCACGACGCAGTCTCCAGTGGCGGCTTTCTTCTGCCGCTCATCTATTTCGCGGTCGACTTCCGGATGTTCCTCGGCGTACTT
Organism: uncultured archaeon; assembly: GCA_964587725.1. GTDB lineage: Archaea > Altiarchaeota > Altiarchaeia > IMC4 > SCGC-AAA252-I15 > WJMO01. The sequence continues at coordinate 25,623 of CAZPLO010000015.1, forward strand.
TGAGAACTCCAACAGCGTCAACCCCTGTTCGGCGGCCATGTCCCGCATGACCTTGCCGGCTGACAGATGGGTGAATCCTAGTTCGTCCGCCAGCGCCTTGGCTAGCGTCGACTTCCCCGATGCTGCTGAGCCGCCGACCGTGACTATCATCTTCACTCGGACTTCTTTTTAGCCTTCTTCTTGGGTCTGCTTTTGGGCTTGGACTTCCTCACCTTCCCGGACGACACCTCACCCCACCATCCCCGGGGCAGGTACTTTTCCAGGGTGAGGTCGCGTTCCACCTGAAGGTCGCCGTACTCCGGGACGGAGTGTTTCACCTCCATGCGGGTCACGTACCTTACCAGGGAGTCCAGGCAGTCGGAGCAGAGGGTGCCCGCGTACGGCCTAGCCGGCAGTTTCCCGCCTTTGGTGAGGTTCCTCACCTGGGAGGGCCTGTCCGATGCGACTCCGGACAGCTTCTTACCGCATCTCCCGCACACCGGTTTCCCGTGTTTCTTGCCGCGGAAATGGGTTGCCGTCCCGCCGCCCGGGGTCCTGCGCTTGACCTTCTTAGCAGACCTGCTTCTCTTCCTTGGTTCAACCATCTTCAACCTCTTTTACGTGAGACCTAATATTTTGTTGAATATCATCGACGACGCGAACGAGCATATGAAGTAGAACGCGAACCACCCCAGGTTGAGGCCGAGTAATGTGACCACGTGGTTGGAGCCCGTGTTCCTGACAGACACGCCGTAGCTTATGCCGCCTTCCTCTATCATTCCCCCCGTCTTGTTGACGGAGACCATGCCTGCGCCGCCGGGCAGCGTATACTGCATGGTTGTTCCGTTGCGGAGCGTGTATTCCACCTCCGTGGGGGAGCGTCTCACATCGTAGTCTGTGGCGCCGGAAGACAGTCTGACCCCCGCCTCGGCGCCCTCGCCTGCGCCCAGTCGGCTCCAGTTCCACTCCACAGCCCTCTCGGACTCTATGTATCTGCCGAGTTCGCCTGCGTCGATGTTTGTGAACTCCACCCCCGCGGGCAGGTGGTCTGTGACTGTGACGTTGTATGCGGCGCCGAGTTCCCCGTATGTTCCGCGTATCCACCCGAACACGAGGAAGAAGGGTATGATGGTGAATATCATCGGCTTCATGGAGTGCTTCATCTGCTCCATACTGCATGACATCATCTCCTTCTGATGCTTCTGCATGCCTTTGACGTCCTTCTTCTCCTGAGCCTCCTTGACCCTGGCCTGGCATTCCTTGATTTTCTCCTTGTGCTCGCGGAGCTTCTCCTTGTCCAACACCACGTGGCGGACGAGGGAGCTCATCAGGGTCATGCCGACCGAAATCAATCCGATGGTCTGTCCGGCCGCCGTTAACTCAAACACCACTTAAACCACTCAACACCCCTAAGAGGGTTTCAGCCGCCTGCGGCAGCGTGCCGTCGGGCTTCCATATGACTTTTATCGGCGTCCCCGTGAACACGGAGTACGCCACCGCTATGCTTCGGTTGACGCTCTGGTGGCGTTCTATGCCTTCGAGGTTGTCTAGTTCACGCCGTCTGAAGTCGTCTCCGATGTCTTTTTTTCTGAATTTGTTGACGTCCTGCGGCCTGCTCTCCAACACCACGATGACGTCGGGCTTCAGTTCGCGGAGCACCCACTCAGGCATCCCCGGAATGAAACCCAGGGGGGTTTCGATGGTGGCGTGCGTGTCCAGGATGAGGTTTCTCTCGTCCGCCTGTTTCCTAATCTCCTGGGCGGCCTTCTTCTGTATATCCCGCTGCTTCTCCACCGGCAGCGACCGCATCTCGTCGCGGTGTTCCACCAATTTCTCCGCCTGCGCGGCCTTCAGCATCTGGTCTCCGAAGTTCACCAGCTCAAAGTCTATTTCAACGCCTTTTTCTTCGGCCTTCTCGAACGCCTTCCGCACCACCGTGGACTTCCCCACGCCCGGCACGCCCGTCATGACAACCAACATCTTCCAATCACCTTAGGATAAAACTATGAAACCAAGTCCAAATATAAGCGAATCAGGGAATAAAAAAGCGCTACTCCTAGGACTCCCGAATACGCATGCCCACGGATTCGACGAGCTCCCTCCTCAACTCCTCATTATCGTAGACTCCATGGGTTTGGCGCCGCAGCAGGCTCAGCGCGGCCTGCGCATACTTTTTCCTTTCAGCGCCGTCTTTGACGGCGGCAACCACGGTGAAGAGCTTCCTGGCTGCGTCCTCGGGTGACGAACGATTGGCCTGCATAGCCCACTCACTCTCTTCTATTTCGTCGTAGGACATGCCGTTACCGCTGTGTTTTTCTCCGTCCCTGCCGACGAATTGCTGCTCGTGCATGTTCCTAATCCACACAGCAGCATCCCCTCCATCAAGGGACTGGTTTATCAGCTCAGCCCGCCTGTCCTCGCTCGGCGACGACATGGTGTGCATCAGTGCGAGCCTGCGCCTGGCCTTCTCCTCGTCGGACATTTTCTCACCGGCCAGCGACCGGAACCGCTCCCTCTCCTGTTTGTTGAATGTGCGCCCCAGTCTCTTGTCCAACATGTCCGACGCCAGTTTCGCGTACTCCCGTTGCGCATCCGGGTCTTCAACAGCCGTGACACGGTCGAGTACGAGTTCGGCGGGGGATTTGCCTTCTTCACCCGCTTTATTATTCAGGTTACCCATCAGCTCATCCTCCATTTGTTCGAACGTCTTCGACACGGCTCTGCCGGCGGGTGTTTCGGGCTGCGACAGCCCCCGGTTAATCCATTCATCCGCCGGATTGCCTTCGGAGGAGTTCATGATGGCCTGTACCTCTCCAGAATCGCTTGACACCGCCGCATACAACAGCCTTATGCGCTTCCTAGCCGTCTCCTCGTCGGACGTCTCTTCCCTGCGTTCCCGCGGTTGTGGTGATTCCTCGGTTTCGGCGGGCGCCTTCTCAGCCGCCTTTTTTGGGGGGTACAGGTGTTCTAGCAGCTGCTTGGCAGGGTCTAAGTACTTTTCCCGGGTCTCACCGGATTCCTTGAGCACGGGATTAACTGCCTTGGCGTATCCACTGCGTGAGCCTGTTTTTTCCAGGAAATCCTGTATTTCACGGTCTTTCAGTGAGTCGGTGGACACGCCTCCAACGTCGGATGGCGGTGTTTTGCCGGACGCTACCGCCTTCACCAGCGCAATCATCCTACGGCCCCGCTCCGCTACCTCAGGATTTTCAGAGAGCAGCTGGCGCGTAAGATAGAGGCTTAACACCCTCTCTCCATCGGACTGTTTTGATGCCGGCTTCTGCTTTGCGGCGGGCTCCTCTGCTTCGGAGTGGGTTTCTACGCGGGGACCTTCTCCCTCATCTATTTCCGTTGGGCCGCCGACCGCGCCTGTAGACGGTTTTCCTCCTTCGGTTTCCTCTATTTTTTGGCCTGTGAGCTTCGACCAGTTTCTCTCGATAATCTGTTTCTCCCGCCTGGAGTAGTATAGTTTGCCTTCGTCCAGTTTCTCCTTGGCTCTCTCCGCCTCCGCCTTTGCATCCTCACCAGGCCCGTATTTTTTCTCGAACACGCTGAGGTTGTGGTGTAGTACCGCGTTGTCGCCGTATAATCTGATGGAGTCGCCCAGGTAACCTCTGATCTTCTTCGCTTGTTCCTCGTCCAGTACACCGCCTTCTTCAGCACCGTGTCTGGTGTTGTATGCGAGCTGACCGAGTGAAACAGCCTGCAGGCGTCTGTTGCCGGTTTGGACTGCCACATTGGTTGCAGCGATCGAATACCCTGTTTCGTATTTTCCGCCCCTCGCCCGAGCCACCGCCTTTATGTGACATCCCTGTGCAAGTGAGTTCATGACCTCATCCGAGTTGCCGCGGAAGTCTATTTCCTTGGACTCACGGGCTTCTTTGAGTATCTCATCGCCGGACCCTCCCGCACGCCCTATGAGGGAGTCGGCGAGCTGTTCAGCCTCGTTAAGCAGCGCACTTCTCCCGTCCCCCTTTTCGCCCGCCGCCGCCTCCAGCAGCGCCTTAGCGTATGAGTTGGCGAACAAGTAGACCTCCCGCTCCGCATTCGCCCGCCGACCTTCATCCCCGCCCGCCAGGTCATCCACCATGCGGTTGAAGACTATCAACCCGTCTTCGCCACGGTAGCTGTCAGCCATCTCGCGGGAGGCTTTAATGGCTTCGGTGAAGTTGTCTTCCGTCAGCAGCGACCTCCCCAGCAGACGTCTGCCTTTGAAATCCTCCAGGGACGTGAGGGATGCTCCCGCACGCCTCTCACCTTCGGGGGAGACCTCCTCTTCAGCGGCTTCACCCGGCTTCGGAGCCTCAGCGGGGGCTGGTTCCTTTTCTGCTGGCTGTTCTTCCCCCATCCGCGCTCCCACATCAACCGGCTTAGGCAACTCATCACCCTTAGCCCTTCTCCTGACATCAACGAGGGTTTTCTTCACCGCCGAATCAACTTGAGTGAACTCTTCCCCTCTGTTTACGAGGATGGATGTTTCTTCGGAGTCCAGGCCGGGGCTCGTGAGTTGATCGTTGAGTGTGCCCAACACCTGGGTTTTACCGTCTCTCACGATGCCGACGTGGAGTGTCCTGTCCTCCGGGTCGGCGGCCGCCTGACCCAGCCTGCGCGTTTCGAATAATTCCTCTGCAAGCTTCGGATTCTGTGAGACATCAACAGACAGTTGGGGGCCTGACGCACTCGCCGACGTTATCCTGCTGCCGGGTTTAAGCTGCCCAGGGTCTTTGATTTCCTTGCCAACCAACCCGTACATGCTGCCGCCGTCAAAGACGGCCAAGGCCATGTTGGGGTCGGCTGCTATTTTAAGAAAGCTCTCCCTCTGCTCAGGCGTTAGAGCCTGCCTGGCTGCTGCCTTCTCGACTGCCATCGTCTTATTAGAATACGGTATTTCGGCCTTAAATACTGTTGAAAACGCAAAAAACCAGTGGTTGAACAATGTTTAAATTGTTTTTAAATCATATGCTCCCAGGTATCCGCAGTTGAGGCTGTCCTTGTCCCGCACCGAATCCGGGAGGCCGCAGATTATGTGCGCACCCGCTTTCTTGTGCAGGCCGACGCCCCAGTCGCCGCCTTCCTCCATCGTCCGTCGGAGGTAACGGTTCAGGGTCGGAGCCCGCACCACCCCATGGTCCCTGAACTCATTGGCTGCTTCATCGTCGGCGCCTAAACCGGGGACTCTGCCGTAGACGAACACATAGGGTACCCTGACCCGGTCCCGGTAGTATCGTAGGACGCCTGCGAGTAGCTTCTGTGACAAACCTATGCCCCGCACATCCTCTCTCACCAACGCGAGAAGCAGGAAACCCACACCCCTGCCGGGCTTCAACGGACCCTCTGCCAGGTTCTCTATTTCGGTGAACCCCCTGAACCGGTGGGGGGAGTTGGGGGACATGACAGCCGCCGTCAACTCGTCCATCGAGTATTTATCCTCGGCCTCAAGCAGTCCCGCAAAGTATTCCTGGGGGTAGACGAACGTCTGCTTCGACGAGTTAACGGCCGTAACCGAGTCAGACTTCACCAGTATCTCTTGGTCGGGGGTCATCACATCCCCTCCCATGTAACGTAGGAGCGCGAACCTCATGGGGACGGTCTTCATCCGCTCAACCATCGCGGCGGATATGCTCTGCTGGAAAACCCTGGAACCGGATTCGGGGCGCCTGCCGTATCTCAGCCGGATGTATTCACCGAGTTTATCACCCAAACCGGACTGTCCCGGCTCCAGCACCTCCACATCAAGGCTTCCGCGTATGTGGTCGCCCGCATCCCGCAGGCCGCCGGTGAAGTAAACAGGCTCGGGAGGTTCCTGACCGCCCTGCCGGAAACCCCTGCGCAGCTTAGACATAGCATAATATAGGCGGGTGAAGGAGAAAAACAGTAGCTGGGGGGGAGATTTGAACTCCCGTTTGTCGGTCGCTGTGGCACAGCACGTGCCGCT
>CAZPLO010000016.1:0-16496 GCA_964587725.1 uncultured archaeon
GTTCACGTTTTCCGCTGTTATGGTGATGTTTCCGCCGGTGATGTTTCCCAAGACGGTGAGGTTTCCGCTCAAGTTCAGCCACAGTGAGGCTCCGTGGTTGTCTATGAATGAGGTGTTCATTATGGCGCCGGCGGACTGTATTACGAGGTTGTTCATCGACAGCACCTCGCCGTCGGTGAAGTTGTGTATGTGGCTGAGGAAGCAGGTGCTCGTATAGGTGCCGGTGTCGCAGATGCCTTCAGGGGGTTCTTCAGAGAACGGCTCTAATGTGATGTTGTTCTCTAGTATCGGCGTGTAGAACTGGTTGTCTCCGGCTGTGAACTCGGTGTCCAAGAATACGTAGTCTGCTTCGTCTGAGATGTTGAATTGGTTCACTCCGTCCGTCAGGTTCATGTAGTCTGTGTAGTATATGTGGTTGTGTTCGCCGCTTTCGTTCCTGTAGATTGCCGTTATCTCATCTATCGTCAAAAACCTGTTGTAGACTCTGACGTTGTCTATTGAGCCGTTGAAGTTCTGGGTGGTCTGCTCGTACGCGCCTACCTCAAAGTAGTCTTCAAAAGGACCTTCCGAACCGGTTTCATTGGTTGAGTCGACTGCAACACCGTCAACGTAGATGGTCTGGTTTGTCTGGTCGACGTTGGTCATCACGAAATGGTGCCATTCATATGCGTTCCTCGGGTTGCCTGCGTTCGTCTCCTGCAGTATGGTGTCTCCCATGTCCCTCCAAAACACCCTGAACCCCTCCCCCGCCCCTAAACCCGTGCTGTAGTCTCCGTAGGGGTAGAGGTTGAGGTCGTCTGTCCCTGAAAAACTCAACCCCACATGGTTTATCAGGTAGCCGTTGTTGCTTCCGTACTGGCTTTTAGCCCAGAAACAGATGGTGAAATTGCCTGTTGGAACAGTCTTCAAACCGGCGTCGTCCACCTGTATGTAGTCTCCGTTACCGTCGAAAACATACGCTCCCGTGTCGTTCAATCCGCCGGTGGAATTCCACCCGCTCACGGCTCCGCCGGTGAACGATTCACTCCCGTCCCTGTCGTACCCGCTTATGTCCCACGCCCGCCCCCATTCAAACGGCATGTAGAGGACCAGGCCGTCGTTGACGGAGTCGTTTATCTGCCCAATCCTACCGCGTATGCTGCTTCCCAGCAGGTTTTCCATGTCTACCGTGGCGTTGACCCTGTTATGTCCGTCTGATATGTTATCGGGTTTGTAGGTCCTGTTCCCAGAATCCACGAACCTTAACGACTGGTTTTCGTATATGGCCTGTAGTTCGGCGGGTGTTAGGGCGTTGTTGAAGAACATGAACTCGTCTACTGTCCCGTTGACGGAGTCGATGTCGGTCCTCCCTATCAGCAGTGCGCTGGAGCCGTCGGTGACCGTTCCGCTGGTCGGCTCGGAGGCTACTATACTCCCGTTTTTTATGATGCCAATGTGTGTTCCATTGTATACGCACCCTATCTGCTGCCATACGCCCACGTCTATCAGCCCGTTCGACACGCTGACGGTTGGAGTGCTCAACCCGTTAAAGTTGCAGCTAAATCCGTTGGTGTTTATGACGGTTGCCTCCAACCCTCCGGTGCCACAGTCGAAGAACCTGTCCCCCTGTATCACTCCGGTGGTCGTGTTAACCCATATTAAAGCCGTGGAGAGGTTGAATTGGTCGTCGTATCCCGTGTCTATGGTGGAGCCGCCGCCTCTCCCGTCAAACAGGCAGCCGCCTGAATAGAGTCCCTGGATGGTGTACTCCACTCCGTCGGAGAATGTGCCGTCGTATTGGTGGCTAGAGTAGTCGTGGGTGTTCTGTGATTGGTTGTAGTCGAAGCTGTAGTATACTATGAGGCTGTCGTAGGGTGTGGATGATGTAATATTCAGGTGGGTGAAGTTGCCTTCGTCGTTCACAGCAGACACTGTGTGCAGGAGCAGCATCGCCGTCAGCAGGAGTAGTTTAGTTTTCACGCTGTCCCTCCGCTGAATAGTTTGACCAGCTCCTCGCCTGCGTCGGTGAGCCGGTAGCCCTTGTGTGTTCGACCGTTCTCTCTTATGATGCAGGCTTCTATGACGCCTGCGTCGTGCAGGCTCTTCAGTCTACTGTATGCTGTGGGTTCCGATACGCCGGAGGATTTCGTTAGTTCGCTGGGTCGGCGACGCCCACTTCTAAGCTGTTCGAGAATTTCAGCTGAACCCTTGGCGCCGACGGCCGCCAATACCTCCGAAAACATTATAGCCGCACCATACAGCCACCGACCCTTCTATTAAATATTATATAGTATACTTAAATGCTTCGATTTTAATAAAAAATATCCTATCTGTTGTAATAAAAATTTATTATTATAATTAATTATTTATCTTACTATATAAATCCTTATTCTTATTAAATATTCTTTAGTTTAAACTGTTTTGAATTTTGTTTAAACAGTTTTGAAAAACCTTTAAACAGTTGATATTTCTTATAGTCCGCTGAATAACATATCATGGTCTTGGAGAGCATCGTTGTTCCAGACAAGTGGGAGCAACACCCTATACGGATGCTCTTCGTGGGGTTCGCGTACTCCACCATCGGCTTGTTCCTGGGCCTGTACGTGTTCGGGAAGTACGCGAGCATAGCCGGCATATTCCTCACCACCATACCCCTCGTTGTCGTCATGTACAGGGCCATCCAGTGCGAGGAAGAAAAAGACTGCAGAATATGCGGGGAAAGCAAGCTGATGAAGGAGCACATGCACATACTGTGGTTCTTCCTCTACCTGTTCGTGGGTATGGCGCTGTCCTACAGCTTCTGGTTCACCTTCCTGCCGGAAGCCACGGTCAACAAAGCCTGCAGCAGCCAGATGGAGACCATAAACGCGTTGTCGGCGAGAATAAACCCCACCGGCTCGGCGGTGTCGAGGGAAGGCAAGCTCATCCTCATAATCCAGAACAACGTCCGCGTCCTAGCATTCTGCATACTCTTCAGCTTCCTCTACGGGGCGGGCGCCATATTCATACTCGCGTGGAACGCGTCAGTGATAGGCGTCGCCATAGGCAACGTCACCCGCACAGCCATGCAGACGCTCGCCGAACTCGGCCACAGCAACGCCCTCGTCAACTACTTCACCGCCCTCCCAGTCGGACTCACATACCTGGTCCACGGGCTGCCAGAGGTGGCGAGCTACTTCCTCGGCGCCCTCGCAGGCGGCATAATATCGGTGGCGGTGGTCTGCCACCACTACCGCAGCAGAAGCTTCTGGCGGGTGGTGTTGGACTCCATAGACCTGGTGTTCCTGTCACTGTTCGTGCTGTTCCTGGCGGCGTTCGTCGAGGTTTATATAACACCAATACTATTATAAAAACAGCCTGGGGTGTCTAAAAATGGATTTCAAGCGGCCTCTGACCATGTCCCTGCTCCTACTCCTACTCTCAACCGCCTCCGCCCAGCTGACCGACGTGGAGGTTAAGATAGTCAACGCCAAACCCTCGACCCACAGCCTCCACGCGACCTCCGTTGTGAAGTCAGATTCCTCGAACGTGGTGTGGTGTGTGGGGGTGGTGGAGGACCGTAACAGCTACGTGGATCTGAGGTCTAAGAAGGCCTTCATAGGGATGCGGTCGAACGGCGGATACATACAGCAGAGGGACAGTAGCTTCCTGGTCGCGGAACAGGAGTCTGTTACCTCCGGTTCCATCTTAGCAGGATTCTACCTGGGCAGAAACACCCCATACGGCGTCTGGTCGTGCGTCATAGAATGCACGGACAACGCGGAAGACAAGGCCGTCAACTCAACCACGTTCGTCGTAGCCCCCTCTCACTGCGGCAACAACGCATTGGACGAGAACGAGGAAGCTGTGGACTGCGGCGGCCCCTGCCTGCCGTGCAGCTGCGGCAACGGAGTCCTCGACGAAGGTGAAGAGGACGTGGACTGCGGCGGCCCCTGCATCATGTGCACATCAGGTTCTCTGACGTTGTCTGCGCCGTCTGAAATCGTCAAAGACGGTGCATTGGAAGTGAGGGTGACTGCGGGCGGCGAAGGGGTTAAATCCCTGGTCAGGGTGACCAAGCCGGGTGGGGAAACCATGGTGTCCTCCACAGACGACGCCGGCCGTCTGACCCTGGAGGCTGACACGGCAGGCGAATGGTTTTTGCAGGCGGACCTCTACGGATACGAGCCGGCTGAGGCCGCGGTGGGGGTGAAGGTGGACTACACACCCTACCTGATAGCCGTGGCTGCTATTGCTTTGCTGGCGGCGGCCATCTACCTGTACCGGAAGAAGCTGCGGATGAAGGACAAGCCCACCCGGAAATGGGATGGGCCTAGTTCTGTTTAAGCCAGTCCAAATCGCTCAAGTAGAGTTCGCGTATGTCGTTCAACCCTAGCTTCAACGTTACGATGCGGTCTAACCCTAGGCCCCACGCCAGCACCGGCACGTCCCTGCCGAGGAGGGGTTTCACGACTTCGGGGCGGAATATGCCAGCGCCGCCGAGCTCAATCCACTCCCCCCGCTCCTCAAAATACACTTCGGGTTCGACGCTCATCTCCGTGTAGGGGAAGTAGCCGGGGCGGAACCGTATTTTGTCGAATCCCATCTCATTGTAGAATTGTTTCAGTATGCCAAGGAGGTTCCGGAAGTTCACGGACGGGTCGACGACGATGCCTTCGACCTGGTAGAACTCCGGCAGGTGCTTGTAGTCGACTGCCTCGTTCCGGAACACCTTCCCTATGCAGAACACCTTCACCGGCAACTCCATCCCCCGTATCCTGTACAGGTGGCGGGCTGTTACTGCGGTTGTGTGGGTGCGGAGAAGAGTCCGCCGGGAGGTTTCCTCATCCCAATTGTAGCCCCACCCCGTGCTGCCGGTTGTGCCGCCGTTTTCATGGGTTTCCCCCACTTCGCCTTTAAGCTCGTCGAATCCTTCGATATCCACCCTGTCGGGGTTTTTCAGGTAGAATGTGTCGTGCATGTCCCTGGCTGGGTGGTCCTGCGGCTGGAACAGCGCGTCGAAGTTCCAGAAGGCGGATTCAACCAGCGGCCCGGTGATCTCCTCGAACCCCATGGACGTGAAAATACGCCTCACCCGGTTTATCTCACGCCGCAGCGGATGCTTCCTCACCGGAGGCTGCGGCCTCACATACACGGAGGTGTCGTAGGGGCGGAACCCTCTCTTCCACTCGCCTTTCACAATAATCTCCGGAGTCAGCTGCGAAATCCTGTCGTCTTCCTCCACTTCGCCGGCAACCTTCAGGCCCCTGTTGGTCGGCTTCAACAGTATCTCCTTAACCTCCGATGTTTCCACAACGTTCTGCCTGCCCTTCAGCAGCTCCAGCGCCCCCAACTCCCCCTCACTTAAGTCGCCGGTGTTGACTCCGTCTTTTATCCTCTCCAGAAGCAGCTCGTCGCCGGTCTTTTTTTTGTCGACGGCCTTGACGACACCGTCCTCCACGTTAACCTGTTTCTTCCTCCGCAGCCACCCGAACCCTATGGCGAACGCCTTCTTGTCGGCCTTCTTCTTCAGCTCCGACATAGGCATTCCGTCGCCTATCACCTCAAGAAGCTGTCGTTCCGGCAGCCCCTCCTCCACGTACTCCATGCCTTCACCCCCCAGTCGCACGTCCTCGGTGACTTTCTCGGACACGTCCACCAGTTCCTTGGTCTTCAGCCATGAGGTGGCGCGCAGCACCGCGTCGACGGGGAGGCCCGTGGCTTCCGCAACCTTCCCTGGAGTGGACTCCCTCTTCAACGCCTTCAGCACCTTCACTTCATGGGGGTGGTAGTCCATAACCATCATATATTCGGGGACATCCTATATAATATGTAACATGGGCTCCGCCACCAGGCCGCGTGAAATGCAGCCGGAAATCGACGTGCGGCTTTACGGGCCGTTCGAACACCGTCTCTCCGAAGGCACGCTGTTGGAGAAGCTGGAGCGGTTCAAGGGCTCGGCCGACGGCTTCCGGATGGAGTGGCGGCGCGGCGGAGACTATGTGGAAACGGTGTTGCGGGCCCACGAAATCAAACTCCCGCTGGAGGGGGATTCGTTTGCCGGCGGAGTCCATGAAGTCCTGGTGTTCCCCCACCCGGAGGAGCGGCTGCGCTTCGGAGCCGAGTTTCAAAAAGAGGAGGGGCTACCCAAACATACTCCGGAGTCCATGTACAAGGGCGGCGAACTGGCCCCCCTGGATGATGTGAAGCCGGGGCATGGGGTTAACTTCCCGCCGGGGGCGCTGGCTAAAATAGACGTCCTACCCTGTGTGTTCGAGGACGGGCCCGCGCTGCTGATACAGTATCCTCAGGTGTCAAACAGCTACTGGAAACTGAGCAACCAGATGAGAAGACGGTATAAGAGATGGCAGACGCAGCTTCTGTCCACGGTGGAGACCATAGCCCGCTTCACGGGGTTCAAGGCGGTGGTGGCGATGAGCGACCAGCAGATACGCGAAGACAACGCATACGCCGGGGGTTTCATATCAGACGACATCGTCCGGCAGAACTTCACAGCACCCTATGAAAGGACAGGATACGGTAAAGAGGATGTTATGTTGAGAATCCCATCCTGTGAAGGTGACAGGATTCTTGAAGGCAGCTACTGGGTTAAACGCCTTCACACGTAGTCGAATCCTCCGGATTTCACATTCTTCTTCCGTTCGAACCGGAGCTTGCTCTCCCGCTTCACGGGCACGTCTATTTCGTCGACCGTGCACAGCAGGAAGGGGAGCTTCACCATCGCTCCCGTGATGATGCATTCCCCCACCGCCAGGCTGTCGAGTTCGCTGATGATTTCATCGTTTATGCTCTCGAAACTCCGGCGGATGTGGTCTTTGTCGCGGGGGTTGGTGATGTGCATGTACACTCCCGTGTTACACTGCGACAGTATCTCCTCGTCTATCTTGCTCGGCTTCTGGCTGACAACCAGCAGCCCGACGCCGAACTTCCGGCCCTCCGATGCGATGCGTTGGAGCTGGCGTTTGCAGCTGTGCCCGAGGCTGCTGCCCGCATAGTTATGGGCTTCCTCAACAACCAGCAACACCTCATAGTCTATGGATTTCCCGTCGAGGGAGTGTTTCTTGTTTATGCGGCCGTCCAGCAGCTTCTTGCAGATATAGGATACGACGCTCTGACGAACACCCTGCGTGGAAAGCGACGTGTCTATCACCGTGATACGGTACGGCTGTATCAGCCGGTTCAAGTCCGTGCCTTCGAGGTCGAAGATGTTTTTGAACACGTTCCGCAGCGACCTTATCCTGCGTTCAAGGGCTTTGGCGGTTTCCTCATGGACTTTCGCGGTCCCCTGCGCAGCCTCATCAGAGAGTTCGCCGCAGGCCTTCACCAAATCGTCTATGGTGTAGTGCTCGCCCTTCGCATTGTATACGCGGTTCAACACCATGTCCAACGCGCTCACCTGGTTCTCGTTCAGCGACGTGAAGTGGGTGAAGTCGCTGCACGTCAGCGTGGACACGGGTATGGTGAACCGCTGGAAACCCTGTCGCTCCCTCCCCACGGTGTGGACTTCAACGTCCAGCGGCGTGTCCGTCTTTATCTGGGACAGGAGCCGCTGGAACTCTCCGTGGGTGTCCACCACCAACACCGGCAGTCCTTTGAGACTGAATTCCTTGATGAGGTTGGCTGCCAGAAAACTCTTCCCCGCCCCCGTCGAAGCCAGTATTGCGGTGTGTCTGTCGTATTCGCCGCCGTCTACCAGCGCCCTCGCATTCGTCCCATGGACGACGCCGAAGCTGATTTCATCCAGGCAGTGGAGCAGAGACTCCAACTCGTCTTTTGAGGCGGGGTAGGCTTTGCTGTGCGGTTCAACAGGCTTCTTAATCGCCCTCACACCGGAATCTGTTTTCTCGCCGAAAATCTGTATCGACGCCGTGAGCCGGTGGCGGCCGCCGATTTTGTCATCCTCCCGGTATCTCATGCCGGCGACGATGCCGTAGGCGTCGCCTATGCGGAGTATGCTCCCCACCTCAACCAACTCGGAGGTAACATGCATCTCACACCGGCTGCCCTCGCTCCCCAACACCAGCCCCACAGAATCCATAGGGTAAAACAATATTGTAGAGATATATATAACATCCCTTCCGGGTTTTAAACAATGCCCAAGGTGGTTAAGCAGCAGAGGGAGATGCCGCAGGACGAGGTCCTGCAGCGCAAAGTCGATGATATGATGCAGGGCATGCGCCCCGGCGTAGAGCCAGCTTCACCCGACAAGCGCGCGGACGTCCTGGCTAAAGTCAGCTCCCTGGCGGATTCCACGGGCTTCGACGTCAGGAAAGTGCGTTCAGTCGTTAAAGACATAGTCTCAGTGGAGCGGACATCCGAGAGAACCCGCTGGTGGAGGCGCTCAGCCCGGGAGAAATCAGCGGGTAAATCCGCGTTGCAGACCGAATACGAGGCGAGGGTTCTTGAGAATCCGGAAACGGTCCGGGATTTTATGGAGAAGTCCAGACAGACGGGCGTGCCTGTGAAGGAACTCTACAGACACCTCCGCAGTCAGGCCGTAGACACAGCACACGCTAGGGCGTTGGCTGCGGAGTCAGGCCCCATAGTCACCTTGGACGTTGGCGGCACCGGAATAAAATACGCGTTATACGACCAGCAGGAAAAGAATTTTTCAGGCGAGGGCACGGTTTTCACGCCGCAGGCTACCGGCGACAAGGTAACGGACAAGGAAACATTCATAAAAAGCATATGCGATACCATAGAGAAGGTGGCGGAGGACTCGGGCAAATCATTGGATGAGCTGGGGGGCGTCGGAGTCCTGGTTCCGGCGTCGGTGGACATGAAAACAGGGAACATACCGTGGCTCCCATTCATCGGCATCAGGGACGTGAACCTGAAGGATGAGATATACGACCGCCTGGGTTTGAACGCTTCCGTCGGGCACGACACCACAGGCCAGACCCTCGGAGCAGCCAAGGAATTGGAGGAAGCTGGCGAACTGAAGGGGACAGTGTTGGGTGTGGCAGCGGGCACGGCAGTTGGCATGGGGGTGGTGATGAAATCAGATGAAGGCTATCGTCTGATGCCTTCCCCGGACCTGGGATTCAAGACGGAGTTATTCCGAGGCCCTGGGGTGGGCAGAAGCCTAGGGGTTCACATAGAGACGCCGGACCATAACCTGGGGTGGAAGGTGGCTGGAAGAGGCATAGTGAACACGGTTGCTGCGAGGCTCAATGAGGTGTCTGAAACGTCCCTCCTCAAAGAGCACACCCTTCAGGAACTGTCCGAACTCGGCAGGGAGTCACCCGACCAACTATACGCCGTCATAAGGGCTGCCAGCGAGAAAGGGGATGCCCTCCCCAGACGGATTATGTTGGAGAGCCTGGACACCGACGCCGGCATGCAGCTGGCCGGCAACGAGCAGAGGGACTATGTCAACCAACGGACGCTCTCATTCATAAAAGGCGTCCAGGATAGTGGTCTCTCCAGAATGAACATGGACGAGGTCACACCCCTTAAAGTCGATGAACTGGCCCGTGGAGGAGATGTATTTTCGAAGGAGGTTCTTGAAGAAGCGGGTTATTTCATGGGTGCGGGCCTCAGCACCATGACCCCCGTAATAAACCCCGACAAGGTGGTTTTGATGGGCGGGATCTCGAACTCGGACGTGTGGAGGGAGAAGGTGGAGTCCACAGTCCGCGAGAACACCGGGTTCGAGGGGGAAATACTGGCCAAAGGTCAGGAGACCATGTTCAAGGGCGCCGCGGCGTTGGTGGAACTGGATTTGAAGCACCGGTCCGGCAGCATAGTCGCGTGAACTAATCCTTTACCATGTAGATTGTCCTGGTTGGGAATGCGAATTCTATGCCGTTCGCCTCCAGTTCTTCTTTGATGGCGAGGTTTATGTTCTGCTGGGTGTCCATGTATTTGTTGTATTCGGAGCTGTTGAGGTAGTATACGGATTCGAAGACGAGGCTGCTGTCCCCGAATTTTTTGAAGTGGGCGCGGTCGAACCGGGTTAATTCCTGGGCCTCGATGATTTCCTTAACCTTCCCAGGTATCCACCGGAGTTTGTCTGCTGGTGTGTCGTATGTTACGCCGAAGGTGAAATCTATGCGGCGGTGGGGCATTTTACCGAAGTTGTGTATCCTAGTCGACGTCATCTCCTTGTTGGATACGACAAGTTCTTCGCCGCGGAGTGTGTCTATGCGGCTGGTTTTGATGCCTATCTTCTTCACCATCCCCAGGTCGTCTCCGATGATGATGAAGTCACCTATCTGGTATGGTTTGTCGAAGTGTATGCTGAAGGACGCGAATATGTCGTCGAGTATGTTCTGAGCAGCCAACGCGATGGCGAGGCCGCCTATGCCGGCGCCCGCAATCAAGGCGGTGACGTTGATGCCCACGTTCTGCAGTATCAGCAGCACCCCCACAACCCACATGGAAACCTTCACTATCTGGGCTAGGAGTTTGATGAACGACGGGTCCTCCTTCGGGTCCGTCTTAACCCTCCGCTCTATCAGCTTGTCCCTGAAGTAGTCTATCAGTATCTGGCTGGACAATATGACATAGTATACCGAAACTATCATGACCGCATACCCGAGGGCGTCGTTCAGGAACGCGGGGACGGCCATGAACTGAAGCCCCATGAACAGCGACGCCAGCACGTAAAACGACCACGGAATCCCCTTCAGGAGTCGGATGAGGAGGTCGTCGAAGTCGGTCTTGGTCTTCTCGGAAATTTTTCCCAGGCGGGTGAGGAGGATGTTTCTGAACACCCTCAACGCCATAATGGATGCGAGAAACGCGATGGCGGCGCTCATAATCCCTGAACCCAGCGTGTACTCGCCTATCTGAACCTCCAGCCCTGTCATTTTAGGTGAAGGTGTATTATGAATCCTTTATAAAAAGCGAATCACAATACACGAAGATGGATCAGGAAGGGTTGGTGGAGTTGGTGAAGTCGAAGGTAGGGGATGCATTGTTTGTGGTGGCAAGCAACCGGGAGCCGTACGTCCACGTCCGCTCCGAGGAGGAGATAAAGTGCATTAGGCCGGCGAGCGGTATGGCGACTGCATTGGATTCGGTGATGCAGGCGTGCGGGGGCATATGGGTTGCGCACGGCAGCGGCAACGCCGACAAGGAGGTGGTGGACGAAAACGACGGCGTCATGATTCCTGAAGGGGATCAGCGATACCGGCTCCGCCGTGTGTGGATGAGCCGGAAGGAGGAGGAAGGATACTACGACGTGGTGTCGAACGAGATGTTCTGGCCCCTCTGCCACACAGTCTACGTGAGGCCGCGGTTCGACGAGGGTGCGTGGCGCAGGTACAAGAAAATCAACCAGCGGTTCGCGGACGCCATACTGGATGAGATAGGCAGGAAGAAGGCGTTCGTGTGGTTCCAGGACTTCCACCTGTCGTTGGCGCCGAAGATGCTGAAGGACAGGCGGGACGACATATTCACCGCACACTTCTGGCATATTCCGTGGCCGCAGAACGAGACCTTCCGCGCGTGCCCGTGGAAGAACAAGATACTGGAGGGCCTCCTGGCCAACGACTTGATAGGCTTCCACACCAGATACCACTGCAACAACTTCCTCGAGACGGTGGACAGGAACATCGAGGCGAAAACAGACCGCGCCGAATACTCCGTCTCATACAACCGTGAGAAGACGTTTGTGATGCCGTTTCCCATAAGCGTCGACTACGATAAAATCAGCCGGATGTCGGACCAGGTTGCATCGGGAGAGGTGGAGTCTCTGAAGAAGAAATACGGCCTCCACAACAGAACAGTGATACTGGGCGTGGAACGCATAGACTACACCAAAGGCATCCCGGAGAAGCTGAAGGCGCTGGACTGGCTGCTCCAGAAAAACCCGGAGTACGTGGAGAAGCTGGTGTACGTGCAGATAGGCTCCCCCAGCAGGATGCGCTTGGACGAGTACCGCCGCGTCAACGAGGAAATCGAGGAGCTGGTGGAGGACATCAACTGGCGGCACGGCACCGACAAGTGGGCGCCCGTCCTCTATTTGAACCAGCACCATGACTTCGACGACATAGTCGGGTTCTACCGGATGGCTGACTGCTGCTTAGTCAGCAGCCTCCACGACGGCATGAACCTGGTGGCGAAAGAGTATCTGTCTGCGAAAAACAATGAAGATGGAACCCTCATCCTCAGCCGGTTCACTGGCGCCTCCGAGGAACTGAAGGATGCGTTGATGGTGAACCCCTACGACACCCGCCGGTTCGCCAGGACGCTGAAGAGGATGTTGCGGATGAAGGACAAGGAGAGGCGTCGGCGGATGACATCCCTCCGGGAGTCAGTCCGCGAAAACAACATCTACACGTGGGCTGGCGACATAATATCCCACATAAGCAGGCTCAGCTGACCATGGAAGACCTGTTCGACAGCTGGGATGATGTGGCCGGCGAGCTCTCAACGCCGCTTCTTCTTCTCCTCGACTACGACGGCACCCTCACCCCCATAGTCGACCGGCCGGAAGACGCCCTGTTGTCGGACGACGCGAGGATACTTCTCAAGGAGTTGAGCGAGAAACAAGGGTTATATGTGGCGGTGGTCAGCGGCAGGCCCCTGCAGCAGGTTAAGGAACTTGTGGGTGTCGAAATATACTATGCAGGCAACCACGGCCTGGAAGCAGAAGGCCCGGGGTTCATGTTCAAACACCCGGACCTGGAGGGCGTGGAAGGGAAGGTGGATGCGGTATGCCGAACCCTTGAAGAGATTGATGTTGAAGGGGTTATCGTGGAGGACAAGAAGCTGTCCGCCGTCCTACACTACCGGTTGGCAGACGATGAAAAAGCGGTTAGGGGGGCGTTCGACAAAGTCGTTGAACCGTATCTTTCTCAGGGGTTCAGGGTGGCGGAGAACAAGAAGACGTTGGAGCTGGTGCCGGACGTGGAATGGGGGAAGGGCGACGTAGCGTTGAAATTGGCTGATGAGGTTGGGGCGGATTCGATAATGTATTACGGCGACGACAACACCGACGAGCACGCGTTCAAGAAACTGTCACGGCATGTGACGGTTGCTGTTGGGCGGAGGGATTCCGCGGCCAAATACTATGTGGAGGACGTTAAGGCCGTCATCTACTCCCTGGGGCAGGTCTTGTATCTGTCGTCGAACACGCCGTTCAACAGCTTAAGGTAGTCTTGGAGGTGCCTGGTCACGAGAAATCTTTCACGCACTTTTTCCCTGCCGTTGGCGCCCATTTCGGCCGCCAGTTTCTCGTCCTTTACGAGCTTCACCACCCTGTCCGCGAACCCCTGGTAGTCTGTGGGGTCTGCGAGGTAGCCGTTCACTCCGTCGTCTATCTGCGCGGGTATGCCGCCGACGTTGCTGCCCACCACCGGCGTCCCCTTCCACAGCGCCTCGCTGACGGTCAGTGCGAACCCTTCGCGGAGGCTCTTCTGCATCACCACCGCACTCTTCCTCTGCAACGCGTTCACGAGTATGTCGTTGGTGGCTGAAATCAACACGATGTCAGGGTCGTCTCCGTACTCCGTCAACATGTGGCGGTATATGCTCTCGCTTTCGGGGTCGTCTGTGGCCATGCTCCCTATCAGCACCAGCCTGCAGTCCACCCGCTCCTTAACCTTCTTGTATACTTCGATGGCGCCCTCCGGGTCCTTGTAGTAGTCGAACCTGGACACCTGGGTTATAACGGGTTTGTCTAGGTCGACCCCGAATTTCCGGAGGTACTTGTCCATGGTCTTCTCCTCCAACCGCTCGTTCTTGTTGGACAGCGGGTCTATCGCCGGCTGAATAATCTCCTGGCACACTGGAATATCCTTTTTGTAGGCGTCCATGGAAACCACCATGACGTCGTATTTGAGTATGAAGGTCTTCAAATAGTTGAAGAGGTCTACGCCGCCGTTGAGGCTGGAGATGTCTATGTGGCACCGCCACACCCACGGCTGCTTTTTGTCGTAGAACTGTATCATCGGCAGCGGCTGGGGGTCGTGGACTATCACGCAGTCGTGGTCTATGTGGGTGAAGCTGGCGAAGTTTTCGTTGATTTCCTCGTATATGCGCTTCTTCTTCACGGTTAAGTTGATGTCGCCGCCCTGCAGGGCGTTGTGGAATTTCTTGGTGACGTTGAAGAAGTCGGGTGTGCCGTGGAGGAGCCTCCACCCCGTGTTCAATCCCGCGTCGTTCATCAGCAGCACTAGGGTGTTCAGTATCTCCGCGACGCCGCCCCCCTGGTATGTGGAGTTCACGTGCACGATGTGTTTGTCTTTCAGCGGATACGCGGCGTCGTATATGTTTTCTATGACTTCGTCGCCGACTATCTCCCTGTACGCCTCCACCCGTATTCTCATGTGAATAATTAAACCCCGCCAATAATAACTAACGTGGCCACCAGGTTCTACAGGGTTAAGGAGGAGGTCCGGGTGCTGGGCGTCGACGACGGACCATTCGCACGAGGAGACGAGGACGTATTGGTAGTCGGCGCCGTCTTTAGGGGTGGGCAGTGGATGGACGGCGTCGTCTCAACCCGCGTTTCAGTCGACGGTTTGGACGCCACAGACAAGCTCATAGAGCTGGTGAAGGACACTAGGTTCAAGGACCTCCGCGTGGTGATGCTGGACGGCATAGCGTTAGGGGGATTCAACGTCGTGGACATAAACAGACTATATGCTGAAGGCGGCCTGCCTGCGATAGTCGTAACCCGGGACGAGCCGGACTTCAACGACATCAAGAACGCGTTGGAGAACCTCTCCGACTCCGGTGAGAGGTGGAAGTACATGATGGATGCGGGGGAGCCGCGGAGGGTGCCGACCCGCGAAGGCGAGTCCGTGCACATACAGCATGCGGGGCTGGAGCCCGGTGACGCTGACGCGATTGTGAAGTTGTGTTCCACGAGGAGCGCGATTCCCGAGCCCATAAGGGTGGCGCACCTGATAGCGCAGGGCGTCGTATCCGGGCAGTCGAGGGGGAAGGCTTAGCGGTTCCCTGCTCCGCCGAGGCTGGTGTCGTCCCCTTCCTCCTTAATCTGGGAGTGTTTTCTCGGGGGTTTTTCGTCTGCGGTGTCGAGGTCGTATCCCCTCTTCCTCTCCAGGAACTCGCGTTCACGGTCTTTCACCGGGATGGCTTCCTCCTCTTTCTCCTCTATGACGCCCTCCAGCTGTTTCTTCATCCTCGGTATCCTGTCCGCGTCCCCCAATCTCGAGTAACCTTTCTCCAGCCCTTTTTCTTCACCGCCCAAACCCATCAAACCCTTCCTCTTAGGAGTCTCAGGGGTTGCTGGCCGGTTGAACATCAGGTAGGCTGCCGCCGCCAACACAGCCAACACGACCACTGCAATGGGGAGCAGCCCCAACCCTCCTTCTTCCCTGGCGGGCTGGGTTGTGGTGGTCGCCGGCAAAGTGGTCTCTGTGGTGGGCGGCGCCGGCGCCATAGTCGACGTGGTGGTGGAGGTTGAAACGGTTGTTGTCGTGGTTGTTGCGGTGGCGTTCGGCGGTAGGAGCACGCATTGGTTGTCTACGCACGCAGGCCTTGAAACACATGATATGTCGTCTGACATCACCTGCGGGCACGCTACGTCCGCCACCACGCATTCGTCGTTGAGTTCCCGCTCGTATTCGTCCCTGTATCTGAGGGCGATGACTGTTCGTCGGCCGCCGGCGGTGCAGCCGCAGCAGTCCGCCGGCACCGGCGCGCAGTCGCTGTCTATTTCACACAATAGTCGGTCGGGTTCAGGCTCCAACGTCGTGGTCGTTGACGTGGTGGTGGTCACCACACCCGGCTTCTCCGTCGGGTACATGGCCCGTAACGCCGCCGCCTCGGAGGTTAGGTTCTGTATCACGTCGGCTGCGTGGTCGTCGTTGACGGTCATCACCTGCGTGTACCGGGCGTCCACCGTCGTCCCCGCGATGGGGCGCTGGTAGTCGAACACGCACGTCTGGGTGACGCCCCACCCGTCTTCCCCGCCCCGCAGGCCTTGGTCGACCTTCCTCTCCACAACCTCCCTGCAGTTGTCGTCCTCGTGTATGACGTAGCTGAACGGGTAATACGTCTGCGCCAGATAATTGGATGCGACGCAGAATCGTTGAACCCGGCTGCATAGGCTGTCGGCTTCCACGCTGAGGTTAAGCCACGTCCGGGCTTTTTCCAGCGCCTCAGTCTCCGTCGAGCACAGATACGTTTCATCGGGGTGGGTGGTTATGGGGCACTCCCCCGGATGCTGCAAATCCCCGTCGCCGAGTCTGTTCGGCAGCAATGCGGGAGCGGTTAACGTAAGGTTCATGCAGTCGCCCTGCAGGTCACCGTATAACATACACAGACTCTGCTGGTCCTCCAACGTCATCCCGCTAAGACACGCCTGCACGGTCTCATCATCCCACGCCGTCCTGACCGCGGATTCGCAGAAGTATTCATCAGCGTAGTCACCCCACGCTGAACCAAGAGACGCCAACAGAAGCAACGCTAAAACGCCCGTCCACCACCTAGCCATCGAATAAACACTTAAGAAGATGAAAATAAAAGACAGCAGAAAAACCCTTACAGCAAAGTAACGAAAAAACCCTCAAATACAATGAAAAAACATTAAAAAAATA
>CAZPLO010000016.1:16596-28569 GCA_964587725.1 uncultured archaeon
ACGCACTTGCAGTTCACGCACTGCAGGCCGCCGGGGCAGTTGTAGACTGTTGCGCCGTCCCAGTTGTTGTAGTTGGGGTTGTCTGCGAGGTCGCATTCTTCGCTGCCGCCGCCGGGCGTAGCAGCCGTGCTCAAGTAGCCGTCGCCGCACCGGGGCGTGATAACCATGTCCTGCACGGTCGTCGACGTCGTTGAAGAAGTGGTGGTCGTGGTGGTGCTGCCGGTGTCATCCGGCTGGGTGGTGCTGGTTGAAACATAGTCCCTAATTGTTGTGGTCGTGTAATAAATATACGTGGTCGTCGTCGTGTAGGATGTGGTCGTAGTCACGTAGGTTGTGGTGGTGACGGTGTCGTCTTCACCGCCCGCGTCACCCAACAGCAGGTCTTCGTCGCTGCCGGGTGTGGTCGACGCCATCCCGTCTGATATGCCGTCGACGCCGACGACAATGTCGCCGGGCAGGTTCATGCTGCCGAATACGGTGTGGGTTGACAAATCAATGACGTCCACGAAGCCGAAGCCCAACCCGGTCGTCAGCGTCGATACCGCGTTGGCGGGCACGTTGGTGATGATGTCGATGTAGGCCGCCTGCTTGCTCGACGGAGCAGCCAGTTTCCCCGCGTTCACCGTCAGCAGGGGGTCCACGTCCGCCTTATAGTCGGCGCTCAAGTCGATGGTCTTCACCACCGAACGCGAGGTGAGGTCCACGACCACGATTTTACCGCGGCCCGGCCTCCTCACAGGCACATACGCCCTCCTCCCGTCCTCGGTTATCTGCAGGTCCACGTTGGTCTGCAGTTCCCCTGGCAGCTGAATGACCTTCAACACCTTCCCGTTCGCGGGGTCTATGATGTCGAGGTAGGCTGTGGTTCCGCGCTGGCTCAACGCCAGCACCACGCTTCCGTCGGGCACGTGCTTCGAGTCCACTCCGTGGACCAGGTCCCCCGACAGCCGCACACTGTATTTCAGCTGCTTCCCAGTAACGTCTATGACGTCCAAGAAGCCCTGATTACCTTTAGTAACTGGAATGTATGCGTAGCGTTCATCCGGCAGATAATAGGCGTCGACGCTCTCCTTCAACGTGCCAGTCAACTCTATGCGGCGCTGTATGCTCATCGCCTTCGCCTCGATGATGGTGAGGAACCCCCGTGTCGTGGTCCTCGTGGGCACCAGCAGTATCTCGCCGTTGCTCTTCAGTTTCGCGTCCACGTCCTGTTCAAGGGCGCCGTCGACGCCCAGCCGCTTCAGCACGCTCCCCCCGGCTATGTCTATGAAGTTGACGTTGCTTCCGACCGTCGGCTTCACCGTCGGCATGAAGGCCCGTGACCCGTCGGGGTTTATGACGCAGTCCACGCCCTCTTTAAGGTCGCCCTGGAGGAACAGCTTACCGGTTATCGTGTTAGACCCCAGGTTGATTAATTCGATGAAGCTGTTGCTGGCGTCCTGCCTCGACGGCATCAACGCTGTGCTGCCGTCCGGCGTCACCTGAACGTCCACGTCAATCTTCGGCTCGCCAGCCAAGGGCAGCGTCTTCACAATGGACTTCCCAGCCAAGTCTATGACGTCCAAGCTGCTTTTCGTCGGCATCAGCGCCTTCCCAACGCCGACGGGCAGGACGTCCAATCCCGTCACCAGCTCGCCTGAAAGCTTCACACTCCCGGCCAGCCCCAGCGCGTTCATGTCCACTACGTCCAGGAAGTTGTTGATCCCGTCGTGCGTGGGCTGAAGCAGCTGGTTGTTGTTCGGCGTTAAAACGGGGTCGACGTCGTTCACCAACAGTCCCGTCAAAGCAACCCTCCTGCTCTGAAGATTTGATTTCACGGTGGTGGTTGTGGGGGGGAGTGTGGTGGTGGCCCCCGCAGCCCCTGCGACGGTGGTTGTGGCGCCCGCCATGGTTGTGGTCACCCGTAGGGTGGTGGTTGTTTCGTCGCGGTCGCACACGCCGTTGCCGTCCCGGTCCAAACAGCATTCGCCGCCCACCTTGATGTACGGTGGGTTGCACACTACGTCGTCCCCAGAGGGGGGGTTTATGCATCCAGCCAACAAAACGCCCAACACAAAAAATACCAGAAGGTTTTTCACTTCAACCACCACTGTTGAAGTGATGGGATGCTGCATTTAAAAGTCTACGCAGCCTGCGCCTCGAGTATGGTTCTGACGCCCGTGTTTGTTTTAAGCAGCCCACGGATCAGTGTGTGGTTGAGGGCGCGGGTCCTAATCTTCTCAGCAACCTTCAACGCAACCACCTTGTGTTCGCCGGAGTTGTATTCCTGCAGCCGCTCCATCAGCCGGGTTTTCTCGGCCTCGCTGCCTTCGGACATGATATACGCTATCTTCTCCCTGAAGGCGGGGTTAACCTCAGCAGGGATTGGTTCCTGGACGGCCCTCACCTCCGCCACCTGCACCCTGTTGGACGTCAGCTCCGTTTCACGTTCCATTGCCATCTTACGGTTGGCTACGGCGTTAACCACCTTCCAGGTGAGCCGGCGGTCGCTGCCGTTCACTATCTTCGCCTTCATCTCCTCATCCAGGGTCTGGGTTAACGTGTTGAATGTGCGCGCCAGCTCGCTCACCGACCCCTCATAACCCATGGAGTCGAGGTCCTGTTCAGCCAGCATCCACTGCACCCTGTTCTCGTCCCGCGTCCTGCTGAGGTTCAGTTCAGGCAGCGGCGGCGGGGTGACTCGTTCGGCGGTGTAGTTGGTTCGGGTCATGTTACCCTCCAAACCCTTCTTCAGCGCCATAACCCTGGGGGCCTCCTCCACCATGGTCTCCCCAATCAACTCCGTTATCTCCCCCACCGTGGAGCCTACCTCCTCGGCCATGCTTGCCTCCGCGGCGGAGGCCAGCAGCAACACCATCAACGCAGCCTTCATCGTTATCTTACCACGCATGAACGGTATAAAAGTCGTGGGTGAACAACCCTGAACTACAGCTCTTTGAACCACTTCGTCACCTCCACGTAGTGGGTTGTGTTGGCTCTGTCCACTTCCACGATGTTTTTGCGCTCCAAATTGTTCAACGCCAGGGCGAGGCTGCTTTTGGAGATGCCGGCGGACCTCTCCAGGTCGTTGCGGCGCATCCCGCACTTGTTCTTCAGCAGCGTGTCCACGACCTTGTATTCGTTGCCGCTCAATGTACGCATAACCTTGCGCATCCCTGAGGTGGGTCCCCGTCGTTTCAACGCCGCATACCCTGCGGCGGCGGCAGCCAAAACCACGACGAACAGGAGGCCAGCGAGCAGTATTGCGTTATCCCCGTCAGCAGGCAACGTTGTGGTGGTCGTTGAAGCCGTGGTGGTTGTCGTCTGCAGTGTCGTCGGCGTAACCGGCGCAGCCTGGAAATCATACTCCACTGTGATGCTGTCTGTGCTGTCCCACACCAGGTTCATGGAGTCAGGGGTCTCGCTGAACGCGGCCGCGGGGTCGGTGGATTTCACGTTCGCGTCCTTCGGCAGCGACACCAGCACCGGGTAGTAGCCGCCAAAGCTCATGTCCAATGTCCACCCGCCCCCAGTCTTAGCGGTTATCATCGACGTCTGATAAGCGACGGTCACCGGTTCGCCGTCCGGCAATGAGACTTCAACGCCGTCTGCGGACTCCACATACAGTGCATTCAACACCTCAGGGTAGGTGACGTCCAAAGGCAGGGGGATGTCCACGGTCCCCGGCCCCTCCAGGGCAATCAATACGAGGGCGTTGCCGTTCTCCTCCACAACCACACTGTATTCCCCTGATTGGGCGGATGCTGCATGCATCAGCAGCAGAATAACCAGCAGGCCAGCCTTCCTCATCCCATGATATTACGTTTAACTGCATTAAAAGAAGCCGGTTTTTGTTTCGGTTCAGGCCTTATCAACTCTCCCGTATTTGGTGAGGGCGTGCATCAGCTTCTCCAACGTGAACCATTTCACCACCGTGTAGACGTCGTTGACGCCCACTGGAACGAGCACCTTCTCCACCGTATCGGATGCTACCCCCTGCCGCGCCTCCTCTGGGTCCACTATCATCCCCTCCCGCCCGTGCCGGACCTCCACGCCCGCGGGCCGTTCTTCAAGGGCTGCGCCGGCGGTTATGAACACGAACGGCACCGCGTCAGGGGACAGGAGCGGGTCCTTCACACCCTTCCTCTTTCCCCGCTCCCGGTATCGTTCGGAGCTGGGCATCGACAGCGCCGTCGGATAAATCGCCTCCAGTTTGGTGGGGTCGTCGCGGGCATGTAGTGTGGCTAGCACGCAGTAGAATTTCAGCGAGTCCGGGCGTTCACGGTCCATCGTCCTCTTCTTCTCCCCCTCCTTGGTGAGTTCTCCTATAACCTGGCCGCGGTGGTGGAACCCCAGCCAGTATTTCCGCCCCTCCCACTCCACCGGCAGGGGTGCGGGGCCTGTCCCGTACCAATGGGGTCCGTCCAAGTCTATGTCGTAGAAGTCGCTGTCCTGGTAGTGTTTCAGCAAATCCCTTAACCTGGCGTCGAATACGGGTTTGTTCCGAGCCTCCCACAACCGCATCTCCGGCATGTAGGGGTGGAGGTGATTGTACTTCCTCGGGTTCCTGTTATAGTCTTCACGGATTCTCATCCAGAACCGGTTCTTCTCCTCCGAACTCATCCGCGTCAAATTTATTACGTCGTCGATGCTGTCGAATGTCACAGCCTGTATGCCTGGTTTGAAACGCACCAGCAACCCAACTTTGCCGTTTATTCTCTCCGGAAACAAGGCGGCGTCTTTCGCGTCCACGCCGTACTCGTTCACCTCCATGATGGTGCCCAACTCCCTCCTCGACTCGAACGGGCTCTCCAGGTCGTCTACGACCGTTAATCCAACGCCTAGGCGGTCTGTCTTCTTGGGGTCCGGCAGTAGCGTGTAGGTGAGGTATGTTTTCCCCTCGAACATGGTTGTGCGCACGTCCTCCCGAGATTTGTCGTCGTCTATCAACGGCAGCTTATTCCAGTTGATGCCGTCTTCAACCCGTCTGCCGTGCAGTATGTGCGACCTGTAACCGGGGCTGCCGCTCCCCACCCCCCTGGCGAAAACATGCTCTTCCCCCGCCGGCGACAGCATGAACAACACCCGGTCCGCGTAGGGGTGTCCTTTTATCGGCGTCTCCAGCTGCGGCCGGTCCTCACGGGGTATGTCGCAGATGCCCCCTTCTTCAAATATCCTCCGCCACCCCACGCCTTCGTCAGTGAGTTCACCGCCTAACTCGAACCTTCTCATCCACTCCCTGCCTTCAGCCTCCGCCCCACCAACTTCAACCCGGTTTCCTATGAGTGTTTGGTGGAATTCTCCTTCGACGGCGGGGTTTTTGATGCTGTGGGAAGGCATACCCCACACTTTCACGACACCGCTATCCAATCCCTGGTTGGCGTTGAACTCCGCCAGCACCCTCTCACCCTCCGCCGAGTCCTCGGACACCGTAAGCCTGTTTTTACCGTCGTCGAATCTGAGTGTCAGATTGTGTGTCACCCGCGGCCTGAGGTGCCTCATATGCTCGTTGGGGTTTTCACGTTCAGTGATTACCGTCCACCTGTTCCTGTCTTCCCTGTCCCTGGTGACCGACTGCACTTCACCGTAGTCCAGCCCCAAATCCTTGAAGCCGTCTGTCAACCCCCCCGTGTCGACGTCGTCCTCCAGCCTGAACTTATACTCCCCAGCTCGTTCAGCCAGCTCTCTATCCCGTTCAACCTGCCTCCACAGACTCCTACCCCCGCCCTCCCTGGCGGGCAGGTCCTTCAGAGCATCCATGAAACCCGGGTCCTCCGGGGTTATAATCCTCTTCCGCTTCTCGGCCATTGTTCAATATTTGGGTAGGATTCGGATAAAAACCCAACACTATCCTTTCTTACTTTTCACGCGTTTGATGAGTCCCAGTCCTATCAGCGCCGGCGCCCCCACAATACACGGCGGGCATACCGCGGCGCCTAAGGCGGCTTCGCCGACAGCCAGCAACCCCAGCACGCCCCCAGCCGCCAGTTCACCGCCCCCATCATTCTGCCCCATATTTATAATAATCTACTACTATCCTAAAAGGTGCTGTAATATGCCGTTGCTGGATGTTAAGCAGTTGTCTGTGGAGGTGGACGGTAAAACCATCATCGACGACGTGGAATTGAAGCTGGACCCCAGCGAAAAATACGTGCTGTTCGGGCCGAACGGCAGCGGCAAAACCAGCCTGGTCAACGCCATCATGGGGCTGCCGGAGTACCGTCTGAAAAAAGGAACTATAGTGTTCGACGGCGTGGACGTAACAGACAAGCCCATAGACGAGCGGGTGAAGCTGGGGATGGGTTTGGCGTTCCAGCTGCCGCCGGAGATAACCGGGGTTAAGTTACGGGACATGATGAGGATATGCTTGGGTTTGAACCACCGTCAGACACTCCCGGGTGAGGCGTTGGAGCTGGCTGACTCATTCAACCTCACAGGCTTCCTGGACAGGGACATAAACCGGGGGTTCAGCGGCGGCGAACGGAAGCGCGCCGAAATACTGCAGATGCTGCTGATGAAACCCAAACTGCTGCTGCTGGATGAGCCGGACAGCGGCGTCGACATAGAAAGCCTGAAGCTCGTCGGCGAAGCGGTTGAAAACTACTTGAACGCGTCCGGCGCGTCAGCCCTCGTAATAACCCACCACGGCCAGATACTCGAACACGTTAAGGCGAAGCGGGCGTGCGTGTTCATGGAGAAAATCATCTACTGCCAGAGCAGCCCCCAGGAGATAATAGAGTCGATACGGGCGAGGGGGTATGAGTTCTGTCTGGAATGCCAGAGGAGGCGGAAGAGTGGGTGAGTTAACAGAGGTGCCGCATAGGATACTTGAGGAGGCGGTTAAGGCGGGAATAGACTCCACAGGCGAAGGCAGGTCGGCCTCGTACTTCCACGTAGGCCAGAAAACCATATACTCCGCCGTGAACAAGGCCTTCGAAGGGCAGGTGGAGGTGATGGACACCAAGGAGGCGCTGAAGAAACACGACTGGCTCATCGACTACATGTGGTCTGCAGTAGACAGGGACAAGGACGAGTATACGCGGAAGGTTGATGAATACTTCAGCGGCGGATACTATATGAGAATCCTCGAAGGCGCGGACATAGACTTCCCCCTGCAAAGCTGCCTGATGATGACGGAGAAGGAGGAGCAGCGGGTCCACAACATAATAATAGCCGAGAAAAACTCTAACGCACGCATCATCTCCGGCTGCGTCGCAGACCCCCGAGCCGACGGGGGAACCCATGTGGGGGTGAGCGAATTCTACGTGAAAGAAAATGCCGCCCTGTCGTTCACGATGATACACAACTGGAGCGATGAAACTCTGGTGAGGCCCCGCAGCGCAGCCGTGGTGGAGGGGGTGGGTTCTTTCGTGTCAAACTACATACTCTTGCAGCCGGTGGCGGACCTCCAGATGTACCCGAAGGCCACCTGCCTCGGAGAAGGCTCACGGGCCCGGTTCAACAACATCATATACGTCGGCAGGGAGTCAAAAGTCAATGCGGGCAGCGAAATAGATTTGCGGGGCCGCGGCAGCGGGGGCGAAATAATATCCCGGGTCATCGCAGCCGACCGGTCAGAGGTGACGGCGCCGGGACGCCTCCACGGCAACGCCGCAGGGGTGAAGGCGCACATGGAATGCCGCGGTCTATTACTCGATGACGGCGCATCCATACACGCGATACCGGAGCTGTACTCCCAGTACACGGACGCGGACATGAGCCACGAAGCCGCCGTCGGCAAAATCGCCGACAAGGAAATAAACTACCTCATGTCACGGGGCGTGGACCGGGACACCGCAACATCACTCATCGTCCGCGGCTTCCTCGACGTCGACATCATGGGCCTCCCCTCGAACCTGAAACAGGAATTGGATGATATAGTAGATCAGCTGGTGGAGGGCATGTAGGGTGCATGAGTGGTCTCTGGCGCAGGCGGTGGTTAAGGCTGCTTCAGACTACGCAGCAGAAAAAAACATCCAGGAGATAACGGGGGCGACGGTGTCCGTGGGCGAACTACAGGCCATAGACAGGGAATGCTTCGACTTCGCGTTAAACGAGATAGCCCAGCACATGGGATTCAACCCGGAATTCACGGTGGAGGTTGTGCCCGCAGAATTCGAGTGCCGCAGATGCGGCCGAACCTGGGACTACGCAGACGACAAGAAACGGCTGGGCGAAGAAGAGAAGGAGATGATACACTTCCTCCCCGAAGCAGCCCGCGTATACGTAAGCTGCCCCGGCTGCGGGAGCAGAGACTTCCGCGTCAGGGAAGGCCGGGGCGTCCTGCTCAAGGCGGTGGAGGGCAGGTGAATGGACCCCAGGCCGTCTGTTGTGGAGGAGCGTCTGGAAAACATTAACCGGGTTCTGGCGGTGGCGAGCAGCAAAGGCGGCGTGGGCAAGAGCACGTTAGCGTCCCTGCTGGCGCTGAACCTCTCCCACATGGGGGAGCAGGTTGGTCTGCTGGACCTGGACTTCCACGGCCCCTCAGACCACCTCATACTCGGATTGGAGGAAGAATTCCCCGAGGAAGAAGACGGCGTCACACCACCGGAAATACACGGGATAAGGTTCATGTCCGTCGTCTACTACACCCGCGGGGGTGCGATGCCCCTCCGCGGCACTGAACTGTCGGACGCCCTCCTGGAAATACTCACCATAACCCTGTGGGGCAGCCTGGACACCCTCGTCGTAGACCTCCCCCCCGGCCTCGGGGAAACCCTTCTCAACACAATGAACTATCTGAAACAGGCGGAATACCTGCCGGTCACCACACCGTCGCTGCTGAGCACCGAATCCGTGAAAAACCTCATAACCCTCCTCCAGGAAACCCGCCTTCACACGCCAGGGTACCTAGTAAACAAACCATCGCCCACAGAAACAGGAGAAAAACAGATAAACTACGACATACCCTGCCTGGGGGTGGTGGAACACGACCCCCTACTCGAAAACGCAATCGGCCACCCCAGGGAACTACTGAACACCCAGGCCTCCAAAAACATCCGAAAAATAATAACACAAAACTTAAAACAGTTTAAAAAAAAACCATAAATAATTTAAAGACAAGATTATGGGGGGGGGGTAATTCAGTGTTATGAAAATCAAGGAGACTTCCCCCGGTGAACTGGAGGATGTCCTCCGCATACATAAACTCGCATTTACTCAAGACGATGAGGCTGAACTGGTAGACCTATTACTTAAAGATGATAGTGCACAACCTCTACTGTCTTTAATTGCGTTGGTCGATGGGAAACCGGCCGGTCATGTTCTTTTCACAAACGTGAAAATCATCGGCGCCGAAAACGTCAGAGCCAGCATACTCGCCCCCCTGGCGGTCAGCCCTGACTACCAAAACAAAGGTGTTGGCGGTGCACTCATAAAAGAGGGATTGAACAGGCTTAAAAAATCGGGAACAGAACTTGTTTTCGTATTAGGCCATCCAGGTTATTACCCCCGGTTCGGTTTCACACCCGCGGGAACACAAGGCTATGAAACCCCCCACCCAATACCCCTAAAAGACGCTGACGCATGGATGGTCAAAAAACTCACCCCCACAAAATCCAAGGGAAAAATCAAATGCGCAAAAACCCTGGACAAACCCGAATACTGGAAAGAATAAAAGCTTGCGGGGGACGAGTGTTGCGAACATAAGGGCAGGGCACCTGCGGTTCCCCGCCCTTATCAACCCTACCCCTCCCTTGAATTTCACTACGCGAAATTCTTTCTTTTGATCAACCTTTTCTTTTGTAAAGAAAAGGTTGCGGGGGACGAGGTTCGAACTCGCGCAGGCCTACGCCACTGGGTATCTCCGAATCATGTGTTGGATTCGCCTAAGCCCAGCCCATTTGACCGACTCTGGCACCCCCGCAAAAGGATAATAAGCCATTTATGGGCTGTCTAAGTATAGTGGAATCAACAAATAAATAATAATCCACAAGTCGATTCAGGTTAATAATACATTTAACATGCACTTTTTCACGAAGTACTAAGGCACGCCTGTTTAACAAGAAAACGCTGTCTGCTGCCTGGGAAAACAACCTCGATATGGTATTTTCGGGCGTTACTGTAGATATACGCTTTAGTAAAATAAAAAGGCCAAAAGCATTGTATAAGCTTTCCCTGGCCCCTATACCTAGAAAAGGGCTACAAGCCTTCCGGGTTTAGTTTACTACAGGGTGTAGTATATCAAGCGATATACTACAGGATGTAGTAAACCCTATACACTCGACTATCTATTTCCCTAAAACGCTTGAAAACAAGGGATACAAGCCCATTAGAAGCCGTCAAAAAATCAGGCTGGCTGAACTATAGGTCAGGGAAGTTGAAAGGCAAACAAACGAGGACGGTGCACCAGAACAGACATGTGAGCTACCAGAACAAAAGAATTAGCTTATTTTTTACACAACAAAGAGGAAAATGTCTGAATCCGAAGATTGTAGTGATCAATTCCTGTTTGCTATTACTGCATAAAGTCTTTTGATTAGCAGCAACAATGTCAGCAAATAGTGGATTATCAGCAGGTATATGATGAATGGGACATACCACATACCCCCTAAAATCAAGTGAACATCTGTTTCTGATTTGATACTTAGAGAAACAGCCAACAGGAGGGTTAAAATTATGGTTCCGAGAGCTACAAGGTAGAGTGTTGTTTGGAAGACTTCCATCACTAGTTTTTTCACTTTTCCTTCGTAGTCACGATTAAAGAGCAATATGATTACGTTGATTGTGAAGCCGATTAGTATAGAGAAAACTATTAGTGTCGATTCAAGGAATGCCCGGCAAGGCTCGATTTCAAACCACACCAGTGATGCAGATAATGCGACGGGGATAATGAAGAACAGAGTTATTCCTATCCATGGCTTTGAATTATCCTTCACAACCTGCAGGTGTCCCTTAATTATGGGTGTAATATCAATTGGTTCAAACATTTACTTCATCCTTATCCAAAATCTATGGATTGTTCTCCTTCTTTTGTTAATATGTGGTTTAGATAATCTTTTGACATTTCAAAAATAGATTGACGCGTGGGAAATCCTCCGTCCATCACTAGCTGGTTTTCGTCGAGCGCATGAGCTTCCCTATATTTCCCACCGGTCTGTAGATAT
This sequence comes from uncultured archaeon, assembly GCA_964587725.1. Taxonomy (GTDB): domain Archaea; phylum Altiarchaeota; class Altiarchaeia; order IMC4; family SCGC-AAA252-I15; genus WJMO01. The sequence continues at coordinate 27,681 of CAZPLO010000016.1, forward strand.
AGCGTGCGTTGCATTCCGGCGTTTTCTATTACTACGGATATCTCCTCTGCTCTCTCCCCCTCTAGTTCAAAGTAGTTGCTATCCCTATTCTTGACTTTTTCGTAGAACTCTCGTACCTTGATTTGGAGACCTCCTTTAGCTCTCGTAGTGTATACTCTTTTTTCCTTTAGTTCCTCGGTGTCACCGAGTAATACTTGGTCGGCCAAATCTCGTGGCACAGTATCTCGAATTAGACTGAGTTCGGATACTCTATCAGCATTTTCGAGTTGGTGTAAAAGATCAGTTGATATGATGGGGTTGATGTTCACTAAATAGGTGTTTGATCCAGTACTTAGAAAGTCGGTTAGTGAATCTCGTAGTAAGCTTTTTGCTCCTGCCCACCGAAACTTGTCTAGTAAGATATAAGCCTTCTTTTTTAGGCCTCCTTGAGGGAAGTGGATTAGAAAGTAGAAGGGTATCTCTTGTGACTGATGGGTTTTTCTGGCGGCAGTCACGCGTGTTTTTCTTATGGTGTCATAGGCGTCTTGCCTGTAACCGTATTCGCCGCTCTTGATTATGCCCTGCACCATCCGCCTTTGGGAGTCGGCTTCGTATTCTGCAACGGAGAATGTTTTCTTGTCCTTACCGAAGTTTATGACTTCTCTGGAGTATTTTTCACAGAACTCGACGAATAGGTCATAGAGGTCCCTTGAAGATCCGTTGTGGGTGATGTTATTCAAGTATAGCCCTGGATTTTCCTTGTCGTCATATCGTGCATACTTTTTTGTAACATATAGCTTGTAAGGTTGTAGTTTGAATTTTACCATTTTTCAGACAACCACACCTAATAGAAAATTTAGGTATATTAGATACTATCTGGCAGAAATCTTATATATAAGGTCTAATAGTG
>CAZPLO010000017.1:0-22514 GCA_964587725.1 uncultured archaeon
AATTTAACCCTACGAATAGAGAAAGAAATCCCGCCTGCGGGCGCACCCAAAAAAAAGGCAATTCATCCCATGCCTAAAGGCACGGGATTTCTTGCCCAGGATTATTTAAACAAAAGTATGAATAGTTTAAAGAAAAGTTTAAAATGCTGACTAAGCGTATCATCCCCTGTTTGGACTGCGAGTCGGAGTTTGCCGACGACAAATGGGCCGTCTTCGCACCCTGCGGGTACTCGACGACCCTGAACGTGAGGAAACAACCATGCTGACTAAGCGTATCATCCCCTGTTTGGACTGCGACTTGACTGTCCCGCAGGGGCGGGTGGTGAAGGGGGTGAAGTTCAAGCAGATAAAATACGCGGGGGAGCCCGCCGAACTCGCGGCAAAATACTCCCGGGACGGCGCAGACGAAATCGTGTTTCTGGACATAACCGCCAGCCACGAAAGACGGGAGACCATGGTCCACGTGATAGAGAAGACGTCTGAGGAGGTGTTCATGCCGCTGACCGTCGGAGGAGGCATCAGGACAAACCAGGACATACAGCGGATACTGAAGGCCGGCGCCGACAAAGTCGGCGTAAACACCGCAGCCATAAAGAGGCCGGATTTTGTGAAAGATGCGTCGAAGAAATTCGGGAGCCAATGCATCGTGGTGGCGATAGACAGTAAACGCACCGACAACACGCCCTCCGGCCACGAGTGCTCTATATACGGAGGCAGGGAAATGACCGGCGTGGACACCCTCGAATGGGCCAAGCAAGTTGAGGAGCTGGGGGCCGGCGAGATACTGTTGACCAGTATGGACCGGGACGGCACCAAGGAAGGATTCGACCTCGAATTGACCAGACTCGTATCTGAGGCAGCCGGCATACCTGTAATAGCGTCCGGCGGAGTCGGCAAGCCGAAACACATGCTCGACGCGTTCACAGAAGGCAAGGCGGACGCCGCATTGGCCGCAAGCATATTCCACTTCGACGAATACCCCATACCCGTAGTCAAAAAATACCTGAAAGAACACGGCGTGGCCGTCAGAATATAGTTTTTCTTTTAAGGATTCCCTATCTCTAACGTAATGGCTGCTTTAAGGCGTAGGGACCCTCGGGAACTCCAGGAGCCGGGGAGATTTGAGGAAGCTGTTAAGGCTGAGAGAAGGCTTTTTTGGCCGATAAGAGTCAACCGTGAGATGCTGGAGTGGATGGCCCAAGAACGCATTAAACTCGAGGCCGCCATGCCCCCGGAGGCCGATAAACTCACTGTCTCGCTCAAGGATTTGACGGAAGGGGAGTTCAAGTCGTTATCGGAGGGGGAAATTTTCATGGAAGACGGAGAACCCTTCCGGCTGTCGGGGAGCAGCATGGACATGTACCGCACCCTCCGGAGGAACCTCCCCCGGTTACCAGTCTACACAATACCCTCCCTGCAGATGCTGAGTGAAGTGGAGAGGGAGCAGGACGTCACCATGGAGGGAATGGCGTCTGAGGTGAGCGTGCACACGAAAAAATTCAGCCCGCCCTCCGGCAACAAACTCATGCTCCTGTGGAACATGATAGGCGTTGTGAAGGGAGTTAGGCAGCCCATCATGGGTTTCATACGGGAGGACAGGGAACAGGGCATGCTCTACACCGTAGAGCCCAAGACCCTCAGTTTCAGGGAACACGTGCAGGCGTTGATGGCAGCGGGACTGGATGCAGACAAGGAGGCTCATGTGGGCCTGAACCTGGCCGACCTCCTGGTCAGAACCGCGAACAAAAGCATTATACCGCGGGGGGCGTGCAACGACCGGAACATAGGCGTGAGAGACGACGGCCAGATGTTCTTCAGGGTGACCGTGTTTCAGGCGGTGAACACGCCACAGGAGAGTATGAACTTCATGCTCAAGAACATGTCGCCGAGCAGCCTGTCGTTCATGGCAGGCGAAACACCACCTTCAGCACAGGAGTTGTTCCTGACCCGGAAAGGCATTCCCTTCGACCCACTGAAAGTCGAACATAGCGTCTTCACCGAGGGGATGCAGAAGGCATTCCTCAGACAGATAGACGACGCCGGACTCCTCGACACAACGCTGTTCGAGGAGATGAAGGCCAATAACCCCGGATACTATGCGAGGATACCCAGGGTTTTCAGAGAATACGCTGAGAAGCGGATGCGCGGAGACCTGCCGCCGCCAAAGTAAATTATTTCAGGTGCTCTTTCTCTATCATCCTGTCTATCTGGCCTGTTGAGGGCACCATGGGGAGGATGTGTTCTTCTGGGTCGACTACGACATCCAGTACGTAGGTTTCGTCGGATTTCATCGCCAGCTTCAATGCCTCCTTGATTTCGCTGGGGTGTTCTATGCGGAGGCCTTTGGCTCCGTAGGCTTCCGCCAGTTTCACGAAGTCCGGCAGCTCCCCTAGGTAGGTGTGGGAGCGGCGTTTGTCGTAGAACAAATCCTGCCACTGCTTCACCATGCCGAGGTAGCGGTTGTTCATCAGCAGCACGGTGACCGGGATATTCTCTATCACGCAGGTGGCGAGGTCCTGGGATGTCATCATGAAGCTACCTTCGCTGCCCACGTCCACCACCTTATGGTCGGGTTTAGCGGTTTTAGCTCCGATGGCGTAGGGGAAGCCCGCACCCATGGTGCCGAGTCCGCCGGAGCTGATGAAGTGCCGGGGGTTCCTTATGTTGAGGAAGTGTGCTGCGAACATCTGACACTGCCCCACCTCCGTGGTGACAACCGTCTTCGAGTCTATGAGGCTGTCGAGTTCACGCATCACACACTGCTGTTTCACCGGGACGCATTCATCGTAGTCCCACTTTGACGCATACTCTTTCTTGTATTTCTCCAGCTTCCGGTGCCATTCCGTCCCACCCTTCTTTTTCTTCTTCCCGATGATCCTCAGAAGGTTTTTGAGCACTGGTTTGGCGTCGCCGACTATCGGCAGGTCCACACCCACGTTCTTCCCTATTTCGGCGGAGTCTATGTCCACGTGTATCTTCTTCGCCTTCGGCGCGAAAAAATTGACGTCGCAGGTGACGCGGTCGCTGAACCGGACGCCTACCGCAAACACCACGTCTGCCTCGTTTATCATCTTGTTGGCTGCTTTCCGACCGTGCATCCCCCACATCCCCAGCGACAGAGGCAGGTTTTCGGGGTAGCATCCCTTGCCCATCAACGTGGTGGCTACTGGAATGTTAAGGGAGTCGGCGAGTTTCTTCAGCTCCGGGCTTGCGCCGGAGATTATGACGCCGCCGCCCGCCAGTATCACCGGCCGTTCAGCGCCCATCAACATTTCAGCAGCGCGCTTCAACTGCACGGGGTGGCCTTTCGAGACCCTGGTGCTGTACCCCGGCAGCTCAACGTCTTTCGGGTACGTGAACTTCCGCAGCTTCCCCTGCTGGACGTCCTTGGGCAGGTCTATTAACACGGGTCCGGGACGTCTCGTAGCCGCTATCTTGAACGCGGCCCTGAACGTCCGGGGTATGTCTTCGGGGTTGGTTATCTGGAAGTTGTGCTTGGTTATGGGCATCGTAATGCCGATTATGTCCGCCTCCTGGAAGGCGTCGTTGCCTATGGCGCACGTCGGCACCTGACCCGTCAACGCCACAATAGGTGTTGAGTCGCAGTAGGCGTCCGCTATCCCTGTTACGAGGTTGGTTGCGCCGGGCCCGGAGGTGGCCATGCAGACTCCCACGCCACCTGACACGCGGGCGTAGCCTTCCGCGGCGTGGGCGGCGCACTGCTCGTGCCGCATCAGAATATGGCGGAGGTCGCCTTCGTCGAACCCGTAGAGGGCGTCGTAGACCTCCATTATAGATCCGCCGAGGATGCCGAAGATGTGTTTAACGCCCTCCGCCTGCAGTGATTTAACGATAGCTTCCGAACCCTTCATCCTTGAAAACCCTCATATATACGTTTAACGGCAAAATATATACTAATAAGGGCCACAGGTTTATAAGCGGACGATGAAAAAGCCTTCTAGCAGCGAATCAGACACGGGATACGGCAAATTCAAAAACTACGTCCTCGGCGTATTGCCTCTGCTGGAGCTGAACGTCTCCTCCGTGGAATCCGACGGGGAGAACAGTGTCAATGCCACCGCCAAGTCGACTGGGAAGGTGGTGGAGAACACAGTGTTGGTGGCCGGTAGGAAGCAGAAGAGGAAGGTGGGGGTGAAGAACATCAAGGATTTGTCCGAGCGCATGGACGATAAGAACATCACCCAGGGGGTTTTCATCTCAACCTCAGGTTTCACCGAGGACGCCATAGAGTACGCCGGGGACAACGGCATAACCCTGCTGACGCCCGGCGACGTGGAGAAACTTCGCAACCCCGTCAGGCATGAGGAGGAGCACAGCATATTCGAGCGCGTCTTCGCAGGCGACATGACATTGGACGACGCGACAGAGTATTTCATTGATAGGAGGGGGAAGAGGCTTTTCGGTCTCGCGGGCACAGCGGAGAAGGTGGACGCGGTGGAGGGGAGGTACACGCCGGTAGGCCGATTCAGACTGAAGAAGACGCGGGGCGGGTTTGAGGCTAATGCAGAGGGAGAAAACAGCGTGTACGCGAACCTCGCGACCTGCGAACTATACTACGTGTACACGGGCGTGGCGGGCAGGGGGATGCGGTTGAATGCCAGCAACGTCCTGCGGCGTCTGCTGGACCTGCCCGCCGAGGCCGTGCGGATTCTGTCGGAGATAATGGAGAGGGAGGAACTGCGGCTGGACAAGATGGACGAGCGGACGCGCATGTATTATCAAGGGAACCTCCAGAGCCTAGTGGCACTGGAAAACCTGGGTTTAATCGGGTTGCGGGATGACGCCAGAGGATACCTGTCCAACCTGAACCTTCCCCGCTTCAACGACCCCAGATACGACCTGGAGAGGTTTCTGGAAACCGGCGAGTCGGTTGAGAGCGAATACGCGGTGGATCCGGTGGTTTACAGGCCCGCGGATGTGCTGGGGCTGCTGAAAAACTTCTACGCCGCCGAAGGCGTATTCGAGGGCGTGGTTTATATGCGATACTACAGGTGCAGGTACGTTGGGGAGGGGGACAGGGTTAGACTGGATGCTGTGGAGGACATAAGGTTCAAAAATGGGTGACATGGAAGACAGGGAGATGGACTTTCAGGAGGTCATAGGCAAGTTCATCACCAAAATGGGGTTTGAAGTAGACTCCACCGAACCCCTCATGGACGGGAGCGTGGACTTCAAAGCCAAGACCACCAACCCCATGGGCGGCAAGGTACTGTCTCTGATACGGGCTTCAAGCTTCAGCCGCCTCGTAAACGAAGACGACATAGGAAGCCTCCACGACAGGATGGAAGACATCGGCGCAGTCCGATCAGCCTACATAACAACGTCCGGCTTCACAAACGAGGCGGTGGAGACAGCGAAAGACAAGCCCATAAGCCTCATAAACAAGTACCAGCTGATGGAGAGCATAAGCCGGAGGGGGCTGGCCTCCGACAAGGACTTGATGGAGTCCCTGGAGAGGTATGGGATGGCGGAGAAGTACTTCCAGGGGTACGAGCAGTCATTCGTCAACGGCAGAAGCGACAGCGAAGCAAGGGAGTACTTCGAGTCGAAGGCCAAAAAAGGCGAGAACCCGGTTAGGATAAGGCTGAGGTACGCTCCCGTCTCAGTGCTGAACGTGAGAACCACAAAGGATGTGTGGACCCGGGACCAGACGCTCCGGACCATAGAGAAGAAGGATTACCTGTTCATCAACCTAACCAACATGGACCTCTACTACGTGATGCAGAAGAGGAAGAAGAACAGGACCGAGAACCGGCTTATGCGGTCGGACATCATACGGAAGATAAACGACCTGCCGGAGTACTCGAAAGAACACCTACTGCACCTGCTTGAGCACGGGGACCTGCCGGTGGAGGATTTGGAGGGGAAGGAACTGTCGATACTGAAGAACAAGAAGGTCATCAACATCTACGAGGGCAGGAAAGGGGGGGCGGGGACGCTGATGGAGTATGCGGAGATGTTCCTGGAGGGGCTTATTGAGACCATCAACATGCTAATCGACGAGATAGTGTCAGGCATAGGGAGCATGGGGGAGGGGGGCCGGGAGAGGCCGGAGGAGAAGCCGCCGAAGAAGGTGACGGCGGAAGTCAACATGCCCCACCTGTACGGCGGAAAATACGACATATGGAAGTATCTTGAAGTGGAGAAAGGCATTAAATCCTACGCCGAAGTGGACCCCATAGTGTACAGCAGCACGGAAGTGGGTAAGCTGCTGAAGAGCATATTCAACGGCACCGTTAAGAAGGAGGGGCTCATATTCCTGCCCTACTACAGGGCCAAGTACGTGGACCAGAGGAGCAACCGCACCAAATACGAGATACTGGTGGCGCCGAATTTCAAGGGGGAGGAGGCGCCGGAGAAGAAACGGGACGTCCGCAAGGGCCCCAGGATAAAAGCGAAGAAGAAGCCGCTGGCCGGCGATTTCAAGCTTATCAAATAGCCTCCAGCACCCATATGCGGCGGGTGAGGCTCCTGTGTATCCTGACGTCGAATGTGTCGGCGACACTGAAGCCTTCTGTGTCAACGTCGTTTTCACGCGGCAGCATCAAAGCCATTCGGGAGCCCTCGTCCAACATGCCTCTCGCGTTGGATGTGAACTTAGTGTAGAGTCCACCCACCCCCTCCGTCGTGTATGATGCGCGGCCGTAAGGAGGGTCGGTGGCTACGGCGTCCGCCTTCGCGGACGACTCCAGCGCATCTGAAACCGTCACGTTCCCGCCTACGCCGTATGCGTCAAGGTTTCGTCTGCACCCCTCCACCATCCGCTCGTCCACGTCCCAGCCGACCACCTCCAACCCCATCAACCCGGCCTCAATCAGCACGCCACCGGTGCCGCAGAACGGATCCAGCAAACGGTCGCCTGCGCGGACTCTCGTCAGGTTAACGAGGGCGCGGGCTAGCTTAGGGTGCATGCTCGTGGGGTGGAAGTAGGGGCGGTTCTGGGGCTTACGGGATTCATAGTCCCGTTGGAGGGGGATGTTGGCTCCAGCATACAGTCTGCCATCCAACTCCAACACCATCACGTCTACTTCCGGATTGTTCAGGTCCACCTTCAACCCAAATCCCTTGAGGACACTGCCCATTTTCCTCTGAATGTTCGGAGACGACGTGACCCTGAAGGATGAGATATCCGACAGCTCATCGTATACTGGACCCGATAGGCCGCTTACGTTTTCCGCGCCGGCCAGGTATTCGGCGGCCTTCAGCGTGTACGCGAGCCTCTGGAGAAAGGAGTTGTCTGCGGTGTTCGCGTCCACTAGGAGGGTGCGGCCGCACTCTGAGATAGAGTATTCGAAGCCTTCACCTTCCAGCACCGCCTCCAACTCCGCCCTGGGAAGCGTGGGGTGCTCCCCCGACAGCCGGAGGATGTACTTCATGTGAGTATACTGGAGGCGAATGTTTTTATCTGACACATCCATAAGATAAAGACCGTGAAAGACGACGTAAACGCTAAAATCGGCCTGGAGATACACGTGCCGTTGAAGACGGGGAGGAAGCTGTTCTGCGACTGCCCCACCAACTACTGGGCTACCGGGGAGCCGAACGTCAACACCTGCCCCGTCTGCACCGGCATGCCAGGCAGCAAACCGTATCCGTTGAACGAGGAGGCTGTGAAGACGGTTGTCATGATAGCGGAGCTTCTGGAGTGTGAGGTGGTGAGGGAGAACGTGTTCGTGAAGCGGAAACACTACAACTACCCTGACCTGCCGTCTGGGTACCAGAGGACCAGCGAACCAGTGGGGGTTAAGGGGAACCTGGAGGGCGTGGGCATATGGGAGGTGCATTTGGAGGAGGACCCTGGAAGATATGATTTGAAGACGGGGCGCGTGGACTACAACCGCAGCGGGGTGCCGTTGATTGAGATAGTCAGTGCGCCGGACATGAAAGGCCCCGACGACGTGAGGAACTTCATGCGGGCGCTGGTGAACATACTCAAATACACGGAACGGGTGGTGGATGTCGGCGGCGTAATGCGTGCGGACGTGAACATAAGCATCGAAGGCGGTGCGAAGGTGGAGATAAAGAACGTCAACTCCGTGGCTGGCGCTTTCAAGGCCATACAGTACGAGATAATCCGGCAGAAGAACATGATGAAGAGGGGGGCGGTGGTGAAACAGGAGACCCGTGGATACAACGAGAAGACCATGGTGACGGTCGCCCAGCGGACGAAGGAGACCGCCGCCGACTACCGCTACATACCAGACCCCGACATACCACCGCAGCAGTTCAGTCCAGATTATGTGGAGTCCATTGAATTGCCGGAGACACCGCAGCTGCGGAAGAAACGTCTGGTGGATGAGTACGGCGTCCGCGACGACTACGCGTCCACCATGGTGCGGGACAAGGACATGGCCGACTTCTTCGAGGGGATAGCGGGTGAAGTGGACGTGGAGACTGCGGCGACGTGGATGACCCGGGAAGTCCTCAAGCAGCTGAACTACCGGAACATAGAATTGCGGGAGTCGAATCTGACGGCCGAGATATTCAAGGAGCTTATAACGCTAGTGTCAGGAGGCACGGTCACCGAGAACGTGGGTAAGAAGCTGCTGGAGCGCGTCATAGACTCTGGGGAAAGCCCCGCTAGGATAGTGGAGGGGGAGAAGCTGGGGCGGGTGAGCGACGCCGACAGACTTTCAGAGGTGGTGGACGAGGTGCTGGAGGAGAACCAAGACGCCGTTGAAGACTACCGCGGAGGAGAAGAGAAAGCCCTCAACCACCTCATGGGTCGGGTGATGGCGAAGATGCGGGGGCGTGCGGACAACAAGGTGGTCGCCCGGCTGCTCAGGGAGAAACTATGAAGGACGAGGAAGACCCGTTCCTGAACCTGATGAGATTCCTGGAGGGGAGAGACAGCAGGGCCCGGCAGGCAGCTGTGAAACTCGATTCCCTTCTGGAGAAGGTAATCCACCACATCTTCATGACAGTATACCTTCTGTACGTGGGCTTCGTGCTGCTGCTCCTAACAGCACATGTTATGCTGGATTCCCCGGACCCTGGTTTGAGGGGTGTGGGGGCGGCCATGCATGTGAGCGCCGGCATACTCCAGCTGTGCCACCAGCTGCCGTACCGGAGCTTCATATTCAATGGCATACCAATGGCTGTGTGCGCCCGCGACGTTGGCATATACCTTGGCTCAATATTGGGGGCGGCGACGTTCGCGCTGAAGAAGAAGCCGGAGATACTGTCCAGATTCAAACTCCCCCTCCTCGCCACAGTACCGATTGCCTTGGACGGGATGACGCAGACCATACTGATGGTGAGGGAGAGCAACAACCTGGTGAGGGTCGCCACCGGCATGATATTCGCGTTCGGTGTGACAGCATACGCTGTCAACCGATTTCTACTCAGGAAATACCCCCTGTTCAGGGAGAACGTACTCGATCTCCGGTTCCTGGCCGCGGACGTTGCAGTGGTGCTGGCACTCTATTATCTGCTGTTCACCCCCCTAGGATCTGGAGTGGAAAGGGAGTACCTGGGCAGGGACGCCGCTGTTTCAAAGTCGTTGGAGATGACGGCTTTAAAGCCGGTGGCTGTGGAATCCTATTACGTGAGCTCCAGGGCGCCGGTGAGCGTCAAACTAGACCCCTTCTACACTAGACACCGGGACAACGTGTTGGACGACATCAGAAACACCGAGTGGGCTTTGGAGGATGAGGATTCCTCGGACGACGGCAACAGAACCCTAGACGACGTACTCTACGACGTGACGGGGAAAACCCACCGCCTTGGGATATGGGCCGTGGTAGCATACAGTGAGGAGCCGGTGAGGGACGGGTCGGCGTACGTGGCCGAGGGTTCCGGAGAATACTTTTACTACGACGCCTACACAGGCGAACTCATCATGAAGGTGGAACACTAGCTTTTTAAAGGGGTTATGCCTTATTATTGAACATGCGTTCCATCGTCACCTTACTGGCTCTGGTGGTTGCAGGCTTGTTGGTTTCAGGTTGCACGCAGCCCAGCTGCGACGACGGCGTCCAAAACGGGCTTGAATCCGGGGTGGACTGCGGGGGACCCTGTGAGCCCTGCACAACATCCACCACACAACCGGAGACGGAGTGCAGCGTGCTGTCCGGGGAAGAAAAGGATATCTGCTTCTGGAACATAGCGGTAGACTCTCTTAGAGCGGATTTATGCGGGCGAGTTAGCGACAGCTTCAGACGCGACCACTGCATACGGAGCATAGCGCCTGAACTCAACGACTCCCAGTTGTGCATGGAAATCAAAGACCGTTTCGAACAGATTGAGTGCCTTAAGGAGGTTGCCGTGAAGAAGAAAGATGCCGGCATATGCGAGGGCATCGACGACACAGCACAGAGGGACACCTGCCTGTACCGGGTAGGCTACGACACCAAATCAAACCAGACCTGCGGCAAAATAGGGGCTGACGCGTCCCGGCTCAGGTGCCTGGCCCTCATCAACAAAGACGAGAGCTACTGTGAGAGGATAGAGAACGCTAGGGGGAGGGACTACTGCTACAGCCGGCTGGCGACGGTGACCCCGGAGGTCTGGCTGTGCAGGACCATAAACGACACCGATGCGGCGGACGAATGCTTCATGTACGTGGCGGAGAAGAACCTCAACAACAAAACCTGCCTGGAGCTCAACGACAAAACCAGGATGCCTGAGTGCACCGCGAACGTCGCAGAGGTGGTGGAGAGGATGAACGAGCTCGTGTCAGGCATAGAAGGCGGCCGGATAGAGCCGGTTTAGCCGGGGAACTCGACGCCCGAATCCTTCAGACGCTTCCGCACAGGCTCCAAGACCGTGTTTAGGCCGTTGTGTGCGAGTTTCTTCAGGTCCGCGGGATGCAGGTCACCGGACGAATAATCCGAATCCAGTTCAGCCACGGACGAGTATTCGACGTCGCCGCCGTATTTCTCCGGCCTAGACACAGAAAGGGTGCGGAGACGGGGGAAGAGTATAAGCTTGCACACATCCAAGACGGGGTTGTTTTCCGTCTCCGGCGGACAGTACGCGGAGTTGATTTTCTTCTTCACGCTATCGGGGCCCTCGTCCACGGCTATGATGGTCTCCGGCCTGCTGGAGGACATCTTGGAGTCCGGGCCCTGGAGGGAGCATATGAGAGGGGTGTGGATGCACACCGGCTTACGGAATCCTATTTCAGGCAGCGCCTCACGGGCGAGCATGTGTATCTTCCGCTGCTCTATGCCCCCGTATGCGACGTCGACTTCCAACGCCTTGATGTCGACCGCCTGCATCAGAGGGTAGATTACCTGGGATACGCGGGCGTTCTCTATGTCGCGGGCGACCTCCTGCATGCTCCGGAGGGCGCGGTTCATGGTCACCTTCAACGCAACCGACAGCACATCCTCCTGGTAGCTTCTGTCGAACTGGAAGTCGGAGCCTCTAACATAATCGGCCTTCTCCAACCCCAACGCCTTGAAGCATTCCGTCCAGTACGCCAGCATTTTTTCCAGCCACTCCTCACCGCCCTTGCGGTTCAGCATGGTGTGGACGTCCGCCAGCAGTATCTTGACCTTGAAGCCGGCTTCCTGCATGTCCGACAGTTTGGTGGCGGTGACCATGTGGCCTACGTGCACCCTGCCGGACAATTCATAACCGCAGTATACGGAAGGTGACTTCTTCTTAAGAACCTCCGTTAACTCGTCCTCTGTGACGACTTCGACTGTGTTCCGCGTCACAAGGCCTGCGTCGATCATTTCTTCAATGCTTCCAGCTCGCTTATGATGTCCCAGATGATGGTTTTAACGTGCATGCTTATGTTGACGTCGTTGGTTATGCTGTCTAGCGAGTAGATGGCGGATGTGACGACGACGTCAACGTCCTTGTTTTCTTTACTCAGGTCGGCCTTTATCTGGATGAGGGCTGCCTTAACCCGCTTAGGCATCGAATAGTCCTCCGACACCTCATCTATCTTGTCTATGACGCCCTGTATATCCATATCAACCGCCTGTTGGACAGAAACTAGGATACTTATATGCTTTATTCGTTAAAAAAGGGTTCTTTTACGGGGTACGGTGACCTCGAGGACCTCGTTCCTGAAGGTTATGGACGCTTGGTCTCTGCCGAGGCCTCGGGCCCTGAAGAAGCCGGAATACATTTTGAATCCGTTTTCGACTACGGAGACGCGGACGCCATCTTCAAGGACGATTACGCGTATGTCGTCGGGCCTTATGCCGGGCAGCTCCGCAGTCAGGGAGACGCTGTCTTCGGACTCCCGGAACTCCACATACGGTTCCAAACCGTAGTTTTGGACGCTCATGAAGTCCATGATGTGCCTGCCCAGCCGCCACAGAAAGTCGTCTAAGTCTTCCACAGGGTATTAATAACGCAGGCCCCTATTTAAATGACGTGAAACTCTACAGGAAGGGGGCGGAGGCGAACCTCTACCTCGGCGACAGCCAGCTGGTGAAGAAGCGGGTTGAGAAAAAATACAGGCTGCCCGCCTTAGACAAACGGCTGAGGAAGCGGCGGACCCGCGGAGAGGCTAAGAACATCGAACGCGCCCGGAAAGCAGGGATAAAGGCGCCGCGCGTGTTGAGGGTGGATGAGAAAGCCTACACCATAGAGATGGAGTACGTGGAGGGGAGGCTGGTGAAGGACGTGTTCGACCGCGGCGAACGCATTGAAGAACTGTCCCGTGAAATAGGGTCCATGCTCCGGCGCCTCCACGACAGCAAACTCGTACACAACGACTTGACCACATCCAACCTCATACTCGGCGACGATGGCGTGTACGTGATAGACTTCGGCCTAGCATACCACACCACCCGCCTGGAAGACAAGGCCATGGACCTCGTCGTGTTCAAGAAAAGCATTATGGCCACGCACACCATCCACGCAGACAAAATATGGGTGAACCTCGTCGAAGGCTACCAGCCCGGCAAGGAAATGCTGAAACGCGTGGAAACCATAGAGAACAGGGTCCGATACAAGTGAAAAGGCTTATATACTCTTCCCTCCTAATTCATTGTTGTAGGATGGATTCCAGCACAGCCGATAGGGCTTTGGAAGGCATCATATTCTGCATTATTGGAGCTTAGGCTCCACACTACTATTCCTCCATCCGGTTTCGAAGGTTTTTTGCGGTTAAACGCATATAATATGGAGTTCACATACGATGGCTAGGATATTGTTTTTGGACACGACGTTGCGGGACGGCGAGCAGACGCCGGGGGTTTCGCTGGCGCCGGAGGACAAGCTTAGGATAGCTAAGGCCCTTGATGACTTGGGTGTGGACGTGATAGAGGCTGGGAGCGCATGCACCAGCGAAGGCGAACGGGAGGGCATAAAGGAGATAGCCGCCGAAGGGTTGGATGCGGAGGTCTCAAGCTATGCGCGGCTGCTGAAGAACGACGTCGACCTGGCCCTCGAATGCGGCGTAGACAGCGTGTTCCTAGTGGCGCCTACGTCGGATTTGCACATCAAATGGAAGATTAAAAGCACCCGGGAGAAGGTATTGGAGAGGGTGGCCGAACTCACACGGTACTGCAAGGACCAGGGCGCGCTGGTGGATTTGTGCTGCGAAGACGGGAGCAGGACGGACGTCGAATACCTTCGTAAGGTGATGAATGCGGCCGTGGACGCTGGCGCCGACCGCTTCACGGTGGCGGACACCGTCGGCGTCTTGAACCCGGAGAAGACGGAGGAAATGTTCACTGAACTCAGCAAAAAAGCTAAGGTGCCGGTGGGGGTGCACTGCCACGACGACTTCGGCATGGCCACAGCCAACACCGTCACCGCCGTAAAAGCCGGCGCGAGGGTGGTGAATGTGACGGTTAACGGCTTGGGCGAACGGGCGGGAAACACACCATTGGAGGAGGTTGCCGTCGCCCTACGGCTTACCACCGGCCACAAATTCAACCTCAGGATAGAGGGCGTGAACAAGGTCAGCCGATTGGTGGAGAAGTTAACAGGCATATCGGTGCCGCCGAACAAGGCGATAGTCGGCGAGAACGCGTTCACCCACGAGGCAGGCATCCACGTCGACGGCATACTTAAGAAGCCCAGCACCTACGAACCCATCAAACCGGAGATAGTCGGGGCGAGGAGGAGGTTCGTTTTGGGGAAGCACGTGGGCTTCAAGAGCGTGAAGAAGATGCTGGAGGAGTCCGGCTTCAAGGTGAACGACGAGCAGGCCAAGGAAGTGTATGAGCAGGTGAAGTACATAGGCGACAAGGGGAAGAGGGTCACATCAGTGGACCTAGACACCATAGCAAACAGCGTCCTCGGGCTGGAGAAGGAGAAACCCATCAAATTGGTTGAGCTGAGGGCTGAGGCGGGCAACAGGATAACGCCGACGGCGACGGTGAAACTGAAGATAAACGGAGACACCATCACCTCTAAGGGCAGCGGCACCGGCCCCGTGGACGCCGCCATAAACGCCATAAAGGTGGCGACAAAGGACGTGCCGTTCGAGCTCGCAGAATACCACGTGGACGCCGTGTCCGGCGGCACGGACGCCGTGGTGCGGATACTGGTGAAATTGAAGAGCAGGGGCAAGATAGTCACGGCGGAGGGGGCGGGCGCCGACATCGTGTTGGCGTCGGTGGACGCGATGATAAACGGCTTGAACGCCATCATACTCCGGCAACAGAGTTAAATATTGTGAAAACACATTAGTTTGGAAGATGCCGACGATTTCGGAGAAGATACTGGCCGCCAAAGCGGGCGTGAAGGAGGTGACGCCGGGGGAGATTGTGGAGGCCGAAGTAGACTACGTCATGGTAAACGACGTCACCGGCCTGCCGGCGTTCGAGGCCATAGAGGAGCTGGGGCACCCGCCGATACGCGAGAAGACGGTGCTGATACCCGACCATTACGTGCCGAACAAGGACATACCCAGCGCCGAGCAGGCGAAGAGCATGAGGGTGTTCGCCCGCAAATACGACATAGAAAACTACTTCGAAGTCGGCCGCGGTGGCGTATGCCATCAGCTGATGATAGAGAAGGGATACGTCGCACCCGGCCGGCTCATCATAGGGGCTGACAGCCACACCTGCAGCTACGGCGCCCTCGGAGCCTTCGCAACGGGTGTCGGCAGCACCGAGGCTGCGTGCGCGATGGCTTCCGGCAGCCTGTGGTTCAAGGTTCCTGAAACCCAACGATTCACCGTCGACGGCGAACGGAAAGAGTATGTGATGGGGAAGGACATCATACTCCACGTCATAGGAGACATAGGCGTGAAGGGCTCACTGTATAAGACGATGGAGTGGTACGGCAGCACCATCGAAGAACTTCCGCTGGCGGACAGGATAAGCATATCCAACATGGCCATCGAAGCGGGCGGGAAGGCTGGAGTAATACCTGCGGACAAGAAGGTGGACGAATACCTTGAGGGTAGGGTGCGAGGACAGTACAAGCCCGTGTACAGCGACGACGATGCGAGATACTGTGAAGAGTTCACGTACGACGCCGGTGAAATAGAGTGCACGGTGGCGGAGCCGTATCTGCCGGAGAACGCTAAACCCGTCAGCGAAGTGGATGTGGAGATACAGCAGGCTTACCTTGGCTCATGCACCAACGGCCGCATAGAGGACATGCGGGTGGCGGCGGAGATAATCAGGGGGAGGGAGGTGCACCCTTATGTCAGGATGATAGTTGTTCCCGCAAGCCAGGACGTCATGGACAAGATGATAACAGAGGGACTGTACGAAGTATTCAGTAAAGCGGGGGCGTACGTGTCTGGACCCACCTGCGGAGCCTGTCTCGGAGGATACATGGGGGTGCTGGCGGAAGGCGAAGTCGCCGTGTCCTCGACGAACAGGAACTTCATAGGCCGGATGGGCCATAAGGAAAGCAGAGTGTATCTCGCCAACCCCGCGGTGGTGGCCGCGTCCGCGGTAACGGGGAAGATAACGGACCCGGGTGATTTGAAGTGAAGGACAGAATCAAAGGACGTGTGTGGGTGTTCGGAGACAATGTCGACACGGACCAGATAATCCCCGCCGAATACCTGGTCACCGGAGACCCGGTGGAGCTGGGGAAACACGCGTTCGAACGGGTGAGGCCGGAGTTCACCGAAGGCGTTAAAGAAGGGGACGTAATAGTGGCGGGGGAGAACTTCGGGTGCGGAAGCAGCAGAGAGCATGCGCCGAGGGCACTGATGGGCTGCGGCGTACAGTGCGTGATAGCCAAAAGCTTCGCCCGCATATTCTACAGAAACAGCATCAACATCGGCCTGCCGCTGGTGGAGTGTGCCGTCGACGTGGAAGAAGGCGGCGAAGTGGAAGTAGACTACAAGAAAGGCACGGTCAAAAACCTAAAAACGGGGGAGGAATACGAGTTCAAGGCGCTGCCCGACTTCCTGCTGAAGCTTATAGAGGCTGGGGGACTGATAGAATACACGAGGGGGAAATTAGCCCGGTGATTCCCTCCTCTGCCTGAACAAATCCAGTACCGAGTGGGTGGCCTCCAATCCACCTTCAGCGTTTTTCCTGAAGCCTTCTCCCAGGTCGTATGTCAGAAGGATGTGGTGTCCCGAGGGGTTGAGGTTTTCATATCCTGCTTCACGCAGCCGCCTGGACTCCCTCGCCTGCAGGTCGAAGTAGTCTTCCTCTCTAAGGGACCCCAGCACACGCGCCCGGTAGGAGTCGACTCCGAGCGTCACCTTCGGCGTGCCGTCTTCGTTGAGATTCAGCCTCCCCTCCTCGGTGAAGGTCATCAGCAGCTTATGCGGCTCATCCTCGGAGTCCAAACCGACTTCCGCAAGCTGCTGTTTACTCGTTGAAAGGATTTCCTTGTAGCCTTCCGGGGTGACCACGTCTTTTTCAAGCGCGTGCACCAAGTCTATGTAACCCCAGTGCCCCTCCTGCCGGTAGCCTTCAAGGGGGTCCAGTCCGCCCCAATAACCCCATATTGTTATGTAGGCGCGGTCCGGGCGCAGGACAGGGTGGCCTGACGGATTTAGTATTGCATCAGGGGCCATGAACCTGCTTTGGTCTGAAGGCTGCGAAGGCAGCATCTCGTTGCCGCACATGTAGATTGCCCGCGGGTAAGTTGTCCTTATTCCGCGTTTCCTCAGCTCCTCCGCAATCCTTGCCTCCTCGAAGGGGCTGTTGAAGCCGTGGCCGGCGGCCTCACCCGCGGATTCGCCGTACTCGGCCGCAGGGTCCAAACCCACCCTCGACATCTGCCACACCAGGTGTACGTCGTCCCTTGTTTTCGTGTGGTAGATTTCATGTGTGGGGGACAGCTTTGTCTTGGAAGCCCAGTACCACCTCTCAGGGCGGAAGTAGTCGAACAAGTCAGGGTCCCTTCCGACCACGAAGAGCTCTCCGCCGGTGCTTTCCGTAGGCCCCCACACGTAGTCGACACCCAACACGTTATGGGGCCTCAGGTTCTGGGGATACCTGGTCTGCGGAGGCGGGGTGAAACGGTTGATCAGATGACGGAAGTATTCGGCGCGCCTCTGATGCTGGTGATAGACTTCATGCTCCCTTGTCCGCTCAAGAAGCTCAAAGTCCACCAGCGCATACACTGGCTTCCCCTCCCGGTCCCGTAGGATGGAACCGTCCTTACTTCTCCTCCGTAGTATGAAGTGGTGGGGTTTTGTGTCAGCCACCGTATAGCCTTTCCGCTCCATGTCGTCGATCACGGTGTGCATGAGCGAGACCACATCCTCCTTGGTGAACACTCCAGCAGCCATCATTTCTGCCGCGTCCTCCCCCTTAACCCAGCCGTACAATACCGCGTACTGGCGTTGGAGGTCTATGCCGACGGACTCGCTCTCCGCCTTCCCCGCCTGATCCTCCCTCATCGTCTTCTGATGCGATTCGAACACATACTTCCGCCGCCCCATCCTCAAGGGCTCAACCTCCCCACGGGGGGAGAATATGGCCAGCGGCCTCTGGGTGAGAATCTTCACACTGGGGTTGCCGTGCTCGCCCGCCCGCAACTCCATGAGAAACCCGAACTCCTCGAAGGGGCTGTTGAATCTTGCAGAATAAGAGTTTAGTCTCCTCATCTTACTCGCAAGCTCAGGGTGTTCAATACTCAATGCCGGGTCCATGGGGTCGCCGGGTATGTCGCTGCCCACCCGGTTCCATTTAACGACGATGTCTGCGGATTTGCCGTCCACTTCGTTGGTCTGAACATGATATGATGTGCCTGTTCCACCCAGCCTCTCACCCCCCTTATGGTAGCGGCCGTCGGCGTACCAGTTCTCTGGCTGAAGCTGGTTCCTCCACGGCCAACCCCACCTGCTCAGGTAGAGGTCGCCGTGTTCCGTTTTCATGTGGACGTAGTCTACGTCGAACACCCGGACCATGCGGGCGTTCTCCGGAAGCGCCTTAAGGCCCACCGGGAAGTCCCCGGCGCTGTGGGGAATGTATCTGGGGTCGCGTTCACGGGGGTCCCCCCTGGCCTGGGCCATGTTAAAAATACGGAATCACGCGAATAAATGCTCTTTTAATGGACTACACCCATATTATGGACGATGGCTAAGGTGGCTGTTTTGGCGGGTGACGGCATAGGACCGGAGATTATGGCGGAGGCCCGGAAGGTGTTGGACAAGCTGGATTTGGGCTTCGAGTACGTTGAAGCCGACGTTGGGGGTGCGGCGATAGACAACCACGGCAGAGCGCTGCCTGAAGGCACCGTGAAGGCGTGTGAAGACAGCGACGCGATACTGTTCGGCGCCGTCGGCGGGCCAAAGTGGGAGAAGCTGCCGCCTGAACAGCAGCCGGAGCGGGGGGCGCTGCTGCCGCTGAGGAAGATATTCGACTTATACGCTAATTTAAGGCCTGCTAAGATTTTCCCGCCGCTTGCCGCTGCGTCGACGCTGCGGCCGGACATCATCGAATGCGGACTCGACATACTGATTGTGCGGGAGCTTACCTCAGGCATATACTTCGGGGAACCCAAAGCCATAGGGGAGGACGAAGCATACGACACCATGCGCTACCGTAAGCCGGAGATAATGAGGATAGCGAAGGTCGCGTTCGAGGCCGCCATGAAAAGGGACAGGAGAGTTACTTCGGTGGACAAAGCCAACGTGCTGTCGACGATGGTGTTCTGGCGTAAGACGGTGGAGGAAGCCCACGAGGAATACCCGGAGGTGGAGTTGAACCATTTATACGTCGACAACGCCAGCATGCAGCTGATAAGGAACCCCAAGCAGTTCGACGTCATACTGGCGGGGAACATGTTCGGCGACATATTAAGCGACGAAGCATCTATGCTTACGGGCAGCATAGGGATGCTGCCGTCCGCCAGCCTCGGAACAGGCGGGTTCGGATTGTACGAGCCCGTCCACGGAAGCGCCCCGGACATAGCCGGGAAGGGTGTGGCGAACCCGCTGGCGCAGATTCTGTCGGCTGCGATGATGCTGAAACACAGCTTCAACCTAGACGAGGAGGCTGATGGGATAGAGGCTGCGGTGATGAATGTGCTGGAGGACGGCTACCGCACCGGCGACATAATGAGCGAAGGCTGCGAAAGGGTAGGATGCAGTGAAATGGGCGACCTCGTGGCCGGGAACCTTTGATTTTTACTCCAGTATACACATTATTATTCTATGGGCGCCATCAGAGTCGGGGTCGTGGGGCCGGGGACCATAGGCCACAAGGTGGTGTGGGCGCTGGAGCGGCAGAAGGACATGACCGTGTCCGGCGTAGCCAAGACATCCCCTGACTGGGTTGCCAAGTGGGTGGCCAGCAAAGGCATCAGACTCTACCCTTCCTCCAAGGAGGGAAAAAAAGGGGTTCCCGCAGCCATAAAGGCGTTCAAGGACAGCATCGGGGAAGAGCACGTAGGCGGCACAATAGAAGACCTTCTCGAAGCCTCGGATGTTATAGTGGACTGCACCGGCAGCCGGTTCGGAGCCAAAAACAAGGAGGAACTCTACGAACCATATAACAAGGAACACGACGGCAGGCTTAAGGTGCTGTTTCAGGGCGGCGAGGACGCCGGCATAGGGTGCAGCTTCAACACCCGCACCAGCTACGACAAATGCGTGAAGTCCGGGACCCCATACTTCCGTGTGGTGTCCTGCAACACCACAGGGCTGGCGAGAATCGTGGGCGGGCTACTGGAGAACGGGTACGAGATAGACTACCTGACAGCCGCCTTGCTGCGGCGTTCCACCGACCCTGGGATGCCGCGGAAGATGCGGTTGGACGACTTCGAAGTCAGCCTGAAGATTCCGTCGCACCACGCACCCGATTTGAAGGAGGTGGTGGACGTGGAAGCGTATTCGCGGGCCTATAAGGCGCCGGTGAGCGCCATGCACATGCACGACATCCACATAACATTCAAAGACAAGGTTCCTTCGAAGGATGATTTCATGGAAGTATTCCGTACGGACGGGCGGGTGGCGCTGCTGGAGCGGTTCAGCTCCACCATAGAGCTGCGGGAGCGGGTTCGGCGGCTGAACAAGATAGAGGAGGGGATGTTCCCCGGCGGCGACGTCTTCCTCACCACCGTGTCCACGGGGTCATATCAGATATACAGGAAGAAGAAGCTGTGGCTGACGCAGGGTATACCGCAGGACAGCATCGTCGTCCCCGAAACAATAGACGCCGTACGGGCTGCGACATACGGAGTGAACAAGGTGGGGAGGGACGCGAGCATGAAGATGACCGACGACAGCCTCAGCCTCCCTGGGATGAAACGCATACTGGAGGACAGCTACAGCAGCTGAAATGGACGCGGAGCTGATTAACCGGGCGGGCGAGGACCTGCGGATGCTATTGGACCGCGGATACCGGAAAGACTATGCGCTCCGGTTCGTGGGCGACCACTATGAGCTGCCGAAGAAGCAGCGGAACCTTATCATGCGGGCCGTTTATTCTGAGGCGGAGGTGCGGCAGACCAGGGAGAAGCTCCGGCCTGTGGCGGCCATGCAGGGGCATCCGCTGGCGATAGACGGCTTCAACGTCATCATAACCGTCGAGACGGGCTTGGAGGGCGGGGAGATTTTCATGAGCCAGGACGGCATCCTCCGCGACAACACCATGGCGTTCGGCAGCTACCGCGTCGGCTCCTCCACGAGGGAGGCGGCGGACAAGGTGTTGGAGGTGCTGAATGAGCATCCGCCGTCTCAGGTGACGTGGGTGTTCGACAGCCAGATTTCTAGGAGCGGCCGGCTGGCCGCGTACGTGGGGGAGAAGATGGATGAGCTGGGTTTGGACGGGGCTGCGATGACATGCCCCACAGCAGACCACCGGCTGGTTAAGATGAACGTGTTGACCGCGACATCCGACTCCGCATTGATTGAACGGTTAACGGCTATAGTCGATTTACCCGGTGAAATCATAGACTTTTAACGTAGCACGCGGAAATAGTAACCTCAACATTTTGGGTGATTTGTTTGGCTAAGAAACTGTTCATACCAGGGCCCGTGGATGTTTCAGAGGACGTTGCCGCGAAGATGGTTGAGCCCATGATAGGGCACAGGAGCAGGGAGTACGCGGAACTCCACGGCAGCTGCGTCGACGGACTGAAGAAGATTTTGAAGACCGAATCCAATGTTTTCCTGGGGCCGATGTCCAGCAGCGGTTGGATGGAGGCCGCGGTTAGAAACTGCGTCGGCAGGAAGGCGCTGCACGTGGTGAACGGCGCGTTCAGCCAGCGGTGGCATAAGATGTCCGTCGCCAACGGCAAAGACGCTGAGGCGTTGGAGGTCGCCTGGGGGAGCGCCGGGAAACCGGGTGACGTGGAAGACAGACTGGGTTCAGGGGACTACGATGCGTTGTTTGTGACGCATAACGAGACTTCGACGGGTGCCATGACGCCCCTGGAAGGCTTCGGGAAGTTGTGCGCAGACAACGACGTGATATTCTGCGTGGACGCCGTCTCCAGTGCCGCGGGCGTCGACATTGAAACAGACAAACTCGGCATAGACGTGTTGGTCACCGGCACGCAGAAGGCGTTCGCGGTGGCTCCGGGGCTGGCGATGACGGTGGTTAGCGAACGCGCCTTGGAGAAGTCCAAGAACGTTCCCGACAGAGGCTACTACTTCGACTACCAGGTGGTTTTGAAGAAGGCTGAGAAAGACAATACGCCGAGTACGCCGCCGATTCCGCAGATCAGGGCGTTGGATTACCAGTGCGGGAAGATACTAGCTGAAGGCTTGGAGAGCCGGTTCAAACGCCACGCGGAGATGGCCGAGTACACGCAAAACTGGGTTAGGGAAAACTGGGAGCTGTACTGCGAGGACTGGTGTTTATCCAACACCGTCACCTGCGCGAAAAACACGAGGGGTGCTGATTTGGCGGACCTCGGCAAGAAGCTGGGCGAACGCGGATACGTGTTCAGCAACGGCTACGGCAAACTCAAAGGCGAAGCCTTCCGCGTCCCACACATGGGCGACAGACGGCTGGAAGAAGTCAAGGAATACCTGGACACCATAGAAGACATACTCGACATGTAACCCATTAAACAGTGGGGCGAACAAAGTGAGCCCCACACATTTCTACTTGGAGACAATGGATTGTTTCTGGGGATTTGAAATTATTTATGTTTTTTTATAGATAATTTCAACTTTTCTTTAAATTATTTGTGTTTTT
>CAZPLO010000017.1:22614-28061 GCA_964587725.1 uncultured archaeon
ATTTCAACTTTTCTTTAAATTATTTGTGTTTTTTTCAGTGCCACATGCATTTGCCACCTGCGCACCCGCATTCGAGGCCGTATCTTTCGTTGTCGTAGCAGTCACGCATCTCGCAGGTTGTGACCAGGTCGCCTTCGTCGACTCCGGCGCAGACCTGGCCGGAGCATCCGCCTGCCGTACAGTCTTCATCTGTCTTGCAGGGTGCGCCGGTGGACGACCCGCAGAAGCCCTGCAGCGTGGTGGTCCTGGGTTTGTCGCCTGTGCAGGGCGTGAAACGGCAGTTGTTGTATGGGTCCGGCAGCGACAAGGAGCCATCCTGGCAGTAGCGGAGGCCGTTGGGGCACTTGAACTCGTATTCGTCGGAGCACACGTACATGCAGTCGTCCAGCTGCGGAACGTACTTCCACGCCCCCGCGCATACAATATGCGGGACGTCCGCGTTCTTCAGCAGACAGCAGTCGTCCCGGGCCCCGCCGGAGAGGCTGCCGCAGTCGGTTTCAGGGGGCATGGAACTAATAGTCAGTATGGCGGTTATGGTGAACGCCAACAGAGCCAGTATGACCACGGACCCGATAATCCAGAGCTTGTCCTCGTCCATCCTGTCTTTTAATGGTTATGCGGGAGGGTTTAAAAACTGGTTTTACGGGAGTCGTGGAGGACGTTTTTTATGTGGCTTGCCTCAAGAAGACCGGGTCCGACGATACGGTCCCTGGTCCTGAGTATGACGTATCCTGTGCCGTCGAATCCCGCCAGGCCTTCGCCGCGGTAGTATGCGTCAGCATGCTCCCGGGAGATTTCAACCAGGTTGACGGACGCCGTAGTGCCTAACTTTTGCGCTCCCTCTATGGTCAGCGACAAATCCGTGTTGGCCAAATGCAAACCCATCCAGTCGTACGGCAGGCCGGTTTCGGAGCCGGTGTAGAGGAACAGGCGCTCGCCCCGGAGGAATATGCGGCCTTCCGGCTTGTAGGAGGAGCCGTAGTAGGAGTTCAGTCGCTCCATAAGCTGTTCGGCGTCACCCATTCCTGACCACCTCCGCTATGAAATGCGGGTCTGTGTCGTCGTCCAGGGGGTAGACGCGCGCGCAGTCAGCCGTCGAATCTGTTAACCCGCGGCGGAGACGTATCCCATGCAACCCCACCTTCACGGTGGCAGCGCCCTCCCGCTGTGACAGCAGGTATTCAACCACTTCCTCGTTTTCCTCCCGGGTCGTGGTGCATGTGCTGTATACGAGGCGGCCGCCCGGCGAGAGGCTGTCGTAAGCAGACACCAGCATCTTCTTCTGCAGGCTGGACAGCTGCTGAACCCATTTGAGACTCCATTTTCGGAGTATCTCCCTGCTCTGACGCAGCGTGCCGACGCCGCTGCACGGCGCATCCAACAGTATGCGGTCGAATGCTTCCCCGAGCCCGTGGATTCTGCAGCCGTCCTCCTTCATCACCACCGCGTTGGAGACCCCGCACCGCTGTATGTTGTATACGAGGCCGCGTATCCGCTGGGGGCTGTTGTCGTTAGCCGCCAACAACCCCTTATTGTTCATGAGCTGGGCGAGGTGGGTTGTTTTGCCGCCAGGCGCCGCGCAGACGTCCAGGACCCGTTCTCCGGCTCCGAGCACCTGCGGCGCAATCATGGATGAAGCGGACTGTATGTAGAAGAGGCCGAGCTGGTGTTCCGTGAAGTCGAGGTTGTTTGAACTCACCCACAATCCGTCTTCACACCATTTCACGCTGCCGTAGTCGAGGTTGCGTTCACCAAGCACCCGCTTCACCCCCCTCATGTCCGACTTCAGTGTGTTCACGCGTATGGAGTAGCGTGTGGGGCGGCGTGTGAAGTAGTCAATAAAGCTGTCGTATTCCCCGCCCAGCAGCCTCTGATGGTATTGTTTGAACTCTTCAGGCACCTTCATTCTTCCACAGCTCCTTCCGCTTCATCTCCAGCAGGTTGTTTTCCACGCCCAGGTATTCGGCGGCAGACTTCACCTTCCCCGTTTCATACACTTCAGCGAACCGTTTCCCGTACTTCAAATCCCTGAGCAGGTGGTGGTCGAGTATGACCTCGCATCCGGTTTCGTTTATGATGCGCAGCAGGTTGGCTTTCGCCCGGTCCATGCTGTCGCGGGTGAACCGGTACCCTAGGAAGTACGTTGGGGGCCCGTCCATTATCAGCAGGTCCGGCTTCGCGCCTATTATCCAGTCGGCTGCTTCTTCGTCCACCGGACCCTGGGAGTCGCTGCCGTACACCAGCGTTGTTTCGCCGTCTGTGAGGCTGCACATGAGGACGTATCCCAGCCGTATGCCCGGCGGCCCGTGGGGGAACGCCGGCGAAAACCTAATCTTCAATCCACTGTATTCGAATGTTCTGCCGTCCGCGTACTCGAGGGTGCAGGACTCAGGCAGCTGCTTGGCGAAGTATCTGCCTCTTTGAGTCTGGCTCTTGTTTATGTTCTCCTCCACACCCTTAGCCAAAACGGTTTTGCCTGCGTAGAACGTTTCCCCCGGGTCGTGGTGGTCGTAGTGGTAGTGGGTTACGATGAACACGTCCGATTCAAGGGCTTTGTCGTGGATGCGTTTCTTCGCCCCCGCGAGGGCGTTGAACTCCCTTTTGTGGGGTGGGAGGCCGTATCTCTTCGGCCCCAGGGCGGCGCTGGGGTCTAGGAACACCTTCACGCCGGCGTCCACGTAGGTGGCCATGCTCCGCACCCCCATGCTCTCCGCGGCCACCGGCTCAACCCTCATGGTAGGTTATTAAAGGTTACTGGGTTAAAACGGACAGTGCATGGTATACTGCGTCCCCCAGCAGTGTGCGGCTGCCGTGCAGGACTTCAACGTTTTTCAGCATTTTACCGTCGGAGTGGTATTCGGAGCTGTAGAGGTGGTGAAGGAGAGGAGCTACTCCGGATACGACACGGCTGTAGTGCCTAACTCCTTCTGGTGGGTTGCGGCCGATGAACACGGGAGTGGAGTCACCCGAAATGTTGCCGTGCATAACTTTATTTTTGCTGTGTCCCGTAAGGGACACACATTTTTGATCAACCTTTTTGTTAAAAAGGTTGCTGTATTGCCTAACTCCTTCTGGTGGGTTGCGGCCGATGAACACGGGAGTGGAGTCTTCGGGTCTCTCGGCTGCGTCCGCCATCAACAGGATAGTGGCCGGCTTGCCGGATGGGACCTCATCCGTCAACGGCATGTACTCCGGCGGCTCGAAATCGTATTTCACGCCCTCGATTATGTCGCACAGCTCCAGCGTAGCGTACGCCACAGACAGACTATCGTCGAAGTCGGTGGAATTCCGCAGCTCTTCCGCGTATTTCCTGCATTCCTCAACCGTCTTCAGTTCGACGCCGGAGTACAGTCTGGGCAGCGGCAGCGGCGACGGCCGCGTGTTAACTGTCCCGGCCTCCTCTGCGAGCCGTATCTTGGTCCTGCAGAGGCCTGAGAGTTTTTTAAAGCCTTTGACGGCGTATCTGTCCACTGCAGTAGTTTTTTTATCGTGTATGCTCTTATATTTGTGTATGGCGGAGCAGACACGGGAACCCATTATCAGCGTGCTGGGGCACGTGGACCACGGCAAAACCACTATCTTAGATTACATACGGGAGTCCGTGGTGGCTTCGAGGGAGGCTGGCGGCATAACACAGCACATCGGCGCCACCGACATACCGTTTGAGGTGATTGAGGAGCTCTGCGCCGGCATGGTAGACCGGAAACGTATTAAGATTCCGATCCGGGGGCTGCTGTTCATAGACACCCCCGGCCACGAAGCCTTCACGAACCTGCGGAAGCGCGGCGGCAGCGTAGCCGACCTAGCAGTCCTCGTGGTGGACGTGAACGACGGCATCAAGCCGCAGACCCAGGAGAGCATAGACATACTCAAGTCCTATAAGACGCCGTTCGTGGTCGCAGCCAACAAGGTGGACATGATACACGGGTGGCAGACCGGCGTCCCAGTGAACGAGCAGCTGCCGCGGGTCCGGGAGGAGTTCAGCAACAAAGTATACAAGCTCATAGGGGACTTGAGCGCCATGGGGTTCGACTGTGATTTATACACCAACATCCAGGACTTCAGCAAGTCCGTGGCCGTCGTACCTGTCTCCGGCAAGACCGGCGAGGGGGTGCGGGAGCTGCTGATGATGTTGATTGGGTTGGCGCAGGCGTATTTGAAGGACGAGCTCGCCGTCGGACTGGATTCGCCCGGGAAGGGCACCATACTGGAGGTGAAGGAGACTAAGGGTTTGGGGACGACCGTGGATGCGATAGTATACGACGGCACCATACGCGTCAACGACACCATTGTCGTCGGCGCCAGAGAGCCCATAGTCACCAGGGTTAAGGCGCTGCTGCGCCCGCGTGCCATGGATGAGATGCGGGACCCCAGGAAACAGTTCAAGAGCGTGGACAGCGTCTACGCAGCCTCCGGCGTGAAGATTGTGGCGCCCGCCCTCGACTCTGCCCTGCCAGGCGGCCCTGTGTACGTGGGCGGCGAGGAACTTGTTGACGCAGTGCGTGAGGAGATTGGGGAGGTGGAGTTCAGCAGGGACGACATCGGCGTCATAGTCAAAGCGGACACCCTCGGGTCGTTGGAGGCGATGGTCCACATACTCGGGGAGGAGGATATTCCAGTGAGGAAGGGGAGCTTAGGGAAGGTGAGCAAACAGGATGTGGTTGAGGCCAACGCGGTCTCCAAGGAAGACCCCTACCTGGGAGTCATACTGAGCTTCAACACACCCATACTCCCGGACGCGGAAGCCCTCGCCCAGGACAACGACGTCTGGGTGGTGGAGAGCAACATCATATACCGTATCATAGAGGACTACCGAGAATGGGTTGACCGCAGACGGGATGAGGAGCGGCGGATGATTGCGGAGACCGTCGCCAGCCCCAGCAAGTTCAGGATACTGCCGAAACACACGTTCCGGCAGAGCAAGCCAGCTATAGTGGGGGTGGAGGTGCTTGCTGGCAGGCTGCAGCCCGGCTGCCGGCTGATGCGCGAAGACGGGAAAGTCTACGGCAGGGTGAGGGGGATGCAGAGCGGAGGAGAAGACATAAAAGAGGCGAAGGCCGGCGAGCAGGTGGCTGTGTCGCTAGACGACGTCGTAATAGGCCGTCACTTCGGCGAAGGCGACGTACTCTACACGTTCCTCAGCAGCGAAGACTTCGGCAAGTTGAACGCCGAAGACCTTACAGAAGAGGAGAAGCAGATACTCCGTGAGATGAAGCAGATTAAGCGGCAGAGATGATGGACTACGACTTCGAACTGGACCGGGTGACGGCGGAGATACGTGGTTCAGACGCCAAACGGGTGGGCCTGCAGTTCCCTGAGGGGTTGAAGGACCGGGCCTTCGACATAGCCCGCCATATAGAGGCGGAAACCGGCGCTGAAACAGTCATACTGTCGGACCCCACCTACGGGGCCTGCGACATGAAAGAATGCCAGGCAGGTAAGCTGGG
>CAZPLO010000018.1:0-26356 GCA_964587725.1 uncultured archaeon
GTGCGTCCCACCAGGCCCGAATTGTTGAATGTATGTCAGACCAGCTTTATTTATTGTGTTCACATATGTACTCTGTCTGGTGATGGACGGTGGATGACTGGTTTTACAGGTCTTTGGAGGAAACCGACCCGGAAGTGTACGGGGCCGTGAAGAACGAGGAGCGGCGGCAGGAAGGCATCAACTTGATTGCGTCCGAGAGTCTAGCGTCGGCGGCTGTGCGGGAGGCGTGCGCGTCGGTGATGAGCAACAAATACGCTGAAGGCTACCCCCATAAACGATACTACGGCGGCTGCGAGTTCGTTGACGTTGCAGAAGACCTGGCTATCGAACGGGCGAAGAAGCTGTTCAATGCCGACCACGTGAACGTGCAGCCCCACAGCGGCACCCAAGCGAACATGGCCGTGTATCTCGCGGCATTGGAGCCCGGAGACACCATACTGTCGATGAAGTTGACGCACGGCGGCCACCTAAGCCACGGATACAAAATCAACTTCTCAGGCCAAATCTATACTGGGGAGTTCTACACAGTAAACAAGGAAACAGGGACGCTAGAATACGATGAAGTCCTCGCCCGCGCAAAGGAAGTCAACCCCGACTTGATAGTCTGCGGGTACAGCGCGTACCCCCGGGAGGTTCCGTTCAAGATGTTCCGAGAGATAGCGGATGAAGTCGACGCGGCGTTGATGGCCGACATCGCACACATAGCCGGCCTAATAGGTGCTGGTGTTCACCCATCGCCTGTGAAGTACGCGGACTACATCACGACAACAACCCATAAGACGCTGATGGGCCCCCGCGGCGCAATGGTCATGTGCAAGCAGGAACACGCGGAGAAACTCGACAAAGCAGTGTTCCCCGGCATACAGGGCGGCCCGTTCATGAACTTGATAGCCGCGAAGGCGGTGTGCTTCAAGGAAAACCTTAAGCCTGAGAGGAGGAAGTTGAACCAGCAGATAGTCGACAACGCCAAAGCGCTGGCTGAAAAACTACTTGAAGAAGACTTCAACCTTGTGTCCGGCGGCACTGACAACCACCTGATGCTAGCGGACCTAACCAACAAGGGCATCACTGGGAAGGACGCGGAGGCTGCGCTGCAGGATGCCGGCATAACATTGAACAAGAACACCGTCCCCTATGACAAACAAAGCCCGTTCGTAACCTCAGGGATACGCATCGGAACCCCGTCTGTCACCATGCGCGGGATGAAGGAGGAGGAGATGCGCATCATCGGCGGGTGGATAAGCGAGGTGGTGTCCAACCCGGGTGACAAGAAACTGAAGAAACGCGTTAGTTCGGAGGCGGAGGACCTCTGTAGCAGATATCAGATATACAAATGACTGTAGTCTTAGACGGCAGGGAGACGGCGGCTAACATACGGGCGTCGGTGAAAAAACACGCAGCAGAGTTAGATGTGAAGCCAGGCCTCGCCGCCGTACTCGTGGGAGACGACCCTGCGTCGCAGATGTACGTGGGCATGAAGGAGAAGGCCTGCGGGGGGGCGGGCTTCAACTCCGTAAGGAAGCAATTGTCCGCGGACACGTCAGAAACAGACCTTCTCCAACTCATCGACGAACTCAACCGCGATGAAGGCGTCCACGGCATACTGGTTCAGCTGCCGCTACCGGATCAAATAAACAAGGACCGCGTGTTCAAGGCGGTCGACCCGCTGAAGGACGTGGACGGATTCAACCCCCTCAACATGGGTGCGCTGATGGCGGGCGACGAATCCATGGTCGCCGCCACCCCAAAAGGCGTCATACGATTGCTGGAGGAGTACAAGGTCCCGCTGGAGGGTAAGGAAGTGGTTATAGTCAACCACAGTACCGTCGTCGGCAAACCATTGGCGATGCTGTTCCTCAACCGCTGGGCGACCGTCACCGTATGCCACGTGAAAACCAGGGACCTCGCAGCCCACACCCGCGAAGCCGACATACTTGTTTCAGCTACGGGAGTCCCGCACATCATCAAGGAGGACATGGTAAAGGACGACGCGGTGGTGGTGGATGTGGGGATATCGAAGAAAGGCGGGGAGACAGTCGGCGACGTAGACTACGAAAACGTCAAAGAGAAGGCGTCATATATCACGCCCGTCCCAGGCGGCGCAGGCCCCATGACGATTGCGATGCTGCTGGAGAACACCTTGCATGCGGCGGAGAAGCGGAAGCTTTTATAGTTTCGGGTTCTTAGTCTTTTACTGGTGCTTGAATTTGAGTGGGTCCTATGCGGTTGTGAGTGTCTACGACAAAGCAGGCGTTGCAGATTTCACAGCCCGCCTGCACGCAGCCGGCGTTAACATTCTTTCTTCGGGAGGAACCGCCAAGGAGCTTTCCAAGGCGGGCGTGGACGTCACATTGGTTTCCGACTACACTGGGTTTCCGGAGATGCTGGACGGCCGCGTCAAAACACTGCACCCGAAGATACACGCGGGCATACTGGCGGACCGCCGTAAAAAAGACCACATGAAACAGCTGAAGAATCAGAATGCACATCCAATCGACTACGTGGTTGTTAACCTGTATCCGTTCGAGGAGACCATTCGCCGCGAAGGCGCAACGTTAGACGACGCCGTGGAAAACATAGACGTCGGAGGCCCCACCCTCGTCCGGGCTGCGGCGAAAAACTTCGGCGCAGTCACCGTCGTAACCGATCCAGGAGACTACAATATCGTGTTGGGGGAGCTGGAGACCAGGGGCAGGGTGTCGGAGGAGACGAGGAAGAAGCTGGCGTTGAAGGCGTTCGCCCACTGCGCCAAATACGACTCCGTCATCTCACGTTATTTGAGCCAGCAGTTCCAGCCAGACACGTTCCCCGAGTATTTGAGCATAAACCTGGACAAAGCATACGACCTCCGCTACGGCGAGAACCCGCACCAGCTGGCTGCCTACTACTATGACAAGGCCAGCGACTCCTGCGTCGAGCAGACGAAGGTGGTCTCCGGCGGGAAGCAGCTGTCGTTCAACAACCTCATAGACGTTAACTCCGCGTTGGAGCTGGTGAAGGAGTTCGACGAGCCCGCGGCGGTGATTGTTAAGCACCTGAACCCGTCGGGCGTCGCGGTGGGTGAAACAATAAGCGAAGCCTATTCGAGGGCGCATAGTGCGGACCCGATGAGCGCGTTCGGGTGCGTGGTGGCGTTGAACCGGCCGCCCGACGTAGAGGCGGCGGAGGACATAACCTCCACGTTCGTCGAAGTCGTGGCGGCGCCGCGGATAACCCCTGCGGCGTTGAAGGTGCTGTCGAAGAAGGAGAAGATGCGCGTGCTGGAGGTAGGCGAAGTAACGAAGGCCAACCGTAACTCGTTGGACTGCCGCCGCGTAGTGGGGGGGATGCTGATTCAGACCACCGACCTCTACGAACTCCATGAGAAGGATTTGAAGGTGGTGAGCGACCGCAAACCAAATGAAGACGAAATTAAGGCGATGTTGTTCGCGTGGAAGGTGTGCAAACACACGAAATCCAACAGCATCATACTCGCCAACCCGGACCGCACCGTCGGCGTCGGCGCCGGGCAGATGAGCCGCGTCGACGCGGTGAAGATCGCGGCGATGAAGGCCGGCGACCTAGCGAAGGGTTCTGTGATGGCGTCGGACGCGTTCTTCCCCTTCCGCGACGGCATAGACGAAGCCGCTAAAGCAGGTGTAACGGCTGTGGTGCAGCCAGGAGGCAGCATCCGAGACCAGGAGGTGTTGGATGCGGTGAACGAGCACGGGATGGCGATGGTGTACACGGGCGTCCGCTGCTTCCTCCACTGATTAAAAACCCTGGAATCCAATACTTACTCCACAGGGGGCCCTCAGAAAGCGATGGGATGCGGGTTGCGCCCGCGGGTCACTTGTGGTTGGTGATGTAATAAAAACATAGGAAGGCGTCTGCTGCCGTGGGGGCCCCCAAACAACATTTATATACGGAATCTTTTTTTGTTATCCACACATGAAATCCGACATACAACTGGCTCACGAAGTCGAGTTAAAGCCTGTAGAAGCGGTTGCCGCGCAAATAGGGTTGTCGCCGGATGACATTCTGCCATACGGCCGGTACAAGGCCAAGGTGCCTGTCCATCTGATGAAGAAACTCTCGAATAAGAAGGAGGGGAAGCTCATTCTCGTAACCTCCATGACTCCGACTCCTGCGGGGGAGGGGAAGACCACCACCACCGTGGGTTTGACGCAGGCCCTCCGACGCAAGGGATTGAACGCTGTATTGTGCATACGGGAGCCGTCGCTGGGGCCGGTGATGGGCATCAAGGGCGGCGCCGCAGGAGGAGGCCTCAGCCAAGTTCTTCCAATGGAAGACATCAACCTCTACTTCACAGGCGACATCCCATCTGTGTCCGCGGCCAACAACCTGCTGTCGGCGGTCATAGACAACCACATCTACCAGGGGAACGAATTGAAGATAGACCCCACAAAAATCATATGGCACCGGGTCACGGACATGAACGACCGCAGCCTACGCCGCATATTCATCGGCCTGGGAGAATCATCCGGCATCGCCCGTGAGGACAGCTACGACATAACCGCCGCCAGCGAGGTCATGGCGGTCCTCTGCCTGGCGGACAGCTACGCCGACCTTAAAGAGCGGCTGGGGAGGATGGTTGTCGGCTACACGTTCTTCGGAGACCCGGTGACGGTGAAGCAGTTGGGTGTGGAGGGCGCGATGGCTGCGTTGCTGAGGGATGCGTTCAACCCCAACCTGGTTCAGACTATGGAGGGCGGGCCCGCGTTCATACACGGAGGCCCGTTCGCCAACATAGCCCACGGATGCAACAGCGTCGTCGCCACCAAACTGGCGTTGAAGTTGGCTGACTACGTTGTTACGGAGGCTGGGTTCGGAGCCGACCTGGGCGCTGAAAAGTTTTTCGACATCAAGTGCAGGCAGGCGGGTCTCAAACCCGCGGCCGTCGTGCTGGTGGCCACCATACGTGCGTTGAAGCACCACGGCGGCTCCGCGGACTACGACACCGAAGACCGGGGGGCGTTGGAGCGGGGGTTCCCGAACCTGGAGAAGCAGATGGAGAACGTTGGGAAGTTCGGCCTGCCGTTGGTGGTGGCGTTGAACCGGTTCGAATCCGACCCAGATTCTGAAGTGGATTATGTGCTGAAGCGCTGCCGTGAACTGGGTGTCGAAGCCGCCGTCTCCGAAGTACACGGCCGCGGAGGTGGCGGCGGGCTGGAGCTGGCTGAAAAGGTTGTGGCCGCCGCAGACGAAGGCGGGGACTTCAAGTTCATATACGACCCCTCCGCTTCCATTAAGTCGAAGATAGAGGCGGTCGCATCCGAAGTATACGGCGCCGACGGCGTCTCCTACACGGAGACCGCGTCGCATTATATACGGCTGCTGGAGGAGCAGGGGTTCAGCGACCTGCCCATCTGCATAAGCAAGACGCAGAAGAGCCTAAGCGACGACCCCGCGCTGCTCGGCCGGCCGGAAGGCTTCACGGTTACGGTGAACAAGGTTAAGGTGTCCGCAGGCGCAGGCTTCCTGGTTGTTATGACCGGCAAGGTGTTGACGATGCCTGGGCTGCCGAAGAAGCCGGCGGCGGAAAAAATCGACCTCGACGACGCCGGCATAATATCGGGGCTGTTCTGATGGACTATCAGTCAGCCATCTCCTACCTCCGCGATTTTGAGAAGTTGGGCTACAAGTTTAGGATAGAGAACACCCGCGACCTGCTGGATGCTGTTGGATTCGATTTCGACGGCACGGTCGTGCACGTCGGCGGCACCAACGGGAAGGGTTCATGCGCGAGCGCGTTGAACAGCATACTCCAGGATTCAGGCCAAACCGTCGGTTTGTACACGTCTCCGGAGCTGATAGACTTCACCGAAAGAATCAGGGTGAACAATCGCCGGATAGACGGCCACAGGTTTGCGGAGTTGACGGAGGAGATGAAGCCTCATATAGAGTCGATGGACGGCAAGCCCACGTTCTTCGAGGCCACCACCGCGTTGGCGTTGAAGCATTTCATGGACGAGGGTGTGGACGCGATGGTGTTGGAGGTGGGGATGGGCGGCCGCTTGGACTCCACCAATGCGGTGTCGGCGAAGGTTAATGTGATAACGAATGTGGAGCTCGACCACACCCAGTACCTGGGTTCTACCGTTGAAAAAATCGCCCGCGAGAAAGCGGGTATAGTATCTGAAGACTCCACGCTGGTGACTGCCGCACAGGGAAGCGCGTTCAACGTCTTGGAAGGTGAGTGCACGGCGAAGAACGCGTCCATCGTCCGGGTGGGGGTCGACACCCACCTGTCTAACATCGAATCCGGTTTGAGGGGGACCTCGTTTAAACTGGACACACGCAACCTCTCCTACGACCTGGAGTCTCCGCTGCTGGGGGGGTTTCAGGCGTGGAATCTCGCGTGCGCCGCCGTCGCCGCGGAGGAGCTCGGCGTATGCGAACAACACATAAAATCCGGCGTATCCAAGGCCGTGTGGCCGGGCCGCATGGAGGTTGTGCAAAAGGAGCCTTTGGTTATACTGGATTCAGCCCACAACCCAGCGGGCGTCCGCGAGAGCCGCAGGTTCACCACCGAAAACGTACCCCGAGAACGTCTGCTGACAGTCGCCGGGTTCTCGAAGGACAAGGACTACGACGCCATGATAACGCTGCTGTCGGACAGCGACGTCTTCATAGCCACGGAATACAAGGGCAAACGCTCCCTTCCGGTGGGGGAGATACTGGAGCACGTCGACGGGGAAGCAGTCAAGGATGTGGGCGAAGCGGTTGAACGCGCCCTTTCCGAAGCAGGTTCCGAAGACCTTGTCTTGGTCACGGGCAGCATATTCGTGGTGGGCGAAGCCATCAGGCGGTGGCGCGACAGAATAGATATGGCTTAACTGCACCTGCACCTGGGTCCTGAGCCGTCCATGCCGCCTGCGACGTACTGGCAGGTCTCCCACGGGCTGATGCAGCACCCCGCCCTGCAGTTGTCGGGGCTCGGATAACGTATTTCGCTGCACAGGTTCAGGCACGGCACCGTGGTGGATGTTGTTGACGCGGTGGTTGAGGTTGTTGTAGATGAAGTAGTGGTCGTCAATGTGGTTGAAGTCGTAGTGTCAGTTGATGTGGTTGTGGGGGTCGTCGTAGCCGTCGTGGAGGTAGTGGTCGTGGCTGTGGTTGTCGTGGTTGTTTCATCCCACCATGCGCCCCCCTCCGGTTTGCTGGCCGCCGTGGACGGCGGGGTTGTGGTGGTCGGCTCGAAATCAGACTCCACCTCCACTATCTCCACGTCCTCTTCACTTCCCAGGCAGCCCAGAACCAGCAGAACGGCCGCCACCACAGCCAATCCATTCACACATACACATTAAATACCGTCCGTTTAATATTCTCCATGGCGCGCATTGCGGTGCTCGTCTCCGGGAGAGGCAGCAACCTCCAGAGCATCATCGACAACGTTGAAGCCGGAGGAATACCAAACAGCGACATAGTGTTGGTGATATCGGACAGGAAGGACGCGTACGCGCTGGAGCGGGCGAGGAAACACAACATCGAACACATGTTCATAGACCCCGGCGCATATGAGTCGAGGGAGGAGTTCGACCAGCGTGTGGTGGAGGAGGTGCAGAGCAGGAACACGGACCTGGTGTTGCTTGCAGGTTACATGCGCCTGGTAACCCCGGTTCTCGTGGACGCGTTCAGGAACAGGATGATGAACATCCACCCTGCCTTGTTGCCGAGTTTCCCCGGCCTCCACGCCCAGCAGCAGGCGCTGGATCATGGCGTAAAAGTGTCTGGGTGCACCGTGCATTTCGTGGACGAGGAAGTAGACCACGGTCCCATCATAGTCCAGGCTGCGGTGCCGGTTCTGGAAGGCGACGACGAAGCAGCCCTGGCTAAACGCATCATCCAGCAGGAACACCTCATCTACCCGCAGGCGGTGAAGTGGTTCGTGGAAGGCAGGTTAACAGTCGAAGGTCGCAGGTTGAAGATTAAAGGAGTCGAGCGAGCAGCGAGAGGCCTGCGGGTATTGTGACGTTGTCGTCCCAGAAACTGAACAGTTCAATGACCGAAGCAACCGCAGCCATTATGAGCGCGTGTGTGGGGTCGACCACCACCGAAGCAGCCAACCAGGCACCTAAGAAGAACGCCAGCGTCCCCTCCAGGCTCTTGTCCAGTATCCTTATTCTCCCGTACGTCCTCCCCACGAGGTTGCTGACGCTGTCTCCGACGCTCAAGATGAGTATCACAGCCACCGCGTATTTCGTCTCCAAAAGCGTAATCGGGAATATGATGCCGAGGCCGTAGAATATCGCCCCCTTGAACGGGAATCTTTCAATGTCTTTCTTGCGTTCGAAGTGGTACATGAGGTGGTTGGCTATCCTCAGGTCCGGCTTGATCTTCGGAACCGCATGCAATAACCCGATGGCCGTTACCACCGGCGCCAGAATCCACAGCCCGTAAATGGGCTTCAGAACGTACACTGCAGTCGCAATCAAGCACCCGTTCAGGAGGTGCACCGTCTGCCGTTTGAACTCCAGTCGTTCCTCGCTCAAAACACACCACCAGACCATATATAGGTGTATTTGCTATAATAATAGGTTTTATTCCCGTGGACACATTTTTAACGGGCGAGTGGCTGATTTTAAGGTGAGCATCGGATGGACCCCATATACACGGCGTTGACGGTTACGGTGTGGTTTCTGTCAACATACTTCATAAGCGTCTTCCTGCTGCTTGTGCTGGAGAAACGCAGCCAACTCAACACAGTCTCCGAGACGCCGGAGGACAAGCCGTACGTGAGCATTATAGTGCCGGCATACAACGAGGAAGAGGGTGTGCTGCCTGCGCTGGAGTCGCTCTGCAGAATGGACTATCCCCGGGACCGCTACGAGGTCCTCGTCATAAA
Source organism: uncultured archaeon (assembly GCA_964587725.1). Classification (GTDB taxonomy): domain Archaea; phylum Altiarchaeota; class Altiarchaeia; order IMC4; family SCGC-AAA252-I15; genus WJMO01. The sequence continues at coordinate 8,849 of CAZPLO010000018.1, forward strand.
CGACGGCAGCTCGGACCGGACAGCCGACATAATACGGGGTTTCATCTCCCGCAACAAAGACGTGCGGTTCAACTTCATAGACCGCGTTGAAAACAGGGGGAAGGCCTATTCGCTGAACGAGGGCGTTTCACTCTCCAAGGGGGAGCTGGTGGGCACCATGGACGCGGACAGCATGGTGAAACCAGACATACTGTCGAAGACGGTGGGGCTGTTCGAAGACCCGAAAACCGCTGCCGTCACCGTTCGGGTGCACGTCCACGAACCCCGGAACCTGCTGGAAAAAATAGTGGACGTCGAATACGTGGTCGGGCTGTCGCTGACCAACAAGATACTGTCGTTCATGAACGCAATGCACGTGACGCCCGGGCCCTTCAGCATCTACCGCAAGAGCGCGTTGGATGAGGTTGGAGGATTCGACGAAGACAACATCGTCGAAGACATGGAGATAGCGTTCCGCCTGCACAAGGCCGGCTACGGCATAGAAAACACATTGGAAACCGGCGTCTACACGATTGTGCCCCAGAGCCTCGGCGAACTCTACAAGCAGCGGAAGCGGTGGTATTCAGGCTCCATTCAGACGTGGATGCAGCACCGCGACGTCATACTCAACCGCAGGTTCGGCTGCTTCGGCATGTTCTTCATACCCATCAACTGCCTCACCATCACCTTGGGGATGGTGATGGGATTGTATTCGTTCGGCCTGCTGGTGTCGGCCATATGGAAGCACATAAACTACCTTATTTTAACGAACTTCGAGGTGCTACCGATGACGATGTTCGATTTCGACCTGCTTAACATAAGCATCTTCCACTTCCTCATGCTGTCGTCGATGGCTGCGGTGGCGTTGATGACCCGCACTTGTTTGAACGTGGTGGACCGCCGGCTGCGCAGCAACGTGAGGGCGTTCATAGGGTTCATATTCTTCTTCATCCTGTATCAGGTGTTCTGGGTGAGCTCCTTCTACAGCGTGTTCTTCGGCAGGGAAGTGAAATGGAGGTAAGCCGCTGGATTTTCGCGAAGGCGCTGGTGATAACGCTGCTGGTGCTGCTGGTAATCTACTCCATCAACGTGTTTTTGAGCCAGCAGAGGGAGACCGCGCTGGAGTCGAGGATGGAGGAGACCATCGAGACCCTGGAGGAGATGGAGGCTCTGACGCAGCTGATGCACATGTTCGGCGGCAACGCAACCTGCGTGGCGTTGAAGTCCCAGCTCCGCCTCCTCGACCAGCAGGTGTGGAAGCTCGGCGACAAGATAGAGGCGTACCGGCAGCTGACGCAGGAGTACATGAGCGACCCCTACTACCTGAAGCAGAAGCGCCGGTTCAACCGCCAGGAGGTCCTGTATCTGTCGCTGATGAAGCAGGTGGAGGATAAGTGCGATCTCAATACAACCATCATACTCTACTTCTACACCAAAGGCGAGGAATGCCGGTACTGCGACGACCAGGCGTTCGTCCTCAACCACCTCAACCAGCGGATAGACGACGAACTCTCAATATTCGGGTTCGACACCAGCCTTGGCATACCTTCTGTGGACGTCCTCGTCCACGCATACAACATCACCTCGTACCCCTGCATCGTGGTGGAGGACGAAACCTACTGCAGCCTCCACAACATAGAGCAGATGGAGTCCCTCCTCTGCCAGCACTCGCCGGAACTGTCCATATGCACATAATACCGTGTTCCATATTCATAACATGATAGACGCCATACTGTCTTTCACGTTCATAGTGTCCATATTCACGTTCACGCTGTGGACGACGCTGGCCCTGCTGCCCGGGAGGCGGATGAAGTCGCCGGGCCGCCCGTCACTGTCTGTTGTGGTACCAGCCCACGACGAAGAATCCGTTATAGAGTCGACTGTACAGAGCGTGTTGGACGCGGAATACCCGGGGGAGGTCGAGGCCGTCGTAGTCGACGACGGCAGCCGGGACAGGACGGGAGAGATGGTTGCTGCTATGGCGGCCTCCGATGAGAGAATAAAGCTGTTGGAGACGGACCACCTGGGCAAGGCGCTGGCGGTCAACCACGGCATAGAACACTCCACAGGCGAAGTCATCGTGTTATTGGACGCGGACTCCCAGCTGGCTGAGGACGCGCTGCTGAAGCTGTCAGCGCCGTTTTCAGACTCCCGCGTTGGCGCGGTCTCCGGCGTCATAAGGGTGGCGTTGAACCTCAACCCCCTCACATGGTTCCAGGACTTCGAATACATACTGAGTTCGATGTGGCGTTACATCTTCGACAAACTCGACTGCACCTACGTGCTGCCGGGGTTCGCCGCCTTCCGCCGCAAAGCATTGTATGACGTGGGATTGTTCGAAACAGACACATTGTCTGAAGACTTCGACATAGGATTGAAGCTCCACAAGGCGGGATGGAAGGTTTTCATGTCCCCTGCAGTGATGTACACACACGCACCGCAGACGATTCCGGGTTTGGCCCGTCAGAGGATGAGGTGGGGTCGCGGCACCGTCCAGGTGATACGGAAGCACCGGGACATGCTATTGAACCCCGCATACGGATTCATCGGGCTCTACGGCCTGCCGAACCAGCTGTACTTTTTCATCCAGTCGTTCGTGATACTGCCGATAACGTTCTACCAGATAATCGGCGGCTACCTGACGTGGTTCGTGTCATACGGCAACATACTGTCCGTAGACGTTTTCAAATACTTTTTCGCGTCCTTCAGCATGTACGGTACGCTGGAGTTCACGTACAACACGCTGGCTGGCGTGTGGCCTGTTACGGCGACGTTCCCTTTGTTCGCGGTTTCGTACGTCATCAATGTCTTCTATAGCCTACTCGCTGTCGCCAAAATGGGCAAATTCACGCCCCGCGTGTTCCTGGTGCTGTTTTTCCTGTTCCCATACTACCTGCTCACACTGGTCTTCTTTATTTACCCCTTCCTCTATGAATTAAACCCCTTCAAGCAGGTTGGGGGGCACGTGAACATCTGGGAGAAAAACCGTTGAACATGGCTTTCGAGAAACTACGGGGCGGCCTGCAGGACGCCATAAAAGGCCTGAGGAAGGCTGTTGTGGTCGACAAAAAGACCGTCAAAAACTATTTGAAGGAGGTTCAGAAGAGCCTGCTGTCGGCGGACGTGAACGTCGAACTCGTGTTCAAGCTGTCCAAGACCGTTGAAGACCGCGGGCTGCTGGAAAAACCACCGGGCATCCTTTCACGGAAGGAGAACATCGTCCGCATAACCTACGAGGAGCTGGTGAAACTCCTTGGGGAAGGCGGGGAGTTGGAGTTGCAGGACGGCATGAAGGTTCTTCTGGTTGGCGTTCAGGGCTCCGGCAAGACCACAACCGCCGCTAAACTCGCCCGATACTATAAGAAGAAGGGGTTGAACCCACGTCTCATCTGCGCGGACACCTTCCGCCCCGCCGCCTATGACCAGCTGAAGCAGTTGGCTGCGGAAATACACGTACCATTCTACGGCGACACCGGGGAAAAAGACACGCTGAAGATAATCCAGGACGGCATTAAAGAGTTCAGAGACCAGGGCCTCATCATCGTGGACAGCGAAGGCAGGCATAAGCTGGACAAGGATTTGATGAAGCAGATAAACCGGGTAGACAAGGAGGTGAAGCCGGAGAAAACCCTCCTCGTCTTGGACGGCACCACCGGCCAGTCGGCGGGCGAACAGGCGAAGGCATTCAACGACGCATGCAGCATCGACGGGCTGATTGTGTCGAAGTTGGACGGCGGCGCCAAAGGCGGTGGCGCCTTGGCGGCGTGCGCTGAAACCGAGAGCCCCGTGTATTTCATCGGCGTCGGCGAGCACATACAGGATTTGGAGGTGTTTGAGCCGCAGCGGTTCGTGTCCAAGCTCCTGGGGTTCGGAGACATCGAGGGGTTGTTGGAGAAGGCTAAGGAGGTGGACTTCGACGAGGAAGCAGCCAAGAGGATGATGTCCGGCAGGTTCACGCTAGACGATGTGTACCTGCAGATTGAGCAGATGCAGGGCATGGGCAGCATGGACAAATTGATGGAGATGCTGCCGTTCGGCGCCAAAATCCCGAAGGATTTGATGGACGTGCAGGAGGAGAAGCTCTCAACCTTCAAGGTAATCATGGACTCCATGACCACGGCCGAGAAGGAAGACCCCTCCATCGTCAAGCGGGAGCGCATCGACCGCATAGCGGCGGGCAGCGGCACCCAGCCAGCAGACGTCCGCGAACTACTCAACTACTACAAGCGCATGAAAAAAATGCTCAAAGGCGGAGGCGGCAAGAAAATGAAGCGCCTCATGAAACAAATGGGCATGTAATTTTTTATATCTTTCCTACACTTTTGTTTATCTTTCGTGTAATTTCTTAAGGTTGGTGTAGACTTTCTTCAGGAACACGGGGTCGGGGTTTTTCACCCCCATGGTGTCGACGAGGACGTAGTCTCCTCTTTTTTCGGCCGGTATTTTCTCCATTATCCTCTCGCCGACCACCTCCCCGGTCTCCTCAACGCTCCCGTCTTCAATGGCATTCACTACCCTTCCGTGGGGTTCATAGCTGAGGTGCAATCCAATGCCGTCCGCCTTCAGAGACTCGACCCGTTCCCGCAGCTCCGCCATCTCAGTTGAATCAGGTATCAGGTATATGCGGTTGCTCAACGCCACCACCACATCCAGGTCCTTCGGGTTGGGGTGGAGCTCCCCGCGGGCGAAGCTCCCCGTCAGATAATACCTGGTTATGTACCGCCGTCTCTTGAAGTCCTCCAGCGTCCGCAGCGCATCCGACAGCGGCCCGGAAACCTTCTCCACGAGCTCTCGCTCCCAGCTCTCCAGCGCCGGCGGGAGCTCGCCCCTAGGGCGTTGCCTCCCCTTCTCCCGCATCATATTATACCTTACGGGATACGGATAGAAATGTCTTCGCCAGTGTTTTTCCAAGCTTGCTGTCGTGCAGTCGGCGTTCCAAATCCGACCTCACCGCAGCGTCCTCCGGCCGATGATGCCCCGGCGGCCTGACGTGGAAGTTATAGTAGTATAGTCGCTCTTGTATGAAGCCGTAACTCCGAATCTTCTCCCCGTAACCTGCAGCGTCCTCGAATTTCATCGTATGCCCGGTCTCCGACCCCACGTTGAAGCTGCCTGCATAACTTGAATCCACGCCCGCAGCCTCCAAAGCCTCCCTCACCCGCTCAACCCTGCCGCCGTCTTCCAACAGTTCCATGAACTCCCTGTTATACTGTGCGGCGATGAACACACCCCCGCCCCGAAGTACCCTGTGTACTCCACGGTAAACCCCCTCATCCTCTCTGACGTATGGCAGCACACCCAGCATCATCACGTAGTCGAATGAATCGTCTTGGAATGGCAGTTGTTTCACGTCGCATCTGACGAAACCGCATTCCGGGTTCGCCGACGCCTCGCACAGCATCCCCTCGGAGTAGTCGGCGCAAACCACATCAAATCCGTCACTCAGCAGTTGTCTGCCGACGTAGGCTGTTCCGCATCCGGCGTCCAGCACCCTCCCAGACTGTCCCTCCATATATTCCAAAACCAGCTCGGCCCTGAACCGGTTCGCAGGGTACTTTCCATCTTCCCCGCCGTATGAGTGTGCTTCGTAGTCTCCGGCCACCCCGTCCCATAAACCGGCATCCATGGTCAATCATAACTTCCAGATACTTTTATTTGTGTCATGCGTAAAGTCCTTTGTGGAGAGGGAGGTTAAGGTGTGCTTTCCCTCCGACGAAGGGGGTGACACGGTATACCGGGGTGTTTGGGTGTCTCCAGCCCGGGGCCGGGACACAGTCTACGACACGGTCGAATCCTTCAAAAAAGAGGACATAAGTTTGTTCAAGTCTAAGGTAGCCCACAGGATACCGTTGGTGGAGGTGGTGAACATCCACAACTCCGAGGGCATAGCTAGCCTGGACCGCGTCCGCGAGATGCGCGGCAAGATACTGTCGGGTGAACACGTTCTTGAGGAGTCCGGCATACCTAATGTGAAGTTGGTTTGGACCGACTCCGGCCGGCTGCTTTTGTTCGACGGACACCACACGTTCCTCGCGTACATGATGGCTGGCAGGCGTTTCCTCCATGAAATACCGCACCTGATAGTCGAGTGCCCGGGCCTCCGCTACTGCACAGCCGGAGACATAAGTGCGTTCTACGGACAGCATGCGTCGCGTTCAGCGGGCAGGTGGCGTAAGTACGTCATAGACTGGGGTCTGCCGGGTGAACGGCAGCTGCGCATCCGCAGGGAAAAGAACATGGGCGAGCTCTTCACTCACTTGATTGAGAGGCGCGCCAGCAGATAAACCACGGTAGACTCCGCGCCCTGGTTCAAATTAATGGCTTCGTGGCCGAGTCCGTCGTGGCAGCCGCCGGTTTTTTCGTCGTAGATGACCTGGTTGAGGTGGTTCCTGCCCAGGAACCAGTTGAATGCCTTCAACGCCTTGTTCCTGTAGCCCCTCCTCCTCGTCACCTTATATGCAAGCATGAGGGCCTGCACCATCGAAGACGCTTCAATCGGCTGCTGGTCGAAGTGTGCTCTCCGTCCTCCGAGGAGATACCATCCGTCATGGCCTATGGGCGTGAACATGCCCCCCTTGAAGGTTATGGACGCGAGGAAGTCCAGGGTGGAGAGCGCCACGTTCAAGTACTTCTTCCTCCTCGTGGCTAGGTGCGCGTACAGCAGCGCCTCGCACAGTCTGCTGTTAGCGTACGTCACGTAGGGCTCGAACCACTTCCACTGGTCTGATGAGTTGTCGTTGTACCTTGACACGAGGCGGTCCGCCAGTTCGGTGATGCGTTTCACGTTGCCGTCCGAGTACCGGACCTTGTTGTAGTAGTATAGTCCGATGATGGTGAACGCCTCCGTCCTAGGAGAAGTCATCCTCATGGCCGGGGCAATCCCCCGCCTGAACAGCTTCTGCGCGCGCAGCCGCAGCCGCTCAGGGATTTTTCCCTCGGCAGCCAAGCCGCCGAGAGCCCACATCCCGCGTCCGTGAGCGTCCTCGCTGAACTCCTTCATCACACGGCCGTTCCGGTCCACCAGGTTGTACATGCGTCCGCTGTCGTCCTGCACCCGCTCTATGAAGTCCACGTAGGTTTCAACCAGCTCCAGCGCATACGCGCGTCCGAATTTGCTGTAGTATCTCGCGGACGCGGTCAGCGCCCGGGCGTTGTCGTCCAACGTGTAGCCGGAGTCCTTGTCCGGCTTCGCGTGTTTCGCGAACTGTATTATCCCGTGGTCGTCCGTCAGGGTCATCAGGTGCTCCAGCTTAGGCTTGGGAAGCCGCTCCCCGCTCACCCCGCCGCCTATGTATTCGCGGAACACGTCCATGTAGGATATGGCGACGTTCGGCCACGTCATGTGCCTAGTGTAGGCGTATGCGTTGTATTCCATCCGCTCCTTAAGCTTCTGGTCCGACAGTATCCTGATGATGGCTTCGGAAAACGACTTCGGGTTTCCGAACTCCGCCAGCAGCCCCCTCTCAGGGGTCACTGCCTCGCGGGCGTGGAGGAACGGGGTGGAGACGACGGCGCGTCCGCATCCTAGGGCATAAGATAGTGTTCCGCTGACTATCTGGTTGGGGTTTTTGTTGCTGCACACGTATATGTCGCTGGCCTGCAGATACTTTATTATCTCCCCAACTTTCACGTACTTGTTGTAGAATTTCACGTTGTCTTCCAAACCCAGCTCCTCAACCAAATCCTCAAGGCTGTTGCGGTAGCCTTCGCCCTCCCGCCTCCGCACCACTGGGTGGGTTTCGCCGACGATGATGTAGACGACGTTGGGGAACTTCTCCAGCACCTCAGGCAGCGCATTAATCACGTACTCGTAGCCTTTGCCGGAGTTCATCATCCCGAAGGACGACAGTATTATGTTGCCCTTGTACCCGAGCCTCGCCTTTTCCATGCTGCTGTCGGTGAACTTCACCGGAGGTATTCCGTGCGGTATAACATGTATCCTCGACCCCTTCAGCCCGTAGTCGTTCCTCAGGATGTTGACGGCGGTCTTGTTCATCACCACCAGTGCGGCGGAGCCGGCCGCAATCTCATTCACGGCTTTTTTGAGCTTCTCGTCGGGGCCCGGCAGTACGGTGTGGAATGTGGTGACCACCGGCTTGTTCAACGTCTCCAGGAACGGTAGCAGGTAGCTGCCGCATTCGCCGCCGTATATCCCGAACTCGTGCTGCACGTTCACGGCCTTTATCCTGTCTTCGCTGTTCACCTCCTTGGCGACGTCTATGTAGTCCTGTATGTCGGTCTCGTTTATCTGGTACAGGACGTTGTCTGGATAATTGTAGATGTTGGTGGTGTCGTCGTTCAGCGCCGCTATCTTGGGTTTGGCGTTTGGTGAGAATCCCGCGGCCACGGCGTTGGTGAGGTCCTGGGTGAACGTGGCTATGCCGCATTCCCTGGGCGGGTAAGTGGACGTGAACAGAATCCACCTGGGTTTCCCTGCCTTCCTCATCTTACTCGTTCGCCTTGACTTTGACGTCATCGCCCAATCCTATGTAGTCTATCCTGCCCTCCCTCGCCAGCCAGCCTATGGCCATGAGGACGAGCTTGTCGTCTTTGCTGAGGTGGTCGCTGAGACGTTTCAGGCTCACCGGCTTGTCGGAGCCTTCGTGCAGTATCTGGCCAGCCACCTCCCCTATCCCGGCTATGACGTCTTTGGTCGACCCCCCGCTGATGAGCTCCTCCAGCAGCTCGTCCAAGTCCACGGACGCCACCGCTATTCTTTTGTCCGCTGCCCCGTAGTATACGTAGAGGCGGTCGTCAAACACCGCTGCGCCGCTGGGGAACACGACGTTGTTGACGTCCCCTGTCTTTTCATAGTCTTCGGTGGGCGAAAAAAGCGGGTGGCTGAGTCTGCCGATTACCTTCTGCGGGTCTTCTCTGTCCAGCAGCGCCGCGCTGGCGTGGTATACCTTGCCTTCGTCCGCGTCTTCGACGGCGTGGTATATGAGCAGCCACCCCTCGCTGGTTTCCACCGGCACCGCGCCTCCGCCGATGTTCCGGGACTCGTACCAGTACTTTGACCGTAGCAGAAGGTTTTCTGAAAGGTGGCTGAGGTAGTCCCGCCAGTAGCCGTTGGTTAATTGGCCGAGGTCGTCCGCGTACGCAATCTGTATGTCCGGGAGTATCCGGTGCATAAAAGCCATCCTCCCGTTTATCCTCTTGGGGAAGATGAAGGCGTCCTTCTCCCACAGCAGTACGTCGTCGCCCATGACGTCCTTGTAGTATGACTCGAAAAAGAAGTACTTCTCCTTCAATTTCAGTCTCGACCTACGGAAGAAGTCCTCCGCCTCGTCGTACGACATCTGCGGGGACACAACCCCCTTTTTCTCGAAGCTGACGAGGTCCTTGCTCTCGGCGTAGGCGGCGAGAGCGTTCTTCCCGTCGTATGCCGTGTAGAACAGGTAGTATGTGCCGTCGAGTTCCACTATCCGGGGGTCCTCTAAACCTTTTTTTTCGTAGTCGTGTTCCGGCTCCAAAACAGGCTTATCCAGTCTTTCGACCACGTTCATGGGGCCGTCGAGTTTGCAGTAGCCTATGGTGGAGTTGTTTCCTTCTCTGACGGCTCGGTAGAACATGTGCACCACCTCTCCCTTGCGGAGGACGGTGGGGTTCAGCACGGCCTGGTTCTCGAACTCGCGGCCGGTGCTCTCCAGTATCACCCCCTCCTTACGGACGTCAACCACCGCCGTCCCTCCCGTAGTCGTCTTCCAGCCGGACGACGTCGTCCAATTCGGTGGTGCTGACCTCCAAAATCCTGCTATCCTCAACCGCCTCCACCCTGTGTCGGGTCCCCGGCGTTATTGTAACCGCCCTGCCGGCTCCAACAACCTCTGTTTTATCACCCAGGGTGAGCTTCAGCCTGCCGTCCAACACGTACATGGTCTCCTTCTTTTTCTCATGGTATTGGAGGCTCAGCCGCTGCCCCGCGTTGACTTCGAGTATCTTGCCCACGTACTCGTCCTCCAACGCGAAGTGTATCTCACGCCCCCAGGGCTTATCCACCACTTTGACGTCGCTGTAGTCCATAGTCGGCATCTATACTTAGATAAGCTATAATAAGAGCCCGCTCCCGCCGGCTGAGTTGTTTTTTAACCCTGGATTCTTAAGGATAAGCCGAGTCTATATTCCACACCCCACTGGGGTCTGGCGGACATAACACTCCGCCAGATCCTCTTGGGTTGAGGCAGGTGGTTCATTTGAAGGCGACGGTTTTGATTGTTTTGGCGCTGGTCCTGCTGGCTTCAGGGTGCATGTGCTGCTGCTGCGGAGGCCCCTCCGGACCAGACTACTACGACTACGATTACTCGGTGGGGGACGTCAGCCCGGAATACGGTTCGCAGACCCCGTCAGCAGACTTAGGGAATTCGGATTAAACACGGGGTGTTCTGAAAATCAACCAGATACTCAGCCTCGCATTCTACCTGCTGGCGCTGATAAACCCCATCAGCAAGGTATTCATACTGTCGGTGATGTTCAAGGGAACCGAATCCCGTGACATAAGGGCGATAGCGGTCAAGTCGTCGGCTATAGCGTTCCTCCTGCTCCTGACTTTGGCTGTCGCAGGGAACCTGCTGTTCACGGAACTATTCCACGTCGAACTCTACTCCCTCAAGGTGGCTGGCGGCATAGTCCTGTTCTACATGGGTTTCAGGGCCGTAGACAGGGGCGTGTTCTTCGAGGTCCGGGAGAACCAGCGCCTCGAAGACCTTTCCATAGTCCCCCTGGCGTCGCCGTTGATTGCCGGCCCCGCCACCATAACCGCGGTCCTGTCATTCAGCCTCGACCATGGCCTGCCCGTAGCGTCGGCTGCCATGGCCGTCGCCGTGGCCGCTAACCTGCTGTTCATGCTCGCTTCCAGACGCATCGGCTCGTTCCTGCTGGCCAACAACCTCATGGGGGCGCTGATACGCATCACAGGCTTGGTTGTGACCACCATAGCTGTGCAGATGATTCTGTCCGGCGTCGGCGACTGGTTCCTGTTCCTGTAGTTATTACCGTCGGTTCACATTATCGTGTAATGCGTTCCGCCGTCGTTTTAATGGTGCTGTTGTCGGCTTGCGTTTCACAGGACAACACGCCGTCCTTCACCGCATCAGGTTTTGAGAAACTCACGGTCTCGGAGGCTGAATATTACCCCAACGGAGCTTTCACTGTGGAGTTCGTGAACGCCGTGGGCGCTGACATTAAAGTGGTTGGGGCATCCATGTCCCATAAATCCGGGCAGTGCGCATTGAATCCTCCCTCTAACCCGGTTCCACCCGGCGAGTCATTCTCTCTCACCTCCCCGGGTTGCGGCACCAAATCCGTCGGCGACGGATACGAGGCGGACGTGAAACTGACGTATAAGATGAATCTTGGCGGTGAAACCGTCACATCAGAGGAATACGGCGTAATCAAGGGTTCCGTGCAGCCTTTCGCCGTTAAATAAAACATTTCGGTCTACACCGAAACAAACCAAAAGCCCTTTTTATGCGTTTACAATTATTATTCCATGAGCGACAAACTCACCCTGGACAGGGAAACCTTCAAGGTGCTGGCTGCGGACACCCGCATAGACATTCTGAAGCGGCTGAGCGAGCACAAGCTCACACTCACCGATTTGTCGGAGCGTATGGGTATGAGCCCCTCCACAATCAAGGAACACCTGGACCGCCTGGTGGAGGTGGGGTTGATTGAGCAGATGGACCGCGGCACCAAATGGAAGTACTACCGCCTCACCTCCAAGGGAAAGGACATTGTGAGTCCTCAGGAGACGAAGGTCTGGATTCTGCTTGGGACGTCGCTGCTGGTTATGGCTGGCGCCGCCCTCTCACTGTTCACCAAACTCGGGTCCTACACCATGGCGGCGGCAAAGCCCCTCCAGGCTCCACTATTCGAAGAAACCGCTCCGCGGATGATGCTCGCCGTAAACGACTCCCCCACCACATTAACCGGGCCCCCGTTTGATAAGGCGGTGGAATACGGCCTCCGCGCCGCCGGCGGAGTGATGGACAATGTCACATCAACCACCCTGGCCGAGGACATGGGAGTTCAGGCGACGCCAACAACGTTGCTGCCGCGTATGGTTGAGTCGGCTGCGCTGCATCTTCCCTGGCTGGAACTCACCATCATAGGGTTGTGTCTGCTGGCGTTCGGCTACTGCATGGGCCGGATTATGAGGAAGAGGGTTACGGTCGCTTGAACGCTATTTTGTCTCCTGGGACGGTCCCGTTTATGTCCCCTAAGCCAACCTCCACCACGTATTTCGCGGGGGCTGAGGGCCGGTGCAGTCTCCACCATGAAGGCTTCACATTCCTTCTCACGTCAACCACTTCCATATCGGAGTTAACCCACACAACGTCTATGGGATGGAGCATGAACATCATGTGTATGGTGGCGTCGACGATGCTGTCCCGGCGGCCGGCCAAGACCACGTTCTTCCCATGTGAAAGCATGAGTCCCCGGAACCTCCCCCAGAAGCTGCTGCGGTACTCTGCCTCGCATATGGTGAATCCCCTGGTTTCGTTCACGACATCCATCATTTAATTATGGAGTCCCATCTTTAACTTATGGGCCTCATATGCGTGTCTTTGACGGAGAAAACACTGGATTCCACGGTCGAGTTAGCCAATACGCTGGACTGCGATTTGGTGGAGGTCCGACTAGACTACCTGGACAGGGTGTCGGACATAAGCCGCCTAGGCGACATCCGCAACTCCGTCATGGTGACCTGCATGCCCGAGTGGGAAGGCGGCCTTTTCAAGGGGTTGGAGGAGGAGCGAATGAAACTCCTGAAGTCCGCATTGGAGTACGCCGACTACGTGAGCGTGGAGTTGAAGACCGAAGCCCGGTTCAGGGACCGCCTGCTGACCGAGGCAGGGCAGAAGGGTGTGAAGGTGGTGATGGCATTCCACGACTTCAAATCAACCCCGCCCCGCCATGAAATAGTCGAGTTGATTGAGAAGATGGAGGAGGCTTGCGCAGACATAGCAAAGGTGGCGTTCGCAGTGAAAGAGCCCTCGGAGGCACTGGACATACTGAAGGCCCAGGTAACTGCAGACGTGAAGATACCGGTGATAGCGTTGGGTATGGGCGAAGTCGGCAGGGTCACGCGTGTTGTGGGGCCGATGCTCGGCGGCTACCTAACCTTCGCAGCACCCTCCAGAGACCGTAGGGCGGTCGCGGGCCAGTACACGCTGGAGGAGATGAAAGCAGTGAAGGAGCTTCTGTGGAGATGAAAATCGTAGAGCCGGACTTCGACCGCATGACCCGGTGCGGAATCCCCGAGGTGGTGTACGGCGAATACAAGACCGCCCAGCAGCTGAGGGAGATAGCCGCCGAATACCTGGGCCTCTGCGGCCGGATGATAGCCACAAAGACAGGGCCTGAAAAGGCGGAGGCTGTGTTAAAGGCCTACCCGGACCACAGTTCATACTACAGCGAATCCGCGGGCGTGCTGGTGGTCAAAGACAGAGACTACACGATAGACCCGGCCGGCACGGTGGGCGTCATCACCGCTGGCACGTCCGACGTCCCGGTGGCGGAGGAGGCCCGCATCATACTGGAGGAGCTCGGATGTTCGGTCACAACAGCCTACGATGTCGGCGTAGCCGGCGTCCACAGACTCTATCCGGCGTTGGAGAAGATGAAGGACGTCCGCGCCCTAATCGTGGTCGCGGGCATGGAAGGCGCCCTCCCCTCCGTAGTATCGGGGCTGGTGGACGTCCCCGTCATAGGCGTACCCACATCAGTCGGGTACGGTGTGGGTCGAGGAGGGAGGGTGGCGTTGGAGTCCATGCTCACATCCTGCGCGCCGGTGGCGGTAGTCAACATAGACAACGGCTACGGCGCAGCAGTACTAGCGTACCAGATTTCAAAATGAATGCGGATGATGTGATAGCATTGTTGAAGGAGGCGAAGGTGGAGGAGGCGTTGGGGGCAGCCGACAAAGTCGAAGACAAGAGAGAGATGGCTGAGAAGTTGACGGAGTTCGCCGGCACCCTCAACTACCTGAAAGGCCATGACATCATAGCGGAGGTGTTGCTCAAAAAATCCCTGCTACTCTATTACGACTACGCCCCCACCCACTACAACCTCGGCGTCCTGTACACCAACATACCCAAACTGATTGAAGACGAAGGCAACACCGAAAGGGCGGAGCTGGCTTACAAGAACGCGCTGGAAATCGACCCGCACTTCCACGAGGCACGCTACAACCTGGCGATGCTCTACTACATGACGGGCAGGGTAGAGGAGGCTAGGAGAGAGTACGACAGAATATTGGAGGGTGTTGGCGACACCATACGCTACCGTGAATTGGGTATGCTGCTGATGAAGGATGGGGGATGATACACCTAGACTGTCAGTCGGGGCTGTCCGGCGACATGCTGGCCGGGGCGCTCCTGGATTTGGGCGCCGACTTCACCCGCATAAAGGAGATGCTTAAGCCCGTAGCCAAGGTGTCCTCCAAAAAAACAACCAAAAGGGGCGTTAAGGCGGTTAAATTCGACGTATCCTTCAAACCGGAATCCAGACAATACACCGGCTTAGTGAAGGCTGTCAAGTCACTGGGCCTTTCCAAAGAAACGGAGAAAATGTCCCTCCGCATTCTTAGGGTGCTGGCTGGGGCGGAGTCCGCAGTCCATGAAGTCCCCCTCAAAAAGGTGCACCTGCATGAGGCCGCCGACTGTGTGGTGGATTCCGGCGCAGTGTCACTGGCGCTGGAGGAATTGGGGGCATTAAACGACCCGTTCTCCTCCACGGTAGTGTCATGTGGTCCCCTGGCCCCGGCCACCCAACATATCGTCCGCGAATACGGCATCCCCGTGAAGTTCATTTCAGACAAGGAGCTGCTGACTCCGACGGGCGCGGCATTATTGGCTGCGTTGAACCCCGTCTACCAGACGATGGAGTACTCCGGCGCCGGTGTGGGTGCAGGCTCCATGAACCTGAAGCGGCCGAACGTCGTCTACGCCGCCCGCACACACCCGAAAGTCGTTCTTGAATCCAACATAGACGACTGCACCCCCGAACAGATTTCCCACATGACCTCCCGTCTCATGGACGGGGGCGCCTTGGACGTGCATGTGATGCCGTGCATGATGAAGAAGGGCCGCCTGGGTTTCCTGGTCCGCGTCCTCACAGACCAGCCCGAACAACACGCTTCGACGATAATGGCTGAAACCGGCTCCATAGGCGTCAGAGTCCATCCAGTAGAGTACCGGTTCGAGCTAGACCGGGAAATTAGAACGGTTAAGGTTAAATTCGGCAGAGTCCATGAGACAGTCAGGGTCAAGTTCACGCCGTTGGGCTACAAGCCGGAGTTCGACGACGTCAGCCGGCTGTCGAAAAAACACGGCCTCACATTCAGCGAGGCAGGGGATAAAATCGACTTTAATCTCTCAGCTCGTTCAAAACAGCCTCCCGCATGACCTCTACGGGGGGGTCCACGCCCAACCATATCCTCAGGGCTTCGGCGCCCTGGTGGACGAGCATGCCGACTCCGCTGACGGTCTTGCAGCCTTTTTCACCCGCCTCCCGGAGCAGTTTCGTCTCCACAGGATTATACACTATGTCGACCACCGTCAGCGCGGGGTGCAGTATCCTCGGCGGCACCGGCGTCTTGTCGGTGTGTGGGTGCATGCCCACGGGGGTGGCGTTCACCAGCACGTCCACGTTCTTCATAACCTCCTCCATCTTTTCCAGCTGAAGCGGTTCCACGCGGACGCCGGTCTTCTTCATCACGTCCTCCGCCACCTTCTTGCACTTCACCCGGTCCACGTCGAAGTTGTATACGCGGGCCTTTTCCATCGCCAGCTTATACACCAGCGCACGCCCCGCGCCGCCGGAGCCGAGCACCAGGAAGGTTTCATCCAGTACGTCGACGTCCGCCTCCTCCAGGCACTTCATGAAACCGAGGACGTCTGTGTTGTGGCCTATCAGTTTGCCGTCGCTGAATTCTACGGTGTTCACAGCCCCTATTATTTCCGCGTCCGTCCCAAGTTCGTTCAAGTGTTTTATCACAGCCACCTTCAACGGTATCGTCACATTCAATCCGCGGAACCGGGCGTTCTCCATGAACAGCCTCAGTTCACTCTCTTCCACGTCGAACAAACCGTAGGTGTAGTCGAGTCCGAGTTTTTCGAACGCGGCCTCGTGCATGACCCTGCTCATGCTGTGGCTCACCGGATGCCCTATCAGTCCGAAGTCGGTCATCTTCAAATCAGCGTCGCAATGTATGGGAGGGCGATGAACGTCCCCAAGGTACTGCCTATATTAGCGAAGGCCACTATTAAAATCACCCTGGTGACGCGGTTGCGCCAGTAGTCGGATGTCTTCTTCAGCATCATCAGGTTCTGGAAGTCCGACACCCTCGGCTTCCGCAGCTTCAACTCCACGTACCCTGCAACCCACCCCGCCGCAACCGCGGGGTTCAGGGACGTGAACGGCGCCGCCAGGAACGCCGCGCCGACTGAAAACGGGTGTCCGAACGCCAGAGCCACGCCCAGGGCGGACAACGTTCCGTTTATCAGAAACCATTTCATGAGCATGTCCAATGTTACTGCGCCGCCGTGCTGTATGAAACCCCATATGATGAGGAGTGCAAACAACGCCGGAATCCCGTACGCTACTAAATTTATTTTTTTCCGGCTGACACCCTTTATCTCAACACCCTCCATGCTGTGGCTGTACCTGACCACAGTATCCGCGCCTTCCATTTCACGCAGGTGTTTTTTGATGCCCTCCACGTGCCCCGCCCCCACCACAGCCAGTATCCTTTTGGCGTCCGCGGCGTAAATGGATTCCGCAATGTATCTGTCGCGCTCGTCCACCAGCACCTGTTTTATCGACGGCGTCTCGAGGCTTAATTCCTCCATCAGCTCGGTGAGGACGTCCTTCTCCTTCATCTTCTCAACCAATTCCTCGTCTATTCCCTCGCCCTCTATGAACCCGCCTATGAAACCGTACAGGAGCTTCGCCTTCTCCTTCACGGACATCAAGTCCATGGCCCTCTTTAAGGTGACGCCGATGTCCCGGTCAGCCAAAACAACACGTATGTTTTTTCCCTCGGCCTGTTCGACAGCCTTCATCATCTCCGCGCCGGGCTTCACACCCAAGTCCTCCCCTATCTTCCGCTGGAAGTTGCTGAGCATAATCTGCAGCAGAAACAGGTACACCTTGTCCGACGATATTACGTCGGTTATCTCGGTGTCCTCCCACCGCCGCTCGTTCTTCAACGCGTCATAACGCTGCCTGCACAGTTCCACTGCCACCGCATCCGGCTCATACTCCTCAATGGCTTCTTCCACGGCGCGGACGCTGCGGTCGCTGACGTGAGCCGTCCCCACGACATAAACTATCTTATCCCCTAACGCAACTTCCTCGGCAGGCATCCTATTTGCAGTCGTTCGCGAACCCGGTCATCTGCGACAGAACCGTCATGGAGGCGCGGCCGGTGAGCACCTGCATCTCCCCCGTCCTCGGGCACAGCAGCTTCGGGCACTCCCCGAACACAGGATTGCCTTCGCTGTACTGGCCGTAGAAGCACTCCAT
>CAZPLO010000019.1:0-25953 GCA_964587725.1 uncultured archaeon
GAATACGCCTGCGAGTACCGCCACCGGCGTGCCGATGCTTATGCCTGAGGCAACGTAGCCTGCCTGGCTTATGGCGTGGTAGCTGAGCATCCGGTGGTAGTTGTCCTGCTTCAACGCCATGATGACGCCGAACACCATCGCACCCATCGACATGTACAGCATTATGGGCCGCATGATGCCGACGTCGTTGAACAGCTTCAGCAGTATCAGCCCCAGCGCTATCATGATGAACTTGGTCTGCGTCTGCATCAGCCCCGACGCGTGAGGCCGCGCAGCCGCATACAGTTCGGATTTTATGTTGTGGAAGGGGAACACTCCGCCGGCGTAGCTCCACGCGAACAACGCGAGACCCGCCGCCGCGAGGAACACGGGGTTCGACATTAACGAGCCGGCGTTCACGGCGGCCTGCATGTCCCCGATGTTCAGGGAGCCCGTCAGGGACAGCATCAACGCCACCCCCAGGAGGAGGCAGTTGCCTGCGACGTTCGCGACAATCAGGTACTTCACCGCCGCCTTATACGCTCGTTCGGTCCCGGAGGCTATGGCCAGCGCGGTCTGGGAAATCAACGCTATCTCCAGAAACACGTAGAAGTTGAAGAAGTCGTCAGCCATCAACACCGCGGTTGTCGCCCCCACCCCAAGCATCATGAACCCCAGGTACGTGCCGGACACTTTTTCGAATGCGCCAACGTACGACATCACCACCAGGGCGGCTATCAACGCGAGTATGAAGCCGATGAGCCGCTGGTGCGCCCCGAACGAATACACTATTGCGGCCGCCAAATCGCTGCCTATCAGGGTTTGCTCGTGGCCGCCGAAGTAATGAAGGCCGTATGAGGTGAGCAGGGGGAGGGCTAGGAACACAAGGGCCGCGAAGACGGCGAAAATCTTCACCAGCCGGTCCCGTCCGTGCAGCAGATTCAACGCCACGGCGGCGGCGAGCGGCAGCGCAACCATCAGCGGAATCAGTACACTATTCACTCCATATCCTCCTCGAACTCAACGTCTTGTGTTTATTGTGAAGTTTCACGCACAGCCCAAGTATCAGTGCGACGGTGGCCACGGCGATGACAATGTTCGTAAGCACAAGCGCCATGGGCAGCGGATAACCCGCATGCGACGCAAAACCCTCCGCCGTCATGCCGGGCAGCTGGATGGGTACTATGCCTCCTTCACGGTACCCCATCGCCACCAGCGTGAGGTTGACTGCGTCACCCACGAAGGTGACGCCCATCACCTTCTTTATGAGATTGTCTTTTGAAAGTATCGCCCACAACCCTATGAGGAACAACAATCCTGCTGTGGCGAAGGAGGCGGACTGTATCACTCCTCCCACCTCTCCGTCTTGTAGACGACGATGGCGAACAGCGCAGGCAGTATGGTTGAAGCAATGATGGCCTGCGTCAGCGCGACGTCCGCCGCCAGAAGTCGTTGGTAGAGGACTGCCAACGCCAGCCCCTCTATGCCTGTGCCTATTATGACCGCCTTCAGCAGGTCCTTGGGGTAGAGTGCCGCGGCTGCGACGAAAACCGCGGAGGCCATCAGAACATACTCTATCACCTTTTACCACCCCTGCCGTAGTGTGCTTCGGCGATGGCGTGCCCGCTCAACGGCACAAGAGCCAGGTATATGAGGCTGATGAGCGGATAGCCGAGTATGAGGGTGAGGAAAATGCATGCGACGTCGATGACGCCTGCGAGGTGGATTCGCGCGTACACGATGTTGGGCCGCTCTTTGAACCGGAGCAGTCCGATGGAGGCGGCGAGTATCAGCGCGGATGCCATGGCGTACGCGACGTCTATCACTCCCCCACCTCCCTGACGAATCTGCTGAACACTATCACTCCCAGGAAGCCGGGGAAGATGAGGTAGAACGCTATGTCCCTGCTGAACGCCACCGACTCCTGCAGCAACACGAGGAACGTAACCGCCGATATGGTTGCTACATTCAACCCGATGAGGGAGTTCTCGGGGCCGCCGCGCAATACCAGGACGACGCCCGCGGCTATGGCCGCGGCCAGAGATAACAGCAGCACCTCCATCATTCCAGCATCCCCCGAATGTATTTCTCAAACGGTATGACGGCCTCCGGCTTCCGCGGAGTCAACACCGCCACCTTCAGCTTCCTGGACTCGGAGTCCACATCCACGGTAAGCGTCCCCGGCGTCAACGTTATGGAGTTCGCCAGCAGCGTCTGCGACCACGGCTTCGCCAAGACGGTGTCGATTTCAACGACCTGCGGGTCGATCCTGCCCGTCAAAGAGGCGACGGAAGCCTCCACCGCGGATTTCAGCATATTGTATCCTAAGTCCAGGACATACAGTATGCCGTAAGCCAACCTGACCAAAATCACTTTACACCTGCACGGTAAACATTATGTTGAAGGAGTTAAAACTTGAATGTTAACCTATGAACTTCTTGGCTATGGGGAGCAGCTTCGGCGCCTTCTTCATCACCACTTCGAGGAGGGATTTGCTGTCGCCTTCCACAATCTTCATCACTACCTCCCCGTCTATCACCCTTCCCATGCGGTTGAAGTCGTCGTCCTCCATCCTCTCCAAGAAAGCCCTCACCTTAGCCAGCTTCCGCATCCGGGCTCCGTCGCCGCTGTGCCAGCGTTCCTCATACTCTATGAGCATGTCTCTGCCGACATCCTCTTTCTCCAGGGCCTTGCAGCCCACTTCAGCAGCCAATGCGGCGGCGTCCATGGCCAGGCTTATCCCGCCGCCGTGGATGGGGTTCACCTGCTGGGCGGCGTCGCCCACCACCATCAATCCGTCGCCCACGAACGTCTCGCTTGATATGCTGACGGGTATTCCGCCGCCGTTCACCTCCACGGGACTGGCTTCTTCGAAGAATTCCGGGTGCGAGTCTATGAACCGGTTCAGGTATTCCCTCGCCCGGTTGCCGTCGTCTGATTTGGTGCCGACGATTCCTATGCCCACGTTCGCCAGCTCCCCCTTGGGGAAAATCCAGACGTAGCCCTTCGGGGCCACTTCGTTGCCGAAGAATATGTGTAGTTTGTTCAATTCTACGCCTTTGACGCCCGCCATCTCGTACTGGAAGCCGCTGTGGTAGTCCTTCAGATGGTTGCGGGTGTTCAGTCCAGCGCGTTTCGCGGTAAGGGAGTCAACGCCGTCCGCCGCAATCACCACCCGGGCGCGGACCGTAATCTCCTCCCCCATGTGCACGGCCTTAACGCCGACCACGACCCCCTCCTCTTTTATGACGTCTGTGACGTTGGTCTTCACCATGTAGCGGGCGCCCTCCTTTATTGCCGCGGCAGCCAAGTGTTTCTCGAACACCTTCCTCTCCAGTATGTAGCCTCTCATCCCGAGGTTCTCTAACTTCACCTGGTGCATGTCGGGCATGTATAATACTGCGCCGTCGATTTCCTGCACAGCCCACCGGGGGTCCGGCTTCACCCCGATTCTCTCCAGGGCCTCCGCGTTCAAGCCTTCAGCGCAGCGTTTCGGGCAGCCTATCTCCTGGCGTTTCTCCAGAACCAACACGTTGAATCCTTTCCTGGCGAAATCCCTGGCCGCTATGCTGCCCGCCGGCCCTGCGCCGACCACCGCGACGTCGACTTCGTAGTTCACTTCTCCCCCTCCAGCTCCAGAGCCCCTACGGGGCAGAATCTGACGCAGATGCCGCAGCGGGTGCATTTTTTGTCGTCCACTGTCAGCACGGTCTCCCTGAGTTCGATGGCGTCGACGGGGCATACGCCCGCGCATCCGCCGCAGTACAGGCACCTGCTTCTGTCAACCTTCATCGTAAGTAACGGAAAGTATAGGTTATTACAATTATTTATATTAAATCCACATAAACCCTTCTTATATTCTGATAAATTAATATATAGCTGGATGGTTGTTCGGCTTTTTCTCAGAGGAGTGACATGAAACACAACGTTAACCTGGGGCTGCTGGGGCTGTTGTTGCTGGTGATACTGGCCATGATAGGGTTGACCATATACAATTACATGACCTACGAGGGCCTTAACAGCAAATACGACGAGGCACTGGAGAACCTCGAAAACTACAGCGACATCATAAGCGCGAAGGAGGCTGAGCTCGCAGCCAAAGAGGGTGATTTACGCGACAAGGAGGCGAAGCTGGCGGCGTACCTGAGCGAACTGAACATATCCAAGCAGCGTGAAACCAGCCTGGGCGGCCACTTCGAGGAGTTGAAGGGGGAGGTCGGCACACTGGAAGGCAACTTGAACTCAACAAAGGAGGAGCGTGACCGCTACGCCCAACTCTACAACAAGTACCTGGCGGAGAGCCAGCAGTGGAAGAGCCAGTACGAGGAAGAGCACCTGGCTCTGACGAAGGCGGAGCAGAAGATAACCGACGTGAGGCGGCTGGCGCTCGACATAGGCGAATACGTCAAATCCATAAACGCGACGTTGAAGAGCATACGCGGTGACGCATACGACATAGGGGATGATGCGTCGGACATAGACTCCAACTCCGGGAACAAGACGTTCGTGGAGAACAGGGCGGGCGAGGTGGAGGATAAGGCCGACAACATAGTCTCCGATATTGACTCCATCTGGCCCAACATAAACGAAATCAACGACATCGGCAAGTTCATAAGGGGTGCGACGTGAGCGACTTGAACAGCAAATTGATGGAGGCTAAGGCGGTGTTCTGGAGCATGAAGTTCTACAACATCGTCCTCGACTTCCTGGTGGGGTTTCTGTTTTCGGCGTTGGTGTTCCTGCTGGCGGGCATAGGCCTCTTGTACGCGGTCCTGCCCGCTTTGATATACTCTGCTGTCCGGTTCTTCAAAGAGTACCGTAACAGGAGCCTTGTCAGGCGGCTGGAGGGCAAATACGACAGACTCGACGAGCGCCTGCAGACGGCGATAGAATACGACGGCATGCGGAACGTGATAGTGGAGGACCTGGTTTCCGACGTCACCCGGAGGATGGACGCCATAGAGTCGTCTTCGTTTCTGGACTCCAAGGCGGTGTCCAAGCGCGTGTACACGCTGATAGTGCTGTCGTTCATACTGTTGACTGCTGTGATGCTGAACCTCCGCGCGTTCGTGTTCGACAGCCTCGACGACCTGCTGGAGAACACCGGCTTAGAGGGCCTGGAGGATCTGGCGGGGAAGGCCGGGACGGAATTCGACATGCTCACCGGCAACCGGTGGGAGAACAGCAACCTCACCGCGGAAGACAAGGAGAAGTTGGGATCCCAGTCAGGCGGAGAACGTCCGGGCGTCAGCGAAGGCCCCATACCCGGCGTCGGCGGCGGCATAGGCGGGGAATCCAACCAGGAGATATACGGCGAGGCGTCTTCCGCGAGCATCGAGGGCAGGGACGTGGACTTCCGCCTCCACCCGGAATACGGCGGTGAAATAGAGATTCGGGAGACCGGCGGCAGCGTACGCGACAACACCTTCAACCTCGAGGACGTCCAGTCGGCGGAGGAATGCGTGGAGTGCGTTATTGGGCCGGAGCACGAGGAGATGGTTCGGAGGTACTTCGAGAAGATACTTCCGGAGACGTGATATAATAACTTAATTTAATATGTAAGAGGGTTAACATGGCATCAGGTGGAAAGAGTCTGTGGGACAGCGTTGAAGGGGAGAGCACAACCAAGGGTAAGGCTGAGTCCGGCGCGGGGGCAGTCGACCTGAAGCAGGTCTACTCCCAGATGAAGGACACGTACCGGGACATCAAAAAAGAGGTGTCACGTGTAATCGTAGGGCAGGAGGACGTTTTGGAGCAGATTCTGATCGCGATTTTCACCGACAACCACGCGCTGCTGGAGGGCTTCCCGGGGCTGGGGAAGACCATGATGGTCCGCACGGTTTCGAGTGTCATGGACCTGAAGTTCCGGAGGATACAGTGCACTCCGGACCTGATGCCGTCCGACGTCACCGGCACATACGTGGTGGAGGAGGACGCTTCAGGGAGGAAGCGTTTCCGGTTCGAGGAGGGTCCGGTGTTCACCAACATACTCCTGGCGGACGAGATAAACCGTGCGACTCCGAAGTCGCAGTCGGCGCTGCTGGAGAGCATGCAGGAGCGGCAGGTGACCATGGGCACCACCACCCACAAACTGGACCGCCCGTTCTTCGTGCTGGCGACCCAGAACCCCATAGAGATGGAGGGAACTTACCCTCTGCCGGAGGCGCAGGTGGACCGTTTCCTGCTGAAGATAATGGTCGGGTACCCGAACCTGCAGGAGGAGGACAGGGTGGTGGAACTGTACTCAAGCGACTTCAAGCCGGCGGTCAACAAGCTCATGCGCAGGGAGCACGTGATGGCTATACAGGATTTGACGAAGAAGATGCCCATCTCCGGCGAGGTGAGGGAGTACGCGCTGAAGATTGTCGCCGCCACCCGGCCGAAGGAGCACAACCTCGCGTCCCAGTTTTTGGACTACGGTGCGTCGCCGCGTGCCAGCATAGGCATCGTCTTGGCGTCGAAGGCGAGGGCGCTGTTGAACGGAAGAAACTACGTGGGCAAGGACGACGTGAAGGCGATGGCGTACCCCGTGCTCCGGCACCGTCTGATAATGAACTTCGAGAGCGAGCGGAAGGGGATGAGCACCGACGACGTCATAACCCAGATACTGAAGGAAGTGTAGGTGGTCGGCATTGATTGACCCGTCCTTTCTGGAGCAGCTGAAGGAGCTGGACTTCATAGTCAGGCAGAGAGTCTCAAGCGTCTACGCCGGCGGCCGCCCGTCCATAAAGCACGGGAAGGGCATCGAGGTCGTCGACTACCGCGAGTACATGCCAGGCGACGACTTCCGGCTCATAGACTGGAAGGTGTACGCCCGCACCGAACGGCTGCATATACGGCGTTTCGAGGAGGAGAAGGATTTGATAGTGCATATCCTGGTGGACGCGAGCTCCAGCATGGACTTCACCACCGGAGGTATGCGCAAATTCGACTACGCCGGCAGCATCGCAGCGGGCTTCGGATTCCTGTCGGTCCACAACCACGAGAAATTCGCGGCCGCATTGTACGCGGAAACCATACGGGAGGTGACGCAGCCTAGGAAGAGCCGCGCCCATTTGTTCAACGTCATAGACCTGTTCAATCGCATAAAACTCAAAGGCGGCACCGACCTGGGGGTGTGCGCCGGCCAGTACGGGAAGATGATTAAATCCAAGTCCTTCACCATAGTAGTATCCGACTTCATAGAAGACATAGTGTCCGTGAAGGAGGGCATATACAGGATGGCGAAGCACAGCAAGGAGATGATGCTTGTGCAGGTGCTGGACCCGTTGGAGCTGGATCTGGGGTGGGAGGGTGACATCAAATTCCAGGACCTGGAGACCGACGACGTCAAAAGAACATACCTGAGTCCTGGCTTCAAGAGGGAGTACGCCTCTAAGATACGGGAGCACAACGCTACCATACAGGAGACGTGCATCGAACTCGGCGTCGACTTCACCACCGTCACAACTGATACGCCCATATTCGACGCGTTCGTGCAGATAGTGGGCGGAGGTAGGAGGGGTGGCTGAGGCTCTTCCCATAATATCCAACCTGGGGAACCCGCTGGCGTTGGCGGGACTGGCTCTCCTGATACCGATTATACTGCTTTACCTGCTGAAGCCGAAGCCGAAGCTGATAAAGTTCCCGTCAACCATGTTCATCCGGTTCATCGAAAAAAACAAGCGGTTCACCAGCTTCCTCCAGCGGTTCATACACGACCCCCTGCTGGTGATGCAGCTGCTGATAATAACGCTGCTGGTGCTGGCGCTCGCCGCCCCCTTCTTCAACACCCAGGCGGAGGAGCGGGGGGAGCAGTCGGTGGCGTTCGTAATCGACGCGTCGGCGAGCATGCATTCCACGGACTCTAAGCCTACTAGGTTCGAGAGCGCATTGTCGAAGGCGAGGGAGATAATATCCGGGTTGAACGAACGAGACGATGTCTCACTGGTGTTGGCGGAGAACATTCCGGTGACGGTTGCGGCCGGCACTACATTAGAGGACGCGTTAACGATTCTCTCCAGGGTGGAGCCCGCCGACACCCCCTCCAACGTCGGCGACGCAATCATGCTGGCACGGGACCTTCTTTCCGGCTCCGACAAGGACCGTGTAATCTATGTTCTGTCGGATTTCGCCGGCGGCCGCGGCCTCGACCCCCAGATTGCCCGCAAGATCGCGCTGATGTCCGGCATAGACGTGGAGTTCATAAAAGTCGGGGCCAGAGGCTCCAACACTGGAATCATAGGGCTTGACGCCCGCCGCTCCGTGGTCAGGGACAATGAACTATACCTGACCGCGTCGGTGAGGAACTACCACCCCGTCGACTACACAGCCAACCTCCGCATACTATCGGGGACAAAGGTTTTGGCGGAGGAGGAGCGGACCATCGAGTCCGGCGGAGAGGAATTCTACTACTTCAGCCCCAACATAACGTCGGCGGGGCAGGTGATATCCGCGGAATTGGTTGGCGCCGACGACCTGCCGTTGGACGACATCGCATACGCGTACGTGAAGCCTGTGAAGGTCAACAGGATACTGCTGCTCACATCCGAAGGCCAGGACCGGTTCCTCCGTTTCATGCTGGAGTCCCTTGAAAACGTGGATTTAACTTATGCAGTGCCGCCTGTCACGCCGGACGTCACAGGGTTCGACGTCATAATACTGGGGACCGTCCGCGGGGAAGAAATCCTCCCCGGCACCTTCAGGGACATCGGAAACCACGTCGGAAACGGGGCGTCGCTGGTTATCGTCGCTTCGGAGCCGCTGGCGGCCGTACAGTACCAGAACCTGTGGTCGCTGATGCCCGTGGACGTGCTTAGCCTCGGCAGCAGGGAGACCGAGGTGATCGTGACGGAGGAGCACACCATCTTGCAGGACGTCGTGTTCGACAACGTCGTTGCCAAACAGTACTACAACGTCCGGGAGCGTGACAACCAGACAGTAACCATTGTGGGGTCAACGCTGCTGCCGAACCCCCTGATAGCGTACAGGGAGCACGGGAAAGGCTATGTGGTGTACATGGGGTTGAACAGCAACCCGGACTGGAGCAACCTATACTACAGCTCGTCGTTCCCCATATTCTGGTCTCAGATGATAAAGTATGTCACGCGCCCGCGGGGTTCGGACGTGGACCGCAGCCTCACAACAGGCGAGTACCTGCACCTGCCGGAGGCGTCGTCGATAAAGACGCCTTCGGGGAGGACGACGGAGTCCAAGAGCGTGTTTCTGGACAAGGTCGGCGTGTACCGGGTACTGTACGAGGACCGCACGGACGTCATACCGGTGAACCTGTTCGACGGTGCGGAATCCAACACCACCGGCTCAAGCCTTGAGGACATGGAATCCGCCAGGGAGTTTAAGGTTGAACGGGAGCTGGTGGACGTCAAAGTGGACGTGTTCCGCCACATACTGATACTGTTTCTGGCGGCACTGCTGCTGGAGACCATACTATACCGTAGGAGGGGGCTGCTGTGACCACTGAAGCATTGAACGGGGATATGGTGTCCCAGATGGGGTTCAGCCAGCCCCTCTACCTGCTCCTGCTGGTTCCGCTGCTCGCATACCTCATATGGTATGTGCGCAAGGGCGGGTGGAGCAGGAAGAAGCTGGTTTTCCTCGCGGTCCGCACGCTCATGGTGGTGTTGGCTGTGCTGGCGCTCGCCTCCCCCGTGACGTACCGGAGCAGGGAGGTGGTGGAGGACGTTCCGCCTGTGACGGTGTTGGTGGATTCGTCCGCCAGCATGGGCATGTACTCCGGCTCAAGGGAGCTGGGGCAGTTACTGTACAGTGAACTGCAGAGTGCGGTGGGGAACCTGAGCGACGAATCCGAAGTAAACATAGAGTATTTCTCGGAAGGCAACCGCACCGCGTTGGGGGACGCCCTCTACAACAACATGATAAAATACGGCGGCGAGCAGACGTCGGTGGTGTTGGTGAGCGACGGAAGAAGCAACCACGGCAGAAACCCCCTCGACATAGCTCGGGCGATGGCGGAGACAAACTCCACCGTATATGCGGTGGCTCCGGATAAGGGCGGGGAGGACATATACATCAACTCTGTGATAGGAGATGGGAAGATACCGTCGAACATAGACTACGACCTCACCGTGGTGGTGGGCAGCACCGGGGCGCGGGGCGCATCGTATGAGCTGCTGGTGTACGTGGACGACATAAGGAAGTTCAACAAACGCTTCACCCAGGAGGAGCTGGAGAAGACCATACAGTTGAGTCTGAGGATGCAGGATGTTGGAGTCCACGAAGTGCGTCTGGAGCTGGACGCCTCCGGGGATTCGTTCCCGGAGAACAACGCATACTATAAGACTGTGGAGGTGGTGGAGAAGCCGGAGATACTTGTTGTCACCTCCAACAGGAGTTCGCCGATGCTGCAGGTGTTGAACGAACTCTACGACGTCAAGGTAACCGGCAGGGTCGACAACGACTACGGCCAGTACGCGGGCGTCATATTCGACAACGTCAACGCCAAAGACCTCCCCCGGGACAGGGTGAACAAGATTAAGAAATACGTGCTTGACGGCAACGGCGTAGCCTTCGTGGGCGGCAGAAACACCTTCGAATACGGCGGCTACAACAACAGCTTCATAGAGGGCATTCTTCCGGTAACAAGCACCGACAAGCCCACCGAACGCAGGAGAGAGTTGGCGGTGGCGTTCCTAATAGACGTGTCGGAGAGCACAGAATACGGCATCGGCGAGGACTCCAAAATAGACGTGGAGAAGGCGCTGCTGCTGCGGATGCTCCGCACCCTCAACGCCAACGACTCCGTGGGGGTGATAGCGTTCAACACCCTCCCCTACTCGGTGTCCCAGCTCAGCCCGCTGGGGCCTAAGTTCACGGAGGTGGAGGACCGGGTGCTCCGGCTCAAGTTCGGCGGCGGAACCAAGCTGCTGCCCGCCATGGAGGCCGCCGACAGCATGCTGAGGGGCCAGACCGTCGACAAATACGTCATCATACTATCCGACGGCGTCATACAGGGGTCGCGGAGGGTACTGAACCTTAACAAGGCGGCTGAGATGCGGGACCGCGGCGTCGAAATATACGCGGTGGGCGTCGGATTCGACACCGACGAGGGGTTCATGCAGGAGCTCGCCCGCTCCGGAGGCGGCCAGTACTTCAAGTCCGAGCCGGGGGAGCGGCTTAAGGTGGTGTTCGGGGAGGCGGAGGACGAGAAGGACGCGGACAAGACCCCGGTGGTGTTGAGCGACGAATACCACTTCATAACCCGCAACCTCTTCGAATTGGAGAACGCGGGCGCGTCGGTGCAGGACTTCAACAAAGTCTACGAAAAGAACGTCGCGCAGATGCTGCTGTCGACGAAGGGCGGGAAGCCGGTGCTCACGGTGTGGCGGTTCGGCCTCGGCAGGGTGGCTGCGTTGACAACCGACAACGGCCTGGTGTGGAGTCCCGAGCTCATGAAAGTGGACTCCGGCAGGGTGGTTACGGGGATGACCAACTGGGTGATAGGCGACCTGGAGAAGGGGAAGGCAGTTCGTGTGAACGCGCCGGACGTCCACCTGGGAGACGGGGTCGAAGTAGCTGTCGTATCAGACAGCCAGCCCAGCCTCCAGGTGAGAAATTATGAGACGCTGGAGGAGCCGCAGGTGATGCTGACGCGCAACGGGCTGATGACGTACTCTGGAGTATTCACTCCGCAGTCGCAGGGCTTCTACGGCGTCCGGGCGGTGGCGTCCGGGGAAGAGGACTTGGATGCGGCGGCCGTCAACTACCCCCGCGAATACAACAGCCTCGGAGTCGACGAGGACACGCTGATGCGGGTCTCAGGCGTAACAGCTGGAAGAATGTACTCATCAGACGAAGTCGGGGCGGTGGTGTCCGACGTGCTGGAGAAGGCCCGTGAGAAGGCTGTGAAGGAGTTCCGCGAGCCCGTAGACCTGTGGACGTATTTCGCGGCCGCGGCGTTGATAATCTACTTCCTAGACGCGGCGGCCAGGAGGATAATGGTGTTTCTGCGGAGGAATCAGTCCTCTACGCAGCCGACGTAGCCGCGTTTCGGAGAATACACTAGGCCCTTCTCGGTCAGCTCATTGAGTATGCCCTTCAACTCATCCCCGCTGATGTCTTCCACGCCAGCCTCCTCCTCGAGGCTGTTGAGTTTAAGGCTGTGTAGGCGGTGGATTATGTTGTACACTGTCTGGCGTTTCCCAGCACGCTCCAGGCGAGTCTCATCAGACCACTTCCTCTGCTTCAGAGAATCGAACAGCTCTTTTGTTCTTTCAGAATCAGATGAACCCAGTTTAGACTTCCGCTCCCCCTTCAAACCAACCACCGGAATATACTATACGGTGTCTCTGATTAAAAGCTACCTTATCCTCCTAATCCAGCTGAGGTGTTCGTTGATGCTGTGGAGGTAGAAGATGACCAGTATAAGCAATACTATTATGACGCCGGAGGCTATCAGCAGTATGAGGCCTATCCTCGCCTCTATTCCGCTGAGCAGCGACATATCCTCCTGGGCGGACGCAGCCGTCGCCAGGAAGGCCAACAGTGTGAAAAAAATCCCCTTGTTCACCTTTCCCCACCGGCATGATATTAAATGTCATGACTTAAAAACCATATCCTACCTGCTCTTCAGCCGCGTCATCTTCAGGCAGACTCCGTCCCTGCACACACTGCTCTTGAACACCCCCTTGTTCGGGGGCAGCTGAACCCTGATTTCCTCATCCTCGGCGGTGGAGTATCTCTTGGTGTCGGGACTTCGTCTCCGCACGTTGGCGGCAGGTGCCACGTCCACTTCCTGGTCGTAGTATACGCGGTGGAGGTGCTCCGTCTTAAGCCTCTGCCGCCCGCTCATCTTCCACACGTAGTAGAGGAGGAGAACCAGTATGAATATCATCACCGCCGCTATGAGGAAGATTATCACGTACTCCGCCTTCACCGCATCCAAGGCCTCCCTGAGTCCTGAAAGATCCGGTACCGCCACTTCGGATTCCTTTTCAGTCTCTATCCCCAGCTCGCTTCTGAGCGCCTCCACCGTGGCGCGGGCCCTCTCCGTGTGCTCGCCGTAGCCTATGAAGGAGTAGTGTTTCTCTGCGAGTTCAGCGTGCTCCAGAGCCTTTTCAAGGTCTCCAGCGTGGGCGCTTTCGTTGGCGAGGGAGAACTCCCTGCTGGCGTTCTCCTCAATCCACGCCTCAGCCTCCTCTATGATTGATTCCGCGTCCTCCGCGGCGGACTGGTCGTTCAGCTGCGGCGCCGAATACTTCTGCTCCGCAATGTGCGCGTACCTGCTGGCGTTCAGGTAGTCCCGGAAGTCCAGCGCCTTCCGGGCGTTGAACAGCGCCAGCTCCGCCTCCGCCCGCAGGTCTTCCACGCGGGCGCTGGTGTCGCCCAGCCTGTCTATGCGGTTGATGCACTCAGACACCCTCTCTATCACCCCCAATTCAGAGTACAGTTCCCTGGCCTGCCGGAACTTCTCCACAGCCTCTTCTGGATTGGAGGTGCTTATCCGTATGGCGTCCTGGTAGAGTTCGTCCGCCCGCACCATCTTAGCGTAAGAGGTGGTCCTGTACACGGTGACGTTCTTCTTCGACCCGGCGATTATCTCGCTGAAGCCGCCGCCTTCGATGTCCGCTGCCAAAACGAATCCCACGTAACCGTATGGTCCGCTCCTCCACCTCTGCACGCCGTCTCTGTCGAACACGTATATGTGTGAGGAACCGGCTATCACCTCCGGCAGTCCGTCGCCGTCCAAGTCGCCGGTGGTTACCGAATACGTTCTGGAGAACTCGGTCCCCCCCGTCCACTTCAGCGCGCCGTCGCTTTTGAAGGCGTAGACTTCGTTCGCCACCCCTATTACCTCGCTCATGTTGTCGCCGTCGAGGTCTGCGGCTGCCACGTCCACCACGTAGTCCGCTATAACCCTGGTGTCCTCCCACAGCAGGCTGCCGTCGCCGTCCAACACGTACAGGTTCGGGTACGTGCCCGCAACCACCTCCGGGAGGCCGTCGCCGTCCACGTCTCCCGTCGCAAGCGACAGCACCGCCCCCTGGGTCTGGTACTGCCACATAAGCCTGTTTTCGCTCAGGACGTAAATGCTGGATTCATGGTCCATGGCGTTCTGACAGGCTTTGTAGGAGCTTTTGGCCCGGTATATGAGCCCTACTATGACCTCGTCGACGCCGTCTCCGTTGAGGTCCTCCACCAGGATGCTCGACGGCAGGCTGTCGCCGACGCTGTACTTCCACAGCTCCTCCTTCTGGGTGCCGTCGACCGCGTACACGAAACCGCTTCTGCTGCAGGAACTCTTATCATATGTTGTGAATGCGATGTCCGTGCGGCCGTCTCCGTCGAGGTCTCCGCTTCTGACGTCGTATACGCCGTCGCGGGTGCTGTACCTCCAGATTCTGTCCCCCGCCGAGTCGAACACGTATATGTCGGAGTGTCCGGAAACCACTTCGCCGCTGCCGTCGCTGCCCAGATCGTCTATCCACACCGTGTTTATGTAGGAGCCCACGTCCTTCCGCCACAGCAATTCCCCGTCAGCGCCCAGCAGGTATGCGCTGCCGTCGCTGCTGCCGGAAGCAGCAACCTCCAGCTCGCCGTCTCCGTCCACGTCCCCGACTGTTACGCCGGAGAGTATCTCCTTGGTGCTGTAGTCCCACACCAAACCCATGTACTCCTCCGCAGCCGACGCCTGGACCACCGTCAGAAGCACCAGCAGGACCACATAACCTCTCATCTCGTCTTATATATTACTTTACCTAGAATAAAATCCAATGGTGTTGGCGAGGTCGAGGATACTGGAGCTGGTGGAGGCGGGTTTGATTGAAGGCTTCAGCGCCGGCTGCCTCGGCGGCGCCGGCTACGACCTCCGCCTCGGCAGAGTATACCGCATAGAATCCGACAGTTTCCTGGGCGTGTCGGAGAGGCGGACGCCGGAGGTGGTGGAGGATGAATCCGATTCCTTCACGCTGGAGCCCGGCGACTACGTGCTGGTGGAGACCGTGGAGAGGGTGAACATGCCGCCGAACCTTATGGCCCGCGTATTGAACCGTTCCACGTTGTTCCGTTGTGGCTGCAGCCTCTTCAACGCCCTAGTCGACCCAGGCTTCAAAGGAACCCTCACCTTCGGATTGAAGAACCTGTCCGGCCGGTGCTTCACAGTCGAAAAGGGCGCGCGTATAGCGCAGATGGTGTTCGAGGAAGTCGACGGCGAAGCGGTCGAGTACGAGGGGGAATACCAGGGCGGCAAAGTAGTTTAAATAATTTATAATTCCTTCAAAACAGTTTAAAAAATTTTCAAAACAGTTTAAACCGTTATCCTGTCCCCTATGTTTGGCGTGTGGACGCTGCGTTCCCCGAATTCGCCGGCGAGGGTTTCAACGGAGTCCTCGTCCCCGTGGATTAACACTATCTCTTCGGGGTTCATGGAGGTGGCTGTTTCGACGAGTGTCTGTCTGTCGGAGTGTGCGCTGAAGTCGTACTGCTGGATTTCCATGTCTACGTCGAACCTCATACCGCTTTCTTCGTCGACTACGTAGCCCTGCTCCACTAGGAGGCGGCCGTTGGTGTCCTCCACCTGGTAGCCGGTCAACAGTATGCTGCTGACGGGGTCTTTGTGGATGTGGCTTAGGTAGTCGAGCACGGGGCCGCCCTCCAGCATGCCGGCGGTCGTCACTATAATGCACGGTCCCCCGCATATCCTCTTCCTCTGCCGCCGGTTCTTAATCCACACCGTCCTATCGACGGCAGCCTGCAGTTTGTCGTGGTTTTTCAGGGTGTCGGGGAACCTGAGTATGGTCTGGGAGGCGCGGCGGGCCATCCCGTCCAGGTATATGGTGTGGTCGAGTTCGTCCAGGATGAGAAGCAGCTCCTGCGTCCTCCCTATGGCGAACACCGGCACCAACGCCACGCCCCCCCGTTCTATGGTTTCCTCGACTTTGTCGAGGAATACGTTTTCGACCTCCGTCCTCTGGGGGTGGCTTCTGTTCCCGTACGTTGACTCCGAGACGATTACGTCGGCGTGCTCCGGGTACACCGCCTTGTTGAGCAGGCGGGTGTCGCTGCCGTGGGTGTCGCCTGTGTAGAACACGCTGCCTTCGTCGGACTCCACAAGTATGCCGGCGCTGCCTGGTATGTGGCCTGCGTCATAGAACGTGAAGTCGACTTTCCCGTGGAAGTTGTATCTGTTGCCCGGCGTAACGTGTATTTCGCCGGCCGCCATCCTCGAAATGTCCTTTTCCGTGTACTTGGGCTCGTAGCCCTTGAGCTTGTCTATCTTCATGCTGTCGTGCTGGAGCATGTGGCTCAGCTCAAACGAGACTGCGGTGCCGTACACCGGCATCTTATGTACTCGGTGGAGGGCTGGGAGGTTGCCGCAGTGGTCGAGGTGGGCGTGCGACAGGAACACGGCGTCGACGTCGTCCGTCGGCTCCGGGTACGTGGGAGGCTCCGTCAACTTTATGCCGGAGTCGAACACCATGTTCAGTCCGGAGGTCTCCAGCAGCACCGAAGACTTGCCGACTTCGCGGGCGCCTCCGAGAAAAGTCAAATCCATTGGATGTCTTAGGGAGCAGGCTATTAAAAACCCCCTCCATATAGTGTTGTATGGCCTGGTTGGATGAGCTCCGGAGCCTGTTCAGGGAGGCGGTGAAGTCCACGGTTGAGCCGGAGGTGGGCGTAATCTTCTCCTCCGGAGTGGACTCCGCGCTCGTGGCGTACGTGGCGTCCCGCTTCTCCAAAGTCACCGCATACAATGTGGGGTTGAAGGGGTCGGAGGACATGGAGTACGCGAAGAGGATGGAGTCCGAGGCTC
Organism: uncultured archaeon; assembly: GCA_964587725.1. Lineage (GTDB taxonomy): Archaea > Altiarchaeota > Altiarchaeia > IMC4 > SCGC-AAA252-I15 > WJMO01. Next base: position 16,748 of record CAZPLO010000019.1, read on the forward strand.
CTTTCAGGATAGAATACGTTGAACTCTCCGTCAAAGACGTTGAATCTGTTATCCGGGAGGTCCTGTCCGTGTGGCAGAACCCCAACCCGGTGGACGTGGGCGTGGCGGTGCCCATGTACTGCGCCTCCAAGGCGGCTTCGGAAGACGGTTTGAAGGTGGTGTTGTGCGGGCAGGGGGGTGACGAACTCTTCGGAGGGTACTGGCGTTACCTGGAGGCGCTGGCATCCGACGGACCGGAGGAGGTTGAGGCGTTGATGGAGCGCGACTGGGAAAACGCATACGAAGACAACCTCGACCGCGACATGGCTGTGAACAGGGCGAACGGCGTGGAGCTGCGGTTCCCCTTCCTCCATGAACCGTTCTCCCGTTACGTCAGGGACATGCCGTTGGAGCTGAAGATACGGGAGGGCGCGGAGGACGTGTACTGCGACGTCATAGACGGTAGAAGGTATGCCCGGAAGTACGCTTTGAAGAAGCTGGCGTTGTCTGAGGGGCTGCCGGCGTACATAGTCAACAGGCGGAAGAAGGCCGCCCAGTACGGCAGCGCGTCCCAGAAGGCGTTGGACAGGCTCGCGAGAAACCAGGGCTACAAGAAGAAGGCGGCTGAAGCCGGCAGGAAAGACTATCTCCAGATGTATTTGGAGGATGTTCTGGAGTCTGTTTAGTGTCAAAAAAGGTTCAGTGTTAAGATAGTGTAACTTACCCTAGTATATTTAAAGCTACTACTAATCTAATACTGAGGTGGTTGGCGCATGTCCGTGCTTAGCGGTTGGCCTCTAGTGACTACGGTAACTAACGTACTGGGGTTTGTGACCTGGGGTTTCCCCTTGTTGTCCCTGGCCGTACTGTCCTACTGCATAGAATATTATACGAGGTTCAAGACGCGGTGGAAACTCTATGTCGTATCCACTCTGCTCGCGTTAACCCATCCGCTGGTGACGGCGTATGATTACTGGTTGCACGGGGACAGCATCTCCGAGCACCTGATGGTGGCGAACACGTTTCTGCTGTCGGGCCTGCTGGTAGCGGCGTACGCTTCTCTGCAACTTATTAAGTTCCAGAAAATAGGTCTTGGAAAAACTAAGTACACCGTGCAGGTGCTTGCGGTATCCAGCATATTCGTTCCACTGGCAGCTGGCATTGTGGGGGTGGTGTCGTACCTGGTATCCTGGCATCTCATAGCCTATAACCTCTCCGCGTCGGCGATGATATTCATCTTCCTGGCAATGGGCAAGCTCACACAAAACTACATACCACGGTACCGTGTATTGGCCTACAGCAGCGCCAGACTCGGCTCCATACTGCTGCTGGTGGACCCCATATTGCGGAACTACGTCTACATTACCGGCCTCTCACTGGGTGCGAAATACGGGATGCGGTTGATAGGCGTCCTGACGCAGTGTTTCGCAATAATACTGCTGCTGGTGACGGTGGTTATGCTGATATTGGAGGCCCAGACAAGGGGCATACACCTCATACCGTCGGACGAGAAGAAAACAGACAAGAAGCCGATGAAGTACCGTCTGAAGAAAGGCTACGGATACATACTTCAGGAGGAGAATCCGTCGGTGAGCACGGAGGTGTTCACTGAATACGTAACCCACCACCACCACGGCCTCATGTTCACCCGAGAGCAGCCATCCCGTATTAGGCAGTACTACGGGTTGAGGACCACCCCGATACTGTGGATGACCAACGCGAAGACGGAGGAAAAGTCGGTGAAGCCGACGGATTTGAACCGGATGCTGTACATTATACGGGATTTCATACGGTTCGACACGGACTCCATAATACTGATACAGCGGCTGGATTACCTGATTACGGAGAACGACTTCAACACGGTGTTGAAGTTCATACACCGCCTGAACGACGTCATAATGGAGAGCAAATGCATTTCGTTGTTGTCCATTGACCCGTCCACGCTCACCAGGGAGCAGCTGGCCCTCCTGACCCAGGAGTTGGAGGACCTCACACACGCGGACCAGGTTAGGCTGGGGGAGCCTTTATATTCTGTCCTTCTATTTGTATACAGTGAAAACAAGAGGAGGAAAACCCCCTCTTTCAAAAACGTCACCAAAAACTTCTCAATAACCAAGACCACGGCCCGCAAGAGAATCTACGAGCTGGAGTCGAAGGGTTTGTTGAGGATACTCCAGAAGGGGAGGTACAAGTTTCTGGAGGTGACCGAGGCGGGGAAGAACATGGTGCGGAGCCCGGCCAGTATGATGGGAGGTGATTGAGACGGCCAAGATACTCGTCGTGGACGACGAGCCGGACATGGTGGACATAGTCGAGCTTACGCTGACCCAGGCGGGGTTCGAAGTGTCCAAGGCCTACGGCGGCAAGGAGTGCCTGGAGAAGGCGTCCAAGGAAGACTATGACCTTATAATACTTGACATCCGCATGCCCGGCATGGACGGGTGGGAGACGTTGAGGAAGCTCAAGGAGAAGAAAATCACCGACCGCGCCAGGGTTATAATCCTGACGGTTGAGAAGGGGCCAGGCGTGGAGATATTCGGACTTCAGGATGTGGTCTCAGACTACATCACCAAGCCGTTCGACCGCGAGAAACTAATCAAGCACGTGAAGAAAGCGTTGATATGATGAAGTCTCCACCCGAGGACGCCGGGCTCAGTGGGGGGGAGCTGCTGCGCGTGTTGGATGAACTGCGAGATTCAGTGTTCAGAATAGATTCTGAAGGCGTCGTAACATACGTCAACGACGCCGCATGCCGCGTCACCGGCTACTCCCGGGAGGAGATTGTCGGAAAACCGTTCGCCGAATTCCTGGCGCCGGAGGAAATGGACTCTATTACAGAGAAGTTCAGCCGTGAGATGGGCGGCGAGGAAATAGGGCCCTACATTGTCACCACAATCGACAAGAAAGGGGATAGAAGAAGGTTCAGGATGTCCACCCTCCCCTTCACATCCGACGGGGAGGTTGTGGGTAAAATCGGCGTAGCCCATGAAATAACCGAACAGGAAAAAAAAGAAGAACTGCTGCGTTACCACAGCCGTTTCAAAGACCTTATCACCGCGTTGTCAACGCACTTCATAAACCTTTCGACGGATGAGATAGACGGCGGTATAAACTACGCCCTCCAGGCCATCGGAGAGTTCACCGGCGTGGACAGAAGCTACCTGATTCTGGTTTCAGAAGACCGGGAGACCCTAACCACCACCTACGAATGGTGTGCGGAAGGTGTGAAAAGCTTCAGCGAGAGAACAACCAATGTTCCCGTGGACATCTTCCCCTGGCTGGCTGAAAAGCTCAGGGAAGGGGAGGCAATATACATACCCCTGGTTTCAGACCTGCCCCCCGAAGCCGAGGCAGAGAAAGATATTTTCAGGTCCGAAGGCACCAAGTCTGTGGTTGTGGTGCCGTTAATAACTTCTGGAGAGATACTCGGGGCTGTGGGCTTCGACTACGTGAAGGAGGATACGGTGTGGTCTGAAGGGTCAATATCCCTGCTGAAGATTGTGGGGGAGATGCTGGTCAACGCGTTGGAGAGGAAGCGGATGGAAAAGGCGTTGATGGCGAAGGAGAAGGAGAAGCTTCTACTTGCGGAAAACACCAACGACATCGTGTGGACCACCGACATGGACGGGAATTTCCTGTACGTCAGCCCTTCAGCAGGGAAAATACTCGGCCACAGACCGGACGAGCTCACAGGGAAATCATGTTTCGAATTCATGACCCGGGAGTCCGCTGAACGGGCTCTCAAACTCAGGGACATCTTCCAGGGGCCGGAGGCGGACGACGTGCCGATTATTGAACTGCACTATCTCGACAGCGAAGGCCGCCCAGTGCCGTTTGAGGTCTCCGTCTCCCTGGTCTGCGACGAAAAGGGGGTTCCGGCGGAGGTAATAGGGGTGTCGAGAGACGTATCGGAGCGTAAAAAAGCGGAGGAGGCGCTGCGTGAGAGCGAGGAGAAATACAGGAGCATACTTGACCAGGAGACGGAGCTGGTGTGCAGGTTCACCCCGGAGTTGAAGCTCACATTCGTTAACGAAGCATACTGCCGATTCTTCGGCAAATCCAGGGAGGAACTCATAGGCTCCACCCAGTTGGATCACATACCAAATGGGGAGCACGATGCTCTGAAAAAGAATCTGAAGAAGAGGATAAGGCCGGGGGAACTCGTCACATTGGAGCACACTGACGTGAGACACGACGGCGAACCCCGCATTCTGGAATGGAGGAGGACCGGGGTGTTCGACGACGAAGGGAAGCTGGTGGAGTTTCAGTCGACGGGCATAGACATAACCGAGCTCCGGGAAACAGAGGCGGCGCTGCGCGACAGCGAAGAACAGTTCAGGGCGTTGGCGGAGCAGTCTCCCAACATGATATTCATCAACCAGGGCGGAAAGATAGTGTACGCCAACAGCCAGTGCGAGGAAGTGATGGGGTACACTAAAGGAGAATTCTACAGCCCCGGATTCGATTTCAGAAGCCTGATTGCCCCAGAGTACAGGGACATGGTAGAATCAAACTTCAAGAGGCACATGTCTGACAGGGAAGTGAAGCCGATGGAGTACGCCGTCGTCACCAAAGACGGGCGGAAGCTAGACACCCTGATAACCACCCGGCTGATAAACTACGGGGGTGAGAAGGCCATATTGGGGGTGGTGACCGACATCTCCGCCGTCAAGGAGGCGGAGAAGGCGCTGCGTGAGAGCGAACAGAAGTTCAGAAGCATATTCGAACAGTCTAAAGACGGTATAGTCCTGGTGGACGAGGAAGGCGGCATAATAGGCTGGAACAGGGCCCAGGAGCGGATAACGGGGGTGAAGAAAAAGGATGTTCTGGGCAGGCCCCTGTGGGGGATACAGTCCAGAATCAACGCCCCCGGCGACAACGGAGCCCGTTCCATCGAAGAACTCAAAACTGCAGTACTCAAGTCATTAAAAACCGGGAAAGCACCCTGGTACGGCAAACTCCTGAGGCAGAGTTTCAGGAGGTCCGACGGCTCGGTGAAAACATTGGAGGTCACCACGTTCCCGATAAAAACCGGAAAAGGGTTCATGGCGGGCAGCGTAATCCGTGACGTAACAGAGGATGTGAAATCCGAGGCGGCGTTGCGCGTGAGCGAGGAGAAATACAGGAGTCTAGTGGACAACGCATTGGTGGGCATATACAGGACAACCTTCAAAGGAGATGTGCTCTACGTCAACAAGGCGCTGTCCAACATGTTCGGGTTCAAGTCGCCAGAGGAAATGATGGCGGAAAACGTTGTCGCCAGGTACAGGAACCCGGCGGACAGAAAACGGATGCTCCAGCGGCTCCGGAAAGAAGGTAGGGTTCCGGGCTTCGAGACCGAGGTGCTGGCCAAAAAAGGCGACGTGAAAAACGTCATCCTCAGCGCTTCCGCGGAGGGGGACGTCATATCGGGGATGATAATGGACGTTACTGCCTTCAAGGCCGCCGAACAGGAGCTCCGCATAAGTGAAAGCCGCCTCCGCAGCGCGGTGGAGAGCATGCCATTCGACCTCTTCTTCCTCGGGGAAGACCGCCGCTACGTGCTTCAGAACAGTGCATGCAGAAGACACTGGGGGCGCATAATCGGTAAGAAGCCGGAGGACATAGCAACCACCAGAGAGAACCTCAAGTTGTGGAGGGAGAACAACCGCCGCGCATTCAACGGCGAAATCGTGGAAGGGGAGGTGTCGTTAGACGTTAAGGGCGAGGAAAGGCACTTCCACAACATCATAGCCCCGGTTGAAGTGGACGGTAAAGTCAAGGGCATACTCGGAGTCAACATAGACGTAACAGGCCGGAAGAAGGCGGAGGAGATGCTGCGGGAGAGCGAGGAAAGATACAGGGGGTTGCTGGAGTCCCAGAAAGACCTTATCGTGCGGGTGGACACTGAAAACCGATTCACCTTCGTGAACAACGCATACTGCCGGAAGTTCGGAAAGATGCGGAATCAACTTCTGGGGAAGAAGTTCACCCCCCTGGTGCACAAGGACGACCTCCCGGCTACCCTTAAAGCCATGGAGAAACTGAAGAAATCCCCCTACCGTGCGACCATGGAGCAGAGGGCTAAGACCGTGGACGGGTGGAGGTGGCTGGAGTGGGAGGACTACGCCATACGGGACGATGAAGGCCGCATAGTGGAGGTTCAGGGTGTGGGCCGTGACATCACAGACCGTAAGCTTGCCGAGCAGGCTCTCAAGGCTTCTGAGCGGAGATACAGGACCATGATAGACGCCCTCGGCGACGCCATACACCTGGTGGGCAGGGATTTGAGGATAATGCTCGCCAACAAGACGCTGAAGAAATGGAACCGTAAGCTGGGCTTGAAGACCAAGGTGGAGGGCGAGAAAATCTTCAGCGTCTACCCGTTCCTGCCCAAAAAAGTCCGGAAAGAATACACGCAGGTTTTCAAGGAAGGCAAGACCCTTGTGACCCGGGAGGTGAACAAGGTGGGGAAAAGGGAGTTCACCACCGAAACCCGGAAGATACCTGTTTTAGACGGTAAAAAAGTGGTGCGGGTAATCACCGTGGTGAGGGACATAACCCAGAGGGAGCGGGCTGAGGAGGCGCTGCGGGAGGCCAAGGAGTTCTCCGAGAACATCGTCGAAACCGCAAACGCCATAATAGTGACTGTCGACTCCAGGCAGAGGATAACCACGTTCAACCAGTACGCCGAGTCGCTTACCGGATACGTTAAAGACGAGATTATGGGCAAGAAGTGGACCACGCAGTTCATACCGCGGGGTCGCAGGAAAGAGGTGAATCGTCTGTTCAAGAATGTCCTAAGAAAACGGATAAAAGACGTTACACACGAAAATCCCATACTCGCCAAAGACGGCAGGGAGAAGATAGTGAAGTGGAGCAATACGGTGTTGCTGGACCAGGGCAACAATCCAGTGGGGATGCTGGCTATAGGGGTGGATGTCACCGAAGCTAGAAGAGCAGAGGAGAGTCTGAGGGACAGCGAAGAACGGTACAGTACTCTTTTCAAGACGGCGACGGACATGATAGCCATCCACGACATGCAAGGAGGATTCATAGACGTCAACCAGAACTTCTGCGGCACAATCGGCTACAGCAGGAAGGAGCTGCTTTCCATGAACATCAGGGCGTTGGCTGCCCCGGGGAAGGCCAAGACAGCCAAGCCCAGGATTAAGCAGATTAAATCCGAGGGGAAGGCGGAGTGGGAGAGCCAGCTGAAGCGCAAGGACGGTTCACTCATCGACATAGAATTCCACAGCGTACTCTCCAGCTACAGGGGCGAAGACGTAGTGTACTCGATACTCCGCGACATTTCAGAGAGGAAGAATGCGGAGCAGGAGCTGCTGGCGATTAAAACGCATTTGGAGGCGGTGTTGGACGGCATCAGCGAGTCCATCGTGGTGCTGGACAAAAAATACAATGTCATCAGCTACAACCGCGCCTTCCAGAGGTGGGTGGGCAGGCCGAAGGCCGACCTCCGCGGCGGCAAATGCTACGACATCATACACGGCTTCGACAAATCCTGCAGGAAATGCGTGATACGCGACGTCTTCAAGTCCGGGGAGCCGTCGGAGTCCGTCCACTACCACCAGGGCAAGAGGGGTCGGGTATACCATGAAACCCGGGCGTATCCGATACTGAAGGACGGGGAGATAGAGCACGCCATATACGTGTTCCGCGACGTCACCGAACGGGAGAGGATGAAGGAGAAGCTCCGCGACAACTATGAGCAGCTGATGAAGGCGAACGAGGAGCTGCGGAACCTGGACAAGATGAAGACCGAGTTCCTGTCCATAGCGTCGCACGAGCTCAGGACGCCGCTGGCGATAATCAAGGGCTACGCCGACATACTGGCTTCGGAGGACCTGGGGGCGTTGAACAAGCGGCAGAAGGACAAGATGCAGAGGATAGGCGAGAACGCCAAACAACTGGACCGGCTGGTGAACAACATCCTCGACCTCACCAAAATGGACGCCGGGGAACTGCACGTTAAGAAGACCAGGTTCTCTTTTAAGCGGCTGGTGGATGAGGTGGTGTCCGACCTCACCCACCTGGCGGAGGCCAAGAAGGTGAAGCTGAAGACCAGGGTCCGTTCAAAGTCCAAGATACTCGCCGACAGGATGAGGTTGAAGCAGCTGCTGGTCAACTGCGTCGACAACGCAGTGAAATTCACCCCAGAAGGCGGCGAGGTGACGGTCTCCGTGAGCGAGACAGACGACGTCGTCAGGGTGAAGGTGTCGGACACCGGCATAGGCATGGGGAAGAAGGATTTGGAGAACATTTTCAGGCGTTTCTACCAGATAGACTCCTCCTATCAGAGGCAGTACAAGGGTGTCGGACTGGGCCTAGCCATATGCAAGAGGATAGTGGACTTACACGGTGGGGAAATAGATGTGAAGAGCAGGAAGGGGAGGGGCACCACCATCATCATAACCCTGCCGTTGAACGGGAAAACCTGATTAACAGCATTCTAACCCTTTTTTGACACTATATTGGCCTGTACCTTAACCTATGGGACATCAAATAATAACATGTAATGGATTTGATGGCCCTGGTGGACGAGGCAGAGTTTGCGGCCGACATACGAAGGCACATAGAGGAGTGCGACCGCATGTACTCCGAAATATACGGGTGCTGCAGCGACGCGCCGGAGTGCAACACCTGCAAGAAGCTGCTGAAGATGGGGTTCCTGCTGACGCCCGCGAACCTGCCGGAGATATGCATCATGCACTGCGAGCGCTGGAGGCTGCCGGAGGAGGTGGAGCCGCTGCCGGAGAAGCCGGTTCCCCTGCCGGCAGCCCCGCACTTGGACGTGTGGCCGGGGTTCTCCACGGGAGGTTTGAAAAATGAACGTGTGCCTCACAGACTATAAGCCTTCACTGGCGGTGGACGTGGACGGCGTCTTAACGGACTTCCACAACTGCTGCAGATGCAACCACATGGACTTGGAGAACCGCCGATACGATTTGTGCCCGCCCAAAAAGAACATCGTCTCCAACCTCCGCAGGCTCAGAACCAAATACCGGATAATACTCCACACCGCAAGAGGCGAACACAAACGGCAGGTGACCGAAAAGTGGCTTAGGAGACACCGCATCCCCTACGACGAACTCGTAATGGACAAACCCTACGCCCAATACTACATAGACGACCGAGCCGTGCGTTTTGAAAGCTGGCCCCAGGCACTGGAACTGCTAATCTAGGCTTCAACACAGGGGCTAGTCGCTGGGTTTCAGTTCGGTGTGTCC
>CAZPLO010000020.1:0-23243 GCA_964587725.1 uncultured archaeon
GTGAAATACGGGCTAGCCGACGTCGGGGCGGGATTGTCTCCGCAGCAGCAGAGGGTGAAGGAAGACGTCATAGCCGGCAGATACGACGTATTAATGTATACGCCCCGGTCGTGGGTGACGACGTCCGCGATACTGGCGGAGCTGCCTGAAGAAACGCTGCGCCAGTACTGTGAGGTGGCGGTGCCGGACTTCAGCTACCTCGGGGACGGGCGAACACATTCCATAGTCATATACGCTAACAGGAGCAGGTGCGCATCCGTTGTGGAGGCGATGGCGTCACACTACGGTGAACTACTGCCTGAACTGTGTGAGAAAAGCGAGGAGGCCGCGTATGTGGTGCGGAACATCATGGCAAGGAACAAGGTATACTACCGGCAGGAATGTTCTTCCGGAGCGGAGGTTGGGAGAGACGACGTATACGAGCCCAGGCTGGGGGATTTAGGGGGTTTCCTCGCGTTAGCGGCTGTTCTGCACCTGCTCACTGCCAGGAACATTGTCTGAAAACCTGCTACTTTCTGCCTGAAACGGGGGTGGTTAAGTATTTGTGCGGTGTCTGTGATACTTTAACACACATCACCTACTGGGGGGAAGTGAGACGAGAAAGAAAAACCAGCCATATGCGGCGGAGCCTGAATAGGGCTCCGCCGCCCCCTCCACTACTGCGTGTAGATGAGGGCCGCCAACACCGTACCGTATTCTCTTTCGTTGGTCTGCGATACTACGCGGGTTTTCATGTCACGCGCTTCCATGCCGCGGGCGTCGGCCATGTCCGCCAACTTATCCAACAGGTTCCGCTCCAGCGTCTCCTCGTCGTAGTTGCCGCTGTCTTCTGCGACGATGCCGTAGTCGTCCAACACAGCCCACCCGATGCCCGCCGACACGGTCTCGCCTTTGACGCCGTCCTCACGCGCCAATACGCAGTGGGTGATGGTGCCTGCGGGGAAGTCGATGGGCTCTATCTCCACCGCGTTCTCCGGCAGTATGCTGCTCACGTGCACGAGGTTGCATTGGGCGATGCCCGCGTCCATCAGCGCGCGGTCGAATCCGTTCAAACGTGAAGTGTCGGATTCCCCGCGGCCGGAGACTATGAAATATCTGGTGTAACGCATACACTATCATATGTGCTGTAGAATAAAACCTTTAATCGCTGAACTCGAAGACGGTGCCGTTCAGCTCGAGTACGCCGGCTGTGAAGTTCAGTATCTTCCCGAGGTTGTAGATGGTGTTGTTGCGGAGCCGGAGCGTGTTCTCAACCGTTATTTTGCCGGTGCTCGACGGTATGAAGCTGCTGTCATTACATGCAGTCAGCTGCGTTATAACCCAGTCGCCGCCGCTGCCTATGCCCGGCGGACTGTCGCCTGTGCATGAGGGGACGCCGCTCACCCTCGGACCGCTCTGCAGCGAAGAGGAAACGGTGGTGTTGTATGTGCGGTTGTCGTCCGCCGTTATGCGGTAGCTGTGTGTTCCCTCCGCCAGCGTGAGGTTGCGGTAGAATACTCTCCCGTCCGAGTAGACTTCATCCGATTCCGCCGCCGCCATCGCGTACACTGTCCCGTCCAAGGTGAGGTTCACGCTGTCTTCGGCGTCCCCGTCCAGGTCGGTGAAGTTCACGGTGAAGTTGTACAGGTCCGTGGTTTCGCCGATGGACGGCGTCACCGCCACCTGATACAGGGCGGGTCGGACGGTCGCCACCAGGTTGGTATGTATCGCATCCGAGTCGTTGAGGAACCCGTCCGAGGCCGTGAAATTGTATTCGTAGTTTCCTTTGGCCAAGTAGAGGCTGCGGTAGTATCGTTTCCCGTCGGTCTTGTCCGCGTCCCCCGAATCCGCTTCAGACATACTGTATCCTGTGCCGTTCACCGTAACAACAATACTGTCGGGGGTGTTGTTCTCGGCGTCCGTGTAGGTTACGTTGAAGGTGAACGGGGTGTCGTTTACGTACTCCTCCGCCGACACGTTACCGTCCGACAGTGAAGGGGCGGTGTTCGATATGTTCAGCAGGCTATTCCACACGTCAATCCTCGGTTTCGTCACATCTCTCGTAACCTGTTTCCCGCTGTCGTTGAACAACGTGTTGATCTCCTCCCGCGTCAGACGCTGCCCTGTCCGGTCGCGGTTGAACTGCTGTATGACCGCGGCGGCTCCGGCGACGTGGGGGCACGCCATCGACGTCCCGCCTTTGCTGACGAAGGCTGTGTCGCTGTTGTATGCGGTCGAGTATATGTCGAACCCCGGCGCCCACACGTCCAGGAAGCTGGGGCGGTTGCTGATGCATATGACCTTGTCTATGTCGTGTTGGACGGAGTTGTCGCTGCAGCTGCTCCACCCCACGCCGCCTCCGTCGTAGTCGTATACTGCGCCCACGGAGGTGCAGTTGCGGTGGCATGCGGGCGCGCTCATCCGGTCCGTGTAGGCTTCGTTTCCGGATGCGGCGACAACGTATATGCCGGCGTCGGTGGCTGCGTTTATGGCGTCGCGTTCCGCCTGAACCCACGCAGCCTCTCCACCGCCGTCGCAGTGGCTGTAAAATTTAGTGTTTGACCCCAAACTCATGCTTATGACCGTAATATTGTATGTGTCGGCGTTGGTGGTGCACCACTGTATGGCGGAGGTCACGTCCCCCATCGACCCGGTTCCATCGTACGCGAGAACCTTCATGGCTATGAGGTTCGCGTCCGGCGCCACGCCCTTCCACGTAGTGTGCGTTGACGCCACGATGCCGGCGCAGTGTGTGCCGTGGCCGTGGTCGTCGTTGGGGTTGCTGTCGCCGTTGACGTAGTCGTAGCCGCCCAACACCTTGTTGCCCCAGCCGTCGCCCAAATAATCGTGGGTGTACCGGATGCCCGTGTCTATTATGCAGACGGTTTCGTCCCGGCCGGTGAAGTTCCTGCCCAGATAGTATTTGTTCCACGGCAGGGTGCCGTTTATGAGGGGTACGCTCTCGTCCAAGGCAATCGAAACCGGTTCGTCCAGTGAAACCGCCTCTACACGCGGGTCGTCCAACAGCTTCAGCAGGCCCTCGCGTGTCACGTTGCCTGCGAGCGCGTTGAAGGTCTGATACTGGTATTTCACCCGGAAGTCAGAGTCCAGGCGGGATAGTACGCCGGATTGCACGCGCCCGAAGCTTTTTCTCTTAACATCCAGTTTCTCGGTGCGCTTCCACCGCACGCTCATGTCCGCTTCCTCCACGGCCGCTAGTTTCATGCCGAGGTCCGGCTCGTCCTTTAACGTGACGATGACGCGGACTGATTCGCCAGGCTGAAGGGACTCTACCTCGTCGGCGAGTGATTCTGTGACGGAAGCCTGGGCTACAGTGTGTGCCGAAAGCAGCAGTATGATGAATAATGTATGGGGGGTGTTCATCAAGGAAATATTATGAATCAGGCGGTTATTATACGCCCGCCGGCAGCCGGCGGCTCTGGAATTCGTGGACGAAGAACTGGTCCAGGGTCTCCCGGATCTTAGACGGGGTTTTCAGTAGCGGGTGCTTGGGGTTGAACTGCCGATGCAGGTCCCGAGCGTCTATGACGCTGCCGTTCCGCAGCTTCACGGCCTTCAGCTGCATCCGGTCGTCGAGTATGTACTCGACGATGTCGTGGCTGAACCGCACATCCCCTCCGTCGTCAGTCAGAATCTTACTCATTTCTCATATAATATGTGATACCATCATATAAAAAGGTTGGGGTTTCAGCTGGAACACAGGTTATCCGGCAGTTTTCCCTCACTCTACCTCCCATGATTTATAAGTAACCGCCTCTTATCTAATGTCTTTCAGAGGTTACCGCCCTAGAAGACAGTATTTATAGCTCCCTGATTCCATAGGGTAAACGGGGGTATGGTTGGTTTGGGATGACTATGGACGCTCGCGCTGAAAACCGGAAAAAGCTGGTAGACTACCTGGTAGCCAACGTTCCTAAACTGACGAAGTTCACGTTGAACAAGATGGCCTATGCTGTGGAGGTAGGATATTTCCTGCGCCACCAAAGACGCCTCACCGACATCCCCTATGTATTCGACCACTATGGACCATATTCCCCCATGGTGCATGAAACCGCCGAGGAATCCAACACCATCGAAGTCAAAGAAGGAGTGACCGTCGGAGGCATGGAGTTCACCGGCTACGACCACGTTGACGAGAGGAAAAAGATTAAATTACCGGAAGACGTGAGGGAGGTGGCTGATGAGGTCATCTCAGAATTCGGCTGCATGTCCCCGAAGCAGCGTGCAGAAGCCTTAAGGGACTTCGTGTACTCTACGTCGCCGCTTACCAAAACCGAGAAATACCAGGAAATAGACTTCAACCACCTCAAACCCAAATACAAGGTCGACCCTGGCATCCGCGAGGCCAGGAAAAAACTGGCTGAAAAGATAATGACCGCTCAGTAGAAGTCGCTCGGGTATCCGACGTCGATGAGGTCTTCGACGGCCTCATAGTCTTTCCTGTTGTATGTTACAAGCTTCGCCTTATGTGCTAAAGCGAATGCTGCGTGGGTTGCGTCGCCTCTGTGCACGCCGCGGCCGCGCATCACCCTCTCCTTTCCAGTCACCTCCGGTGTGACAGGCAGCACCCGGTATTCGACGCCGACGCCGTCCAAATACATTTCAACGTCTTCCCGGCTGAGCCTGAACTTCCTCCGCAACTCACCCAACACCTTCTCGGATACGAGGATTTTATGCCCATTCTCTCTGCAGAACTGGAAGAACTGGCCCACTTCAACGTCGCGGACCTGGTAGGTTATCCCCGTCCTGCAGAATTCAGCGTTGCTGTAACCGACGATGGTGTCGCTGTCGAGGGTGAAATTCATCGCTTTTCCTATCTGATGAACGCCAAACCTATTTATGAATCTCAGATACCATCTGCTGCCGCCAGCCTACCCTAATCAACCAACTCACTGGTTATTTCCACCACCAGTTCGAGGTCCAGCCCCAGCTCATCCGCTGCCTCGTCCGGGTAGGCCTCCTCTTTTCCCCGTTTGAAGTAGTCTAGAATCCGTTCTTTGGCTTTTCCGGCGTACGTCATCATGTAATGTTCCAGTTTCCACGTATATAACGGTTGTGTGAGATGCGGAACCTTTAAAATACTGTACGCCCATACTATTGAGTCTATGATTCACGAGACAGCCGTGGTTTCAGACGACGCTGAAGTAGGGGATGGGACGAGGATATGGCACCACGCCCAAATCAGGGAAGGCGCCGTATTGGGGAAAAACTGCAGCATCGGCAAGAACGTCTACATCGGCGAGGGCGTGAAGATAGGTTCTGGGGTTAAGATACAGAACAACGCCTGCGTATACAGCGGCGTCACAATCGAAGACGACGTGTTCATAGGGCCGGGGGTGTGCTTCACCAACGACATGTACCCGCGCGCCAAACTCTGGAGCGAAGACCGTAAAAGGGAGACGACGGTGAAAAAAGGCGCATCAGTAGGGGCGAACTCCACCGTCATATGCGGCGTCGACATAGGGGCGCACGCGATGATAGGGGCGGGTTCGGTGGTGACGAAGGACGTCCCCGACCACGCGCTGGTATACGGTAACCCGGCTGAAATACACGGTTACGTGTGCGAGTGCGGGTGCAAGCTGGAGCGGAAGGATGAAGGCTGCGTGTGCCCGGAATGCGGAGTTGAGATAAAAGCATGATACCTATTGCCTCACCCGACATCGGAGACGAAGAAAAAAACGCCGTATTGGATGTTTTGGACTCCGGCGTCATAGCCGCAGGCCCCAAAGTAAAGGAGTTCGAGGAACGGTTTGCAGACTACATAGGAGTGGAACACGCGGTTGCGGTGTCATCCGGCACCGCCGCACTGCACGTTGCGCTGCTGGCCCACGGCATCGGCTCCGGAGACGAAGTGATTACGTCGCCGTTCACGTTCATCGCGTCAGCCAACAGCGTACTGTTCACCGGCGCCCGTCCCGTGTTCGCGGACATAGACGAAACATACAACCTCGACCCCGGCCGGGTGGCGGAGCAGATAACCAAAGAGACGAAGGCGATAATGCCGGTGCATCTGTACGGGCAGCCGGCTGAGATGAAGGCGCTGACGGAACTGGCGGTCGACCACGACCTGATCGTGATAGAGGATGCGTGCCAGGCCCACGGAGCAGAATACGATGGGAGAAAAGTGGGCTCGTTCGGCTGCGGGTGCTTCAGTTTTTACCCGACAAAAAACATGACGTCCGCGGAAGGCGGGATGATTACGACACACGACAGTGAAGTGGATGAGAGGGCGCGGGCGATACGGCAGCACGGGATGAAACGCAGATACTACCACGAGATGCTCGGCTACAACCTCCGCATGACGGACGTCCACGCAGCCATCGGCGTCGAACAGCTGAAGAAGCTGGACCAATACAATGAGCGGCGGATTACGAATGCACTGTATCTGAGCAAGAAAATAACAAACAAAGACTTCAACCTCCCTATACTGTGCGGCAACTGCAGGCACGTGTTCCACCAGTACACGGTACGTCACCCGGACCGTGAGACGGTTGTGGAGGCGCTGAAGGAGAACGACATAGGATACGGCATCTACTATCCCGTGCCGGTGCATAAGCAGCCGTATTATGTGGGGCTGGGTTATGACGCCGACTGTCCCGTGGCAGAACAAGTCGCGGACGAGGTGGTGTCGCTGCCGATACACCCCAAGGTTTCGGAAGACGACCTCGGATTTATAGCGGGGGTCTTGAATAGGTTATGATGGAGTCGTTGAAGGCCGCTGTCATAGGGGTGGGGGCGATGGGCCGCAACCACTGCCGAGTCTACAATGAACTGAACAATGTTGAACTGGCGGGGGTGTGTGACCTGGACAAACGACTCTCAAAAAACACCGGCCGCGACTTCAAGGCGAAATCCTACACGGACTTCAACAAGATGCTGTCGGATTCGAAGCCGGACCTCGTGTCCGTGGCCGTGCCGACGCAGAACCACCGGGAGGTCGCCTTAGCCTGCATAGAGGCCGGCGCCGCCGTGCTGGTGGAGAAGCCCGTAGCGGATTCCGTAGAAAACGCCGGAGCCATAATCAAGGCCGCATCCGACGCGGAGGTGAAACTGATGGTCGGCCACATCGAAAGATTCAACCCCGCTGTGCAGGAGCTGAAACGGAGGGTGCAGGAGCGTGAACTGGGGCGCATCTTCACCGTCCACGCCACCCGGGTGGGGCCCTTCCCACACAGAATCCGGGACGTCGGCGTGGTCATAGACCTGGCGGTCCACGACATAGACGTCATGCGCTACATAACAGAGTCCGAGGTGAAAAGGGTTTACGCGGAGACCGAGAAACGGATTCACACCAGCTGCGAAGACATGCTCAGCGGCCTGCTGAAATTCAACAACGGCGTCGTCGGCGTGTTGGACGTGAACTGGCTCACCCCCGAAAAAATACGGGAACTGAAGGTGACCGGAGAGAAGGGGATGTTCCACGTCGACTACATCAGCCAGGAACTCCTGTTCTACGAGAACAGGGACGCCAACGGCAAGGAATACAACTACCAGGACATACTCATGGGCGTCACCGAAGGGGACATAACCCAGGTGCGGATACAGAAGAAGGAGCCGCTGAAGGCGGAGCTGGAGAGCTTCGCGGAATGCGTGATGAAAGACCAAGAGCCGGGGGTCACCGGGGAAGACGGGCTGCGTTCGCTGGAGATTGCATTGTCGATAGCCGAGGCGGCGGCGAAAAACAGGGTGATGGTGTTGTGAAGGCGTGCATCATAGGGTTGGGCAGGGCCGGCCTGCCGCTGGCGGCGGTGATGGCCGACGCCGGCATCCAGGTGACCGGCGTCGACGTGGACGAAAAACGCGTAGCCGACGTCGACTCGGGAGTAAACCCCATACCCGAAGAAAAGGGGCTGACGGAACTTTTGAAGCGGAAGAAGATAAAGGCGACGACGGACATCAAAGAAGCAAGGGACTGTTCAGTGTACGTGGTTATAGTGCCGTTGTTCCTGAAAGGCCATGAGCCGGACTTCACCGCACTGGATGCGGCCTTCAACGACGTCGCACTGGTGCTGACCGAAAACGATCTGGTGATACTGGAGACTACGGTGCCGCCGGGGACGACGGAAGACAGGGTGAAGAGGATACTGGACGAGCCCGCCATCAAATACCATCTCGCCTACAGTCCGGAGCGCATCATGACCGGATACAGCATCTCACGGTTCAAAGAATTCCCGAAGGTCGTCGGGGGGGTGACGCCGGAGGCGACCGAAAAAGCGTATGGGTTCTACTCGAAATTCAACGACCAGGTGGTGAAGGTCAGGGATGCTCGTACGGCGGAGCTGGTTAAGGTGGCTGAAGGAGTCTACAGGGACGTGAACATCGCGTTAGCCAACGAACTCTACAGGGTGTGCGGTGAACTCGACATAGACTTCTGGAGTATGAGGGAGGCCGCCAACCACCGTTTTTGTAACATCCATGAGCCGGGGATGGTGGGCGGCCACTGCATCCCCGTGTACCCGTGGTTCCTCATCAACGAACACAATGTGCCGCTGATTCGGACAGCCCGCGAAATAAACGACTCCATGGCCGACTACTACGCGGACCGGGCGGCTGAAATCGCAGGCGAAGGCGGGAAAGTAGGGGTCATAGGGTTGTCCTACAGGGACGGGGTTCGCGAAGCCGTGCACACCCAAGCCCACAGACTCATACAGGCGCTGCGGGACCGTAAAATGGAGGTGTACGGATTGGATCCGCTGTTCACCCACGAAGAAGTGGAGGAGCTGTTCAAGGTGAAGCCGCTTATGGATGCGGGCGGAATGGACGCGGTCATAGTAACCGGCCACGCGGACGTCGACCTCGACCCCCGGAAGGCGGTGGACGTGAAAAACACCATCAAACCCTAGAGTTTTCAAGAAATGCTATTTATATACTCGACCACACATATTATTACCGGGATTCCCGGTAGATAAAATAGTTACCGGGATTCCCGGTAGAAATGAGAGTACACATACCTAACAGCGCATTCCTGGGCAACATAGACCCGTTTATAAGGGGGTTTAATCCTGAAAATGAAGGGGTCTTGGAGATAACAGCGAATGAAAAGTGGGTGTCCGCCCATCCGCTGGTTATATCGATGATTGCTTCTCTGGGACGCTCAATCGATGATAAAAGCAACATAATCTGCCCTAAATTCACCGCAAAGTCGATACACTACCTGGAGAGGATAGGGTTGTTTAAGATGATGGGTGTGGACTCGGAGATAACCATCGAGGAACACGAGGCTGCTGGACGGTTCATACCCTTAACCTTCATCCCACAACCGGATGAACTGACGGACTTCATAAAGGATATGATCCCCCTCCTCCACCCGGACCCCTACCACGTTGAACCCATAAAATACATAATCAGTGAACTGGCGAGGAACGTGCTTGAGCACTCCCGGGCTGACGGCGCGATACTGTGCGGGCAATACTACCCCAAAAGCAACAGAATCGCGTTGGGCGTCGTTGACAGGGGTGTGGGGATAAAGCGGACGATAGCGATGTCCCATGACGTGCAAGACGACTTGGAGGCCATCCAGCTGGCGCTTACGCCGGGGGTCACGGGGATGACAAAAAAAATAGGGGGCACCGAGTCGAACGCCGGAGCAGGCCTGTTTTTCGTTAAATCCATTGCGAGCGTTAACCGGGACTTTTTCGTAATCTACAGTGGAAACGCCATGTACAAGCTTCTGAAAAGGGGTGGGGTAAAAAGGATAGTGCTTCACTCGAACCCGTTCGACGACAAACACACAGGACACGGCACCCTCCCCTACTGGAAGGGCACGGCGGTGGGAATCGACATATCCTTAGAGCAGACCAGCGAGTTCAACGCCATGCTCGACCTGATAAGAGACGTGTTCCATAAGGAGATAAAGGAGATGAAAAAGAGGAGATACAGGAAACCGAGGTTCGTATGATAAACGTGGAATTGTTCAAGCAGGCCGGAGATTTCGCGGAAAACAAGGACATAGCCAGGGACATTAGAGTGAAAACCATCTACCCCGCGTTGGACCGGGGGGAGGAGGTGCAACTGGATTTCACCGGCGTCGACGGCGCAACCCAGTCCTTCATACACGCTCTGTTGAGCGAGGTGATGAGAAAATACGGCATCGAATCCCTGGATAAAATCACCTTCAAAAACTGCAACGAAACAGTCAAAAAAATCATACTGATAGTCACAGAGTACATGCAGGAAAGTGTCTGACATGGCGCCTGCGGAACAGCCTTAATTTATATTAATCCTAACTATTGTCTATGGTTAGTTTCGCGGTGGTGGGGTGCGGCCACATAGGGCCCAGGCACAGCCGCCACATAGCGTCGATGGCGGAGCTGGCGTACGTCTGCGACGTCAAAGAAGACAGGGCCAAACAGCTCGCCGAAGAATACGGGTGCGGGTACGTGACAGACTACCGTATGCTGTTGGATAAGGACTTCGACGTCGCCAACATATGCACCCCCAACGGAACCCACGCCCAGCTGGCGATTGATTTTCTGGAGGCGGGGAAGCATGTGGTGTGCGAGAAACCCATGTGTTTGAAGGTTGAAGACGGTGAACGGATGATGGAGGCGGCAGAGAAAGCCGGGAAGCATTTGTTCATCGTGAAGCAGAACCGGTATAATCCGCCGGTGAAGGCCGCCCGCGAAGTACTGGAGTCCGGTGAGCTGGGGGAACTGTTCATGTGCGCAGTCAACTGCTACTGGAACCGCCGCAGAGACTACTATGAGCAGAGCGACTGGAAGGGGAGTGAGGACTTGGACGGCGGCGCACTCTACACGCAGTTCAGCCACTTCATCGACCTGATGATACTGTTGATGGGTCCGGTTGAAAGCGTGGATGCGCGGTCAGCCAACTACACCCACCCCTACATAGGCATAGACGACACCGGCGTGGTGCTGGTGAAGTTCAAGAACGGGGGATTGGGGGCGGTGAACTACACCAACTCCGTGTACGACCAAAACTATGAGGGGTCGATAACGCTGTTCGGGAGCGCGGGGACGGTGAAGATAGGCGGCCAGTATTTGAACACGCTGGAGCACTGGAACGTGAAGGGCGTTCCCAAACCGGTTTTGGAGGACGGTAACCCGCCCAACGACTACGGAACCTACAAGGGTTCGATGAGCAACCACGACAAGGTGATAGAGAACGTGGTGGAGGTGCTGTCGGGAGACGGTGAAATACACACCACCGCCGCGGAAGGGTTGGAGACGGTCAAACTCATCAATGCAGCGTATAAGTCCGCCGAATCGGGCGGGGAGGTGCGGGTGTGATAGCTGAAACGGCGAAGATAGACGGGGCAGTGTCCCTGGGGGATAACGTTGAGGTGGGAGAATACGTTCTGCTGGGCTACGGCGGCGGCAGCGAGACGTTCATAGGAGACGACTCAGTGATAAGGTCGCATACGGTAGTATACGAGGGCAACAAGATTGGGAGGAATTTTCAGACGGGGCACGGCGTGTTGATACGTGAAAACAACGTCATAGGCGACAACGTGTCCATCGGCTCGCACTCGGACATAGAACACGACATAACCATGGAGGATGATGTGAGGATACACTCGGGCGTGTTCGTGCCAGAGTACACGACGCTGAAGAAGGGGTGTTGGCTGGGTCCGGGCGTCATGCTGACGAACGCGAAATACCCGCTTTCGAAGGACGTGAAGAAACGGTTGAAGGGGCCTGTGATAGGGGAGGGTTCGATTATAGGGGCTAACGCCACCATACTGCCGGATGTGAAGATAGGGCGGAACTGTCTGATAGGGGCGGGGGCGGTTGTGACCGAGGACGTCCCCGACGACTCCGTCGTCGTAGGCGTCCCAGCTAAAGTATTGCGGAAGCGGAGCGACATAGAGGGGTACAGATGAGGGTTCCGTTGGTGGATTTGCGGCGGGAGTACGAGAGCGTCAGAGAAGAGGTGATGCCGGAGATTGAAAGGGTTGTGTCGGAGGCCGCGTTCATCAAAGGAGAAGACTTAAGAAAATTCGAGGACTCGTATGCATCATACTGCAGAGCCGACCACTGTGTGGGGGTGAAGTCGGGGACCGCCGCGTTGTTTCTCGCGCAGAAAGCGCTTGGAGTGGAGGGTGAGGTCGTCACCGTCCCCAACAGTTTCATCGCCACCACGGAGTCTATTACGCAGGCCGGGAACAGGATTAGATTCGTTGACGTGGAGCCGGACACGGGGTTGATGGATTTGGAGCGGCTGCAGGAGGTCTGCTCGAAGAAGACGAAGGCTGTTGTTCCGGTGCACATGTACGGGCAGATGGTGGATGTGAAGGCCGTCCGCAACATTGTGGGCGACGACGTCCGCATCATAGAGGATGCCGCCCACGCCCACGGAGCATTGTATGACGGTAAGCCGCCCGGCTCATACTCTGACTGCGCCTGCTACAGCTTCTACCCCGCCAAAAACCTCGGAGCCTACGGCGACGGCGGAGCCGTCGTGACAAACGACCCCGGCGCCGCGGAATTGCTGGTGAAATTAAGGGACCACGGCAGGGGGTTGAAGGACAAGTACGAGCACAGGGTGGAAGGCTACAATGAACGACTCGACAACCTCCAAGCAGCGATACTGAATGTTAAATTGAAACACCTGCCCGGGTGGGTTGAGAAGAGACGGGGGGTGGCTGAACGATACAATAAACTCCTGAATGTTGAATCGTTGAAGGTTCACCTCCACGCCCACCACTCATACTACTTCTACGTCATACGTTCACGGGACCGCGACGGATTACTGGAGCATCTGAAAAGTAAGGGTGTCGGCGCAGGCATACACTACCCGATACCGCTGCACCTGCTGGAGGCGTACAAACACCTGAACCTCGGTGAAGGCACGTATCCGGCAGCCGAAAAACTATCCAAAACCGTTCTATCACTCCCCACCCACCCGTACCTGACAGACGAGGAAATCGAGTACGTGTCCGAGCAGGTTAACGCACACAAGAGTTAGGCACTACATGTGTTTAATCTTAGTATATTTTGTCGTGGTGCAACGAACACTAAAGTGTTCGTGCACACGAATTCCAATGGAATTCGTCGTGGTCGTAGTCTAGTAGCTTGACTTTTTTCTGTTTTTCGTTGATTTCGTATGTGAGAACGAATGATTTGTCTATGTGGACTCTTCTTGCCCCGTGTTTGTCGCCGCGCAGGGGTTTGAAGTGATATGGTTTCTCGAGGATTTCCTCTATTTTCTTGTGGATTATCCTTAACTGTTTTTTGTTTTTCTTGGAGAGCTTTTTGAATTTCCTGTGCAACTGTTCGGAAACCTCCAGGGAGTAGTCCATGTTCTACAAACCGTATTCCCTGGAGAAGTCGCTGACTTGGATGAAGTTTCCTTTCCTGATTCTGTTCAGTTTCTCCAGATACTCTCTTTTAGCCTCGGGCTCCTCTTCAAGCTGGGCTTTCATGAACAGGTTGACCTGCTTGCTCATGCTAATGCCGTGAGATTTACAGAAACTGGAAAACCGGTCGTATACGTTTTCGTCCACGTTAAATGTTTTCAACACCATCACAAAACACCTTATTTAACATTAAATAAGGTTATTTAACTATTTAAGGTTGTCGTTTCGACCCCCCCCTTCGGGTGTCGTCTGCAGTTATCCCCTAAGCGCATCTACCATCCTTCTATCAGTTCCCTGAACTCCGTTATCCTGGGGTTTTTGAGTCCGGCGTCGTAGTTGAGGCTCCAGAACCCGTATTCGCTGTGGTCTCCGAATTCTCCGATGGCTTTCATACCGTGGTCTGACAGTACGAGCTTCTTGTCCGCATCCACTTTTCCGGCCATGTCGTCCAGGTCTTTGTAGATGAGGTTCATCATGACGTTGTTGCCGAAGTTCAGGTGTCCTACGACGTCGGCGACGCTGAAGTACCCTAAAACGAAGTCGTGGTCCCCACCCAACGCCTCCATGAACTCAGTCTTCACCTTCCGGTGGTGGTCGAAGGCGTCCTGGTTATACTGTTTCTTCACCTCCTCCTTCTCCGCCGGGTCCTCGGACTCGAAATACTTCTTCAGCAGTTCTCTGCTGCGGTCGTGGACCTGTTTGTCGTAGTTGTACCCCGGCAGGTCTATCACGACCGGATTCTCGAACGAGCTGAACAAGGTATCCTCCACGGGCCAGCGGATGTTCCACATTTCTTTGTCGCCTTCAGCCAATACCTCCTGTTCCTTGTTAACGCCGGTCATGAACGAACTCCACAACACCATGGTCCGGGGTTCGCTGAACTCGCTGATGTCCGTCTTCCCATAGGACACCTGCTTCAGGTTCCGGTTGTCGTATGCTTCCACGTACGCGTGTTCCAGCGCGTCTATGCCGATCACAACCTTCATTTTTTCACCTCCGTTATGATGCCGCCTGCGCAGGTGTCCTGTCTCTCCAACACGAACCTGCCGAGCTCCGGTGTTTTGTTGAAGTCGTCTATCACCACCGGCTTGGAAGTCTTCACTTTTACGTCAGCGACCTCCCGGTTCCCGACGGTGTCCCTGTCCAGCACCTCCAATGTGGAGGAGTCAATAACCCGCAGCACTTCTATGTCGCACATTATGTCCTGGGTGACGCACTTGAACGACAGCCGCTCCCCCCTCTCATATGGTTTTTTGTCGAGCCAGAATATGTGGGCGCGGAACTCGTCCGCGACTGTGGGTTCTTCACCCGACACCAGCACGTCTCCGCGGTCCGTGAACAGCTGCTCCTCCAATGTGACTCCGGTGCTCTCCCCCGCCTCCGCGGATTCGGGGAAAATTATTTCCCCGTCTCCGAACGGGTCCTGCTTGTCCGTCACCCACTCTATAATCTCCTTCACCTTCGTTGATTCGCCGCTCGGCAATACGATGACTTCATCCCCTGGTTTCACGGTGCCGCTTGATATGACTCCGGTTATCACCCTCCTGTCGCCGACTTTCATCACATCCTGTATGGGAAGGCGGAACGACTTGTCCTCCGCCGTCTCCGGCACGTGGAAGGTGTCCAGTGCCTCGAGTATGCTGGGTCCGCCGTACCAGCGGAGGTTCCCGCTGTTGGAGGCGATGTTGTCTCCCTCTTTCGCGGACACCGGTATCACATACGTCGGCTGTATGCCGATGGTGTCGAGGAACTCCGTCAGCTCCCCCCTGACTTCATCGAACCTGCCTTCACCGTACCCGACCTTGTCCATCTTGTTGGCTGCCACAATCACCTGGTCGAGTCCGAGCATCCCGAGTATGTATGCGTGGCGGCGCGTCTGCTCCTTAACGCCCTCTTCCACATCCACTATGAGTATGGCTGCTTCCGCGTGGCTTGCACCGGTTATCATGTTCCGCACGAACTCCACGTGCCCGGGCGCGTCTATGATGGTGTACTGTCGTTTGTCGGTTTTGAAGAACTTCTGCGCCGTGTCTATGGTGACGCCCTGGTCCCGCTCCTCCTTGAGGTTGTCCATGATGAACCCGAACTCCATCTCCCGCCCCAAGGCCTCACACACCTGACGTATCTCCTCTACTTTGCCATCGGGCAGCGAGTCCGTGTCGTAGAATAATCTCCCTATCAATGTGCTTTTCCCGTGGTCCACGTGCCCCACAATCACGAGTTTCAGGTTGTCCATCTTCACATGTATCCTAAACTTCTCAGCTTCTGCATGGCGTCCGCCTCCTCCTTGTCCTGCGCCCGCCCGCTCCGTTCAGAAATCTTGGTGTTCCTGAGTTCCTCTATCATCTCGTCCACGTCTCCTGCGTTGCTGTCGATGGGGTGGGTGCAGGGTTCGCATCCGAGGCTCCTGAACCGTTTCCCCTTCCACCGTGTGCCGCTGAAGTACAGGGGGTTCACCGGTAAATTTTCACGTTTGATGTACTGCCAGATGTCGAGTTCCGTCCAGCTCAGCAGCGGGTGTATCCTGAGATGATACTCTGACTCCAGCCGGGTCTTGTACTGGTCCCACAGCTCCGGCGCCTGTTCCTTATAGTTCCACTGGAAGTCTTTGTTGCGGGGGCTGAACACTCTCTCCTTCGCCCTCACCCCGTGCTCGTCCCTCCGTATCCCGAGTATGAGCGCCTGGAATTTGTGTTCGGCGATGGTGTCCTTCAGCGCCTGCGTCTTCCGGTAGTCGCAGCACCTGATTTTTCCCTCAGGCCCGATGCCTTTCTCGTCCGCGTCCTCCTTCTTCGACACAATCAAGTCCAGGCCCCACTCCTCAACGCACGTGTCTCGGAACTCGTACATTTCTTGGAAGTGTTTGCCGGTGTCGATGTATATGACCGGGAACGGCACTCTCCCGTAGAATGCTTTTCTGGCGAGCGAGAGCATTGTCGTGCTGTCCTTCCCGATCGACCAGAGCATCCCCACCTTCTTGAACTTCTCTTTGGCCTCCCGCATGATGTATATGCTCTCGCTCTCCAGCTTATCAAGATTGTCCATCACAGGTACCCCAGCTTCCTTAATTTTTCCTTCACCTTCGCCTCGTCCGTCTCGTACTCGTCTCTGCCGGCCTTGATTTCCCGCAGCAGATATGTCACGTAATCCGACAGGCTCTTGAATCCCGTGTCTTTAATCTGTTCGCGTATGTCGTCCGCCAGCTCCACGGGGATGCTTACGGTCGTGTACTTCGACCCTTTCACGGTGTAATTATCTGTAATTACATTTATAAATGCCTAACAGAACGAATTTATTCTAGCATATGAATGAAAAATCACTACTATATTGGAATTTCCTGTGCTTTTATATTTGTGTTACATATGTATCCTTTATGGCGTCATCTGTAACACTTAATGTTAGGATTCCCTCAGAACAGTATGAGGCGTTGGAGGAGATTGTGCGGGGCAGACATTATACCTCTAAGGCGGAGTTCGTCCGGATGCTGTTGCGTGAGGCGTTGGACGACTACACGGAGTTCCTGCATGAGAAGGCTGTGCGTGACAGAGGCAAACACGTTTCCCTCGAAGACTACGGGAGGGAAGCTGGACTGGGATGAAACACCCGGTTCTACTGCATCCCGACGCCGTCAAATACCTTGACAGTCTATCACAGAAGGAGCGGCGCAGAATCTACCAGGCGTTGAAGGGGTTGGGTGAGGACCCTTACACTGGCCGCTCCGGCTGCGATATCAAGCGGCTGCGGGGCAAACACAAAACCGCATACCGCCTCCGCGTGGGGGACCATCGCCTCCTCTACGTCGTCGTAGAAGGGGAAGTGTTGGTTGAAGAAGCATTCAGGCGGGAGAAAGGCTACTAGTTTTCATATCTTCTGCTGAGGGATTTCTTCATCCTGCATCTTCTTGGAGTATATGTCAGTAAGTTCGCTGGCGATTTCGTGAAGCCCCAGTCTTTCGGCGAGTTTTATGTTGTTGAAGCAGTATTGTCTCAGGTTTGGTGACTCATCCAGGAGTTTCTCGAATACTAGGGCGACGAGATAGTTTTTCCTGTCCACATCCTTAAATCGTCTCTTCTTTATTTCGAGGTTCATCAAGTCTGCTTCACACACCCGTATCTGTGGCATGTGGAGTGCTTTCTTATCCCCTATTATGGGCTGCGACAACTCGATGGTTTTGAACAGTATGCTGGGTATGAGGCCGACGGGTTCTCTTCCATGTTTTTCATAGGTCAGCCAGCGGCGGTCGAACGTTAGAAGAGATATCCTGTGCGGGTGGTGGGTGAGTGTCGGGTTCCGCACCCCTTCTACTACAGCCACTACGTCAACGTCTCCGGTGTGTCTTCCGCATACGCTGCTGCCTGTGACGCCGGCGTAGACTACGCCGTCCCCCAACAGTTTATTACGCTCATCCAATTCTTCAACCTAGTATGTACTCTGACAGAGGCACCATGCGGACGTCACCTTCCTTTTTTGTATCCATCGTTATGAGTACTTTTTTCCTGGTTTTAAGTCCGCGCAGTGGTTGGATGTCGTCTTCTGATATTTTTTTCTTGTATTTGACTTCCACCGCAGTGCCGTCAACTATGAAGTCGACCTCTTTCTTGTCTGCAACGTGATATCTGACTTCTCCCAGGTTCTTTATCTTATTGTAGACGAGATTCTCTGCCAGTGCTCCTATGTCCCTGTATCCGGTGAAAACGCATCTTATGCCGGTGTCGGCTAAATATATCTTCTTCGGAGAGTATATTCTTTCGTTTAGTGATTTGCTGTCCCGTGGCACGGTGTTTATCAAGTATGTTTCTTCCATGTGTGTGATGTATTGTTTCACCGTGTCTGTTGTTATTTCCAGTATGTTTGCTAGTTTGTTGTATGTGAGTTTTTTCCCCACCCTCTCCGCCAGCAGCAGGAAGAGTTTTTTCACTATGTCTGGGTTTTTTATCCCGTAGACGCCGACTATGTCCTTGTATATGATTCCTTCAACAAGGTCTAGGAGGTATTGGCTGTCCTTCCGTAGAACGTGTTCGGGCATGCCGCCTGTTCGCATATAGTTTTCCAGGTGTTTGTGCAGCAGGTATTGCTCTGACTTTCTCACGGTCACCTGGTTGAAGTCCAGGTATTCTTGGAAGTCCAGTGGCTCCACCCTTATCTCTCTGCTCCTGCCCGTGAGATACGGTTTTTTGTGTTTTACGACCAGGCTTGAGGAGCCTGTAGCGTATGTCTTAACCTTCTCAGTGTCATATAGTGTTTTCAGGTCTCTCTCAAAGTTTTTTTTCATGTGCACTTCGTCCAGAAACAGGTATTGTTTATCCTGTCTGCTGAGTCCGTGCATCCTCCGGTATTCTCTAAGGATTTCTATGAGATTGTGGTCTTCGAAGACTGGGTGGTCTGCTGAAATATACAGTATCCTCTCTGGTTTTACGGTGTTAAGGAGTTTATGTATCAATTGGCGGGCTAGCGTGGTCTTACCCACCCTCCTCAACCCGGTTATAAAGGTGACGTGTTTCTGCTCAAGTTCATTCTCAAGCCTTTTAAGGTATCTCGGCCTTTCCACGGCATCCACCTCGTATCCGCCTTCCCACCAGGGGTTGAACTGGTATAAGACCTCCTCCATGTTCAAATATTCAGTAGATTCCTTTAAATATGTTTCGACTGCCAATGGAAACTATTGCCATTATGTTTCGACTGCCAGTCGAAAGTCCATTCATTTAGTCCTAAAATTTTAGGACTTACTGGAACACGTTATTTCCCTTTCAGAAAGCAACCTGGTTGAACTATCCGAGGCTTCGGAGGCGTTCCTTCACCTTCTCCTGCCTTACTACTGTTTGAGGATTAGGCGTCGTAGTCTGGTCCGGGCATGTTGCTGGCGCCTTCCGGCTTGTATCGCTGGTCCAGCAGCCGCAGTACGTTGGTGGTTTCGTCCAGTTTGATGTTGATGTCCACTGTTGATATGCAGAGGCTGCGGGCGTACGGCGACTTTATGTTGTCGCAGTAGCTGCGGTCCCTTTTTTCCTCTCCGATCCGGGTCCAGTAGCTGCCTTCGCACTGCTCCCTGTCGGATGCCTTCTGATGTCGGCTGCAGTAGCTTATGTCTCCGCGGAAGTACGCCCAGTCGCTCCAGCACATCTTCCGGTCGCGGTAGCCGTAGGCGTCCTCGCACAACACGATGTTGTCCGTCACATACGAGTACCATATCTTGCACTCCTGCCGCTGATAAATCTCATTACATACCAGGTGGTCGCCCGCGGCCAACGCCACACAAATCTGGTCATCCTCCTCGCATACAGTGTCGTTCCTAGTTAGATATGCGACACAGTAATCGGACTTGCACAGGGACGCGTCACCCGCGGATAATGCGTGGTCGTCGTAGCAGAACACACCCCAGTCCCGCACCAAACTCCAGTTACCGTCACATGCGCTGATACTGTGCAACGTCGTGGACGTCGTCGACGAAGTGGAAGTGGTTGACGTGGAAACAACAGTAGAGGAAGTAACCGACACTACAGTGGAGGAAGTGGTTGGTGGTGCAGAGTCTCCGCTAAGACACCCGCACAACAAAACCACTAAAACCAACTCCTTAATCCTTAAGGGATCCAATACCAGCTTCTCCAGGGTTGTTTGATTAAACATGTTCTCCTGTCAGTGTTTTCTTATCCATTCGAGAGTCTCTTTAACAGTCCATCTTTTTGTCTTGGTCTGCTCGAATGCTTTGTCTTGGCTGAATATTCCGTCGCAGTCCAGTGTCATGGCTAGGGCTAGGAATTCCTTGTCGTCTGCGTCGATTTCTTTCATTATTTCCCAGGCGTTCTTCAGGTCTTCTTTGAAGAATTCTTTTTTAACTATCTTCACTTTTTTGAGGAGGTATGTGAGGGTGAATACTATCTGGATGTCGGCTAACCCTGTTTTCTCTTGGATGGTGTCTCTGTGGTCTATTATCTCTTCGAAGGCGTATTCGGGCAGGTATAGCTGGATTTTGTCTGACAGAAGGATGTCGCGTATTATGGAGTTCTCGTTTATGAGTGCTGACAGGATTACGTTGGTGTCCAAAACCAGCTTAAGTTTTTTCATATCTCTTGGTGAGGGATTTCTTTATCTCCGCGTCCAGTTCCTCCACGTCCTTGGGTGTTAGTCTGCTGTCTTGGAGTATCTGCTCCACCATCTCCCTCTCGCTGACGGCGTGTGAAAGCTCTCTGGAGACTACTTCACCCCAGTTTATCATGTCGTGTTTCCTCATCTTCTCTGATATCTCCTCCGGCACCCGTACGAACACGTCAGACATCTTCTTAGTAAAAAATACGGTCTGCTACTTATAAATCAGAGATTTCCACCGGCTAGAGACCTGTGGAAATCTACTATCAAGAGCCGCCTATTCCATACCGCCGGTTCTTGATAAAGCCTATTTCACGGTTTAGTCGAGGTATCCGAGGCTTCGTAGGCGTTCCTTCACCTTCTCCTCATCTTCTTTGCTGTACGCCTGCTCTTCTTCTTTGTTGACTTGTTCGAGCACCTGCTTCAGCACGTACGTCACATACTCCTCAACAGAATTGAATTCGGTGACCTTAACCCGCTCCTCTATCCCCCTGTACACGTCGTCGGGCACTTCTACCTTCATGGAATCTACATGGTCGGCGGTGAATAAATATGTCTATGATTTTATAGTGTGTCTAGGAATTCTCTGGTTTTGACTACGTTGACGTGTTCTTTTATTTTCGTGTTGTGGAAGTCGTTGTCTCCTGTCACAAAGTAGTCTGGTTGGTGTTTAATGGCTGCCGCCAGTACTGGGGCGTCCTTTTTGTCTCTAATCATCTCCTTTGCTCTGCTGATGTCTCCCGCGTCCACTATGGTGATTAGTTCAAGGACGTCTGTTACGGTGTCTGTTTTTTCAGGGAATTTTCTCCGAGTTACTTCCTTAACCTCTTCTATTACGAAGTCACAGGTGATCAGTTCTATGGTTCCAGCTAAACCCATATTCAGCAGCTTGTTCTCGGCTCCTTCAAAGA
Source organism: uncultured archaeon (assembly GCA_964587725.1). Taxonomy (GTDB): domain Archaea; phylum Altiarchaeota; class Altiarchaeia; order IMC4; family SCGC-AAA252-I15; genus WJMO01. Next base: position 21,313 of record CAZPLO010000020.1, read on the forward strand.
ATAATCCTGAAACCAGGGTGTTGGCGTCGATGAACACCCGCGGCTTACGCGTATTTCCGCTGGTATAATTCATCTCCCACTTTGTTCAGTTCTTCTAGCAGGCTCTTCTTTGTTATCCCCTTCTCTCTAGCGGTCTCCTGGAGCTCCAGGAGGGATGCCATTACCTCCAGTCTCCTGACGGCGTCGCGGACCGCCTCGCCCCTCGAAGCATACACTCCACTACCCACCAGCTGGTCCAGTCTCCTGAGTTGCTGCTCCGTCAGCCTAACCTGCACAGTCTCCATAGCAATTACTATAGTAATTGTTCATTTATAAGCGATATTTTTCGTGTTTCTTATGATGTGGGTTTATAAATATGTGTGTGCACATATTTTACTTATGGTTAATATGACGTTGTCTGTGCCTGCGGAACTCCATAAAATCATTAAAAAGCACTCTGAGATCAAGTGGAGTGAGGTGGCTAGGAGGGCGATGTGGGCTCAGGCCAGGAAGCTGGAGTTGATGGATAGTATCCTATCAGGCAGCGAGTTGACGGAGGAGGATGCTGGTGAAATCGGCGGCCTGATAAAGCATGAGATAGCCAGAAAGCACGGGCTGGTTAAATGAAATTGGTTGTCGACACCAACCGTGTTATCGCGGCTTTGATTAAAGACGGGGTTTCCAGGAGAATACTGGCCGACCCATCATTCGACTTTTATTCCCCTGACCACACGCTCTCTGAAATACACGCGTACGCGGGCATGATACGGGGGAAGGCCAAGGTCTCGGCTGAGGAATTAGAGATTCTGTTGTCTCTCCTCTTTGAACGAATAACCATCCTCCCCCGGGAGGAATATGAAGGGTTCTTGGAGCAGGCGGAGAACATGATATCCGACGTGGACGATGTCCCATTCCTCGCCGCATCCATGGCAACCATGTGTGACGGCATATGGAGTGACGACCGCCATTTCCTCGAGCAAAACAAAATACGGGTCCTGACCACAGCCGACATGCTCAAACTAATGTAACGTATTTTACCCCCCCCGCCTAATATTTTTCTGATGTTTGTGTGGGAGACTGCGGGGGTGTTCGTGATAGCGTTTGCTGCTACATTGTATCTTACGCGGAAGTTCATCCGCCGCTTCCACGCCGGCGGGCATGTGGTGAAGGACATGTATAAACCTGGTCGGCCGGACGTCCCCACCATGGGAGGGATAGCGTTGATTGGCGGCGTGATGATTTCGTTGATTGCCGCGCAGCTGTTGATTCCGGATCCGGGGTTTGTGGAGCGGCTGCTGATATTCTACTTCGTCGTCTTCATCTACGGCATGTTCGGGTTGTTGGATGATTTGATTGGGGTGAAGAGCAGGTACAAGAAAATCTATATCCTGTTTTTCCTGGCGTTGCCTATTGGGTTGTTGAACATCGACACCAACCTGAGTCTGTTGTTTTGGGAGGTTGAGATTGGGTGGCTGGCTCCGCTGGTGTTCGCCCCCGTGTATGTGATGGTTGTGTCTAACCTGGTGAACATGCATGCGGGCTTCAACGGACTGTCCGGCGGCCTCTCCTGGATATTGTTGTTGTTCACGGGGTTGAAGGCGTATTTGAAGTATGACGGCAACGTCCTCGTATTCTTGATGCCTATGCTCGGCGCTTTGTTGGCGTTTATGTGGTATAACCGTTACCCGAGCAGAATCTTTTTGGGGAACAGTGGGACGTTGATGTTGGGTGCGTCCGTGGGCGGCCTGCTCATCCTCTATAACCTGGAGTTCTTCGGCGCCATAATCCTCATACCCCACATCGTGAATTTCATCCTGTGGGTGTATTGGCGCCTCCACATGACCGTCCAACCCCACGTGAAATTCGCCGAAGTCCTCCCCGACGGCACCATCAAACCCCCAAACAAACTAACAATGAAATACCTCATCACATCCCTATTCAACGTCAACGAA
>CAZPLO010000021.1:0-21061 GCA_964587725.1 uncultured archaeon
TCAAAGAATAGGATTCTAAGCAAGCATTAACTCCATCTTACTTATTTTCCTAATTGAAAAAATTATGATATCAAGCACGCCACTTGATTCTTCCCTAAAATCGAAGAGATTAAAACACTGTGCTTGATTCTTCAAAACTAGAAAATTGGGTCTTGGTGTTGTTCCTTGCCCAGACAGCCAACAGGTACGCCGTGATAAAGGGTAAACACTCCCGAAAAGGCTTTTTCGGGCGTAACTGTAATATAGTGAATTACTGTAATAAAAAGGTTGAAAACAGTTTGTAAGGCTTTCTTGGCTTCTATGGTTTAAATCTAGCAACAGGCTTTGTGGGTCGTATACATCTGGTATTATTGTGTCTGGTTGTATGAATCTTCTTATTGTTTAGTTATATTGACGTGCTCCGTAGTCGTAGAATCCGTAGCTTGATTCCCATTCTTGTGAGGTATATTGCCACATCTCTTCTGAGGTTTGTCGTGGTAGTCCGTACGGCTGGTAGGAGATGCGTTCTTCCAGACTGCCGTCTTGTTTGGTTATTACTGTTGTGCTTCCTAGGTGGTCCGGGTGGTAATAATACTTGTCTCCTGAAGCATCCTTTCTAGCCAGTAGTTCGTTGTTGCCGTAGACAAAAAACCATTCATCGTATTTCTATAGTACTGTATCGTGATTAATAATGTGGCATTAAGTAGCTTATTGTTAATCTGGGTTTCTTCTTCTTGTTGCACGCCCGCATATATTTTATATTGTATTTTACGATTTTTTACTTAATCATATATTATATTTTACGCTTTTATACTAGTATTTCATATATAGTAGCATGGATGTGGGTATTGGGGCTGCGGTGGAGAAGCAGAATCCATGGTGGTTTGACAGGGATTTTGAGACAGGCATACCAAGGTTAGACAATTATCCGGAGCTGAAAAAGTTCATGGATGCGCCTGAAGTCTTGCTATTATTGGGTGCTAGGCGCACGGGGAAGTCCACGTTATTGTATCAGCTTATCAAAAGCCTTTTGGATGAAAATACCCTTTCAGAAGCTATACTTTTCGTGAACCTTGATGAGCCTTTGTTTCAAAGCCGCGCCAAAGACCCTGGGTTTCTGGGAGAGCTTGTTGAATACTACCTCACAAAAGCAGGCGACCCCAAGAGGTTTTATGTCTTCATAGATGAGGTTCAAAACAACGAGTACTGGGCCCAGACAGTGAAGACTGTTTACGACACGCAGAAGAAAGTCAAGATAATACTCTCCGGCTCAACCTCCGCACTCCTGAAGGGAGAAGGCGGCACCAGATTGTCTGGCAGATACTTCCACAGCATACTATACCCACTGTCCTTCAAGGAGTTCCTGGAATTCAAAAAAATCAAGAAGCCGACGATAACGGAAAAGAACCTGTTGTTTGAAGAGTACTTGAAATATGGGGCATTCCCGAGAGTAGTCTTGGAAACAAAGCCTGAGCTTAAACAGGAATTATTGAAAAACTACTTCCAAACGATATACCTGAAAGACATCGTTTACCCGCACAAGATAAGAAACAACAAGGAAGTATTCGACCTGCTGTATTTCATATTGTCAAACGTTGGAAAGATGTTCTCATACACGAACATAGCCAAGTCATTGGGGATAACCACCCCGACCGTCAAGGAGTACATGAACTACGCGGAAGACTCATACCTTCTCCATACCATAACCAAGTACGACAAGTCTGTGAAGAAGCAGATGGCCAACCCGAAAAAAACATACTGCATAGACACAGGCATGGCAAACTCAGTGTCCTTCCGATTTTTAGAGGACAAAGGACGACTCCTGGAAAACCTAGTCTACCTAGCCCTCAAAAGAAAACACGAGGACATATACTACCACAAAGACAGGTACGAATGCGACTTCCTCATAAAAGAAAAACTCAAGATAACACAGGCCATACAGGTAACACTAACCCTCAAAGACCAGGAAACCGAAAAGAGAGAGACAAGAGGAGTAATGGAAGCATTGGAAAAACACAGGCTGGACGAGGGATTGATAATCACGGCCAACGAAAGCAAAACACTAACAATCGACGGGAAAAAAATCATAGTAAAACCAGCCCCAGAATGGCTACTGGAAGACTAAGAATAGGCAGTCCAGAAACATCTTGCGACACAATCGATATTATTGGAATGATTTACTACACCCTGTCGTATAATGCAGTGATTTCATAGGGGTTTACTACAGGTTGAAACCGGATGATTCTTAAGTCCTGTTTTGTTAATGAATATATGCTTGGGAGGATCTCCATTGCATTGGCTGTTGGCTTGCTCGCCGGCGTTCTCTCAGGGTCTTTTGGCGTAGGCGGGGCGTCGGTTACCACGCCGTTGATGCGGATTCTGCTTAACGTCCCAGGCCACATCGCCCTAGGCACACCCCTCCCGCTTGTGCTGCCGTCGGCCCTCACTGGCGCCTGGGTCTTCTACCATAAAGGCCTCATAAAATTCAAGACCACAATAACGTGCGGGCTCTCTGGGTCGTTGTTTTCCGTGTTGGGCGCCCTATATACTGTGGAGTTTTCAAGCAAGACGCTGATGCTTCTGACATCGGGTCTGCTTATCCTGTTCTCAGTCATGCTCTACCGGGACAGGAAAAACGAAGCCGAAGCTGAGATACTATCCCTAGAGTCCAAGGCCGTTAGGGCGGTGGGGGTCGGCGCAGTCTCAGGTTTCGTATCCGGCTTCCTCGGCATAGGCGGAGGCTTCATACTCGTGCCCCTCCTCGTCATGGTACTAAAGGTGCCGTTGCACAAGAGCATAGCCTCATCGCTCGCCATCATAGCAGTCTACGCCGTACCTGGTTCAGTAACCCACTTCATGCTCGGCCACATAGACCTATCGCTGATGAGCCTCCTCCTCGCCGGCCAGGTAGCGGGTGCGTACGTCGGAGCCAGGAACACGGTCAAAATGGACGAAGAAAAACTGAAGAACCTAATCATCCTCTTCCTACTCCTCGTTGGAATCAGCCTGGCAGCATTCGAAACCCTCACCCCATAACCCGGGATACCCTAAAAAACGGGTCATGGATAAGTTTTTCAGCTAGCATTTCTTGCTGTTTGCGGCCAGCGGCATGTAGTTGTCGATAACGTATTTCGGGTACTCCCTCATGGTCTTGTCTGCATCGATTGCATGGGTATTTAGGCCGTAAATGGTGGTTTAAGACCTGTGGAATAGGGAAACAAAAGAAACAACGCGCGGTTATTTTACAGCATGAGGTTGGCTGCCACGTGAGCTATCACGGATAGTATTAAGGCGTACCAGATGAGGCAGTGGTGTTTGTAGATTTTTTCCATGAAGGTGTTGTTGCCCATGAGCTTCTTCACCACCGGCCATATGCCTATGCACCTGCACGTAATCAGTATGGCCGCGAACAATAGCAGGTTCAGGTAGCCTGTGTAGATTATCACGTCGTACAGTTGCACCATGGATTACTCATTGGAGCCGCCTTTAAATACGGTAATCTTTAACCTGCGATCCCCATTATCTTATATGAGGGCTTCTGTCCTGCTGTTGGTGTTGCTGGCTGCGTCTGCATCTGCAGCACCCTTAGATGTTTCGACCACGGTGAACGGAGTTGACCCCACCGTCTCCGCAGCTTCTGTCACTCCTGGGGAGGCGGCGGAGGTGCGGATACACGTGAACACCACCTCGGAGTACGTGTACGTGGTGAACGTGGTTTTCAAGTCGGAGCCGGAGGTGCTGGGGACCGTCTTAAACGACTTCGTCAAAGAAAACACGGAACTGCCTCGGCGCCTGTGGAATACGGAATACGTGGACTTCTACGAACTACCCGGCGTACTGCCGGCCGGCGAATACGATGTGCAGGCGGACGTGTACTACAGCGGAGACGAAACAGGGTCTGTGACATACGAGGGCACAATAAACGTGGAGTCCACGGGCATAATATCGGGGGTGCTGGGGTTCCTCGTCCACACCCTACCCGGATTCATCAGCGAACCCCTGGCTGGTTTGTTCATCTGACGGCTGCAAAATGGTCTATGGCATGACGCTTTTGGAGAACTCCTCGCTGGTGTTCACGGCCGCCATAGTCCTGGCTTTGGCTGGGCCGTCTCTCGCCGGCGACCTTCAACCGTTCATCGTGCCCGCGTTGATAGTGTCCATGACACTGTCGATGCGGGAGGTGGATGTGGGTTTGGAGGGGGTTAAACGCAGCTCCAAACCACTGCTGTATTCGCTGCTCCTGAACTACGTGTTCCTCACCGGACTCATACTGCTGTCAGCGTACCTGCTGGTGGACGACCCCGCATACCTGATGGGGTTCGTGGTGATGGCCGCGATACCCCCTGCTGTGGCTGTGGTGCCGTTCGCCTACCTCCTAGGCGGGGACTTCCAGGCCGCCGCGTACGCGCAGCTGGCGTGCTACGGAGCCTCCCTCCTCACCGCCCCCGCACTGACTCTGTTGTTCCTGGGAGTGCAAGTGGACGTTGCAGCGCTCATGGAACTGTTGTTCCTGGTGATAATACTCCCTCTCATGTTGTCGCGTGCGGCCGCGAAAATGAAAGACCGGTTTTTCGTCCACGACCGGAAGATAGTGAACCTGTGTTTCTTCCTCATAACATACAGTATCATCGGCTTGAATCAGGAGACTCTGGTCTCGGACACGCTGTCGCTCGCCCCGGTACTGCTGGTGCTCCTGTTGAGGACCTACGGCGCAGCCACCGTCATATACTTCACCCATCGGAACCGGGTGGCTGTGGAACGGAACATCGTCTACACGCTGTTCGGCTCCTACAAGAACGGCGGCATGGCGGCCGCCGTCGCCCTAACCCTCTTGGGGTCTAGGGCGGCGCTGCCCGCCGGCGTGTCCGCGTTGTTCGAGATGAGCATGATAGTCTACCTGCAGAGGATACTCTATAGAAAAATAGGGGGGTGATTCGCCCCCTAAAAACCTGTCCTTTTTTTTTAGCAGCAGCCGGGCCCGAACATTCCAATTCACCCCCGTATTTAGTAGAGTCGTGCTCCCTTAAAAGTTTCAGGTATCCTCTTGGATACCGGGTGCGTGTTTCTTAACCGCGTGCACGTAATACTCTAACATGGGGAATCCGAAGCCTAAGCCGCCGTCCAGCGCCGGACTGCCTGCGGCGGAAAGCCTGTGGCTGCCCCCCCACTACGGCGCCGAACTGAAGAAGAAGGGGGGGTTGGACAAGACCGTGTACTGGACGGTGTCCGAGGTGGTGGACTTCATCTTCCCACGCAAATACCAGCCCACCTACCACCAGGTCGCGTGCGATTTGTTGGATATGGTGTTGGAGCGGGACTGGGTGACCAAGAAAGACATCCGCGAATTCCTTGGGCAAAAAGGCCACAGCAGAAGCACGTTGGAGAACAAGGTGATTCCGAAGCTTGTGCGTTTCGGCCTGCTGAAACGTGAGCGGGAGATCACCGCAGGCCTCGGGAAAGGCCGCGCACTCATACTCTCGGATTCGCTGACATTCAGCAACTACCTCGAAAGAATAGGGTTCGCCTGGAACATGCTCGTGTCCACCAGCAGAAAAAAGAAGGTGAAGGGCTCAGACGTCTCTTAGAGTTTGTCTTCCAGTTCCTGCAGATATTCCCGCATCTCCTGTGTTTTGCGCGGGTTAAGTGAAACATGGACTCCGTAGTGTTTTTTCTTCGTAATCAGGAGTCCCTTGTTCGCCAGTTTGTTTATGGCCTTCAATATTGTTTTCTTGTGTTCCGGTGGCGTGCCTTTGGGGATGTTTTCGGAAAGTGTTTGGTGAGCTCCAAAGTATCTTTTCCGGCTTAGATAGTCGATTACGTAGACCTGAGCCGCTATAACCGAAAATTTTTGCATGATTTATATTAATTTTTTGCATATTTAAGGGGCGGGTGTATAGTACATAACTGAGGGTTCATCATGGCTTTGACACACATATTCGGCGACCGACCGATTCCAAAGACCCTGGATTTTCTGTTGGTGAACCAGTTCTGGGACTATAGCCTGAAAGACATTAGCGTGGAAGCCGGCGTCAGCTACCGCACAGCCCATGCCGTCATCCAGTCTTTGATGGAACAGAATCTTGTAGTAAACACCCGCTCCGAAGGCAAGGCTAAAATGTACCAGATAAACAGGGAAAACAATGTCGTCAAAGAACTTCAGCGCATTGCACGTGAAAACGACCTGGAATACGCTGAGGGACTGGCTGAAGCACAAGCTAATCCGAACTAAACGTCAGAAGCCCTTAACTTTCACGCCAGTTCCTTCTACGAACTCTATGGTGTTGATGTTTTCGTTGTGTTTCGTCGACCTCATTTTTTTGATGATGAGGTGTCTGCCGGCGTCCGGACCCACCGCATTATAGTGTAGGGTGATGACGCCGTCAACCATGTATTCTTCGATGCCGTGTTTGCTCAGTTGTCTGTCGCCGACGATGTCGCTTATCAGTATCGACGTCAACTCCATGCTCTGGAGTTTGTAGTTTATGCCCAGGATAGCCCGCCTAACGTCCTCCTTCAGCCCTAGGCCTACATGGCTTTTCTTGCTCTCCAGCAGGCTGTCGAGGGCGCTGAAGCTGTCCACCACCGCCCTTTTAGCGCCGATTTCTTCGGCGGTGTCGTTTATCATGGCGGTGATGCTGTCGAGGCTGAACTGCTCCGGAGTCAGCTTGTATCTGCTGTCGTCCTTGAACGCCATCCCCGACAGGCTCGCGTCTACTATTATCAGTTTGCCGTCGTCCTCCAGTTTCTGCAGGTCCAGTCCGATGGCGGCCATGTCCTGTTTCAGCAGCTTCGGCGTCTGCTCCAGACTCACGTACACGCCGGGTTCATCGTATTCCAGTGCTCCGTTGACCAGGAACTGCGCAGACAGTATGCTTTTGCCGGTGCCGCAGTCGCCCGCCAACAGTACCACCCGGCCCCGGGGGAACCCCCCGTCCAACAGCTCGTCAAATCCCTCTATGCCCGTGGGGCAGCGTTCAACCTCCATCTCCTTCACCCTTGAGTTTCCTGATTTTAGCCTCCAATTCGATGAGCTTCTTCTGGTATTCCTCCGTGATGTCGCTGAAGCTCTTCTCGTCGATTGCGCGGGTATGGTATTTCGCCTTCGTCAACTCTATCATACCCTCTATCTCCTGCTTCTCATCCAGCAGCTTCTTCAGTTCCGCATTCTCCGCCACACCCATGTGGCCGAGGCGGTCCCAGTACTCCTTCCGCAGCCCGTCCGACTCCCTCATAACGTGGGCGGACTCCCCCGCCTTCCTTATCTCGGACGCTGTTTTCTCGTCGACTGCCGCCTGAGCCTCAATCCTGTGTTTCTCCAGTTCATCACGGCACGTCTGAACCTCACCCCGAAGCTTCTTCAAAATGGCTTTCTCCCGGGCAATCTGAGCCTCCAAACCCCGTTTCCCGCGGGTGAGGTTGTGGCTGTACAGCAGCGACAGTATGCCCAAAGCTAATGCGATGTAGCCGAGGGATTCGACGCCGGACTGGGCGGAGGCGGGCGCAGCCAACAGCAGCAGCAGAGTCAGCGCCTTCCTCATTCTCCCCCCTCTTCACCGGCCTCACCCTTCGACACCCTCTCCAGGTAACGCACGAGGCCTTCGAGTTCGTGGGCGACGTCCTCTCCGAGTTCCGTGAGCATCACGTATTTTATGCGGCCGTCCTTCTCGAACTCCACCAGCCCGTAGCCTTTCAATTCGTCGAGTATCTTCAGGGTGTGGGTGTAGGTGCAGTCGTTCTCCTTCGACAGCACGGAAGCGTATTTCTTCTCGTCGCTCCTCAGACTCAGTATTATGCCCGCAGGCTTCTCATGCAGGAGCAGGTTCACAATGTCTCTGTCGGCCAACGACATCACCACATAAAAGAATATATCCGAGAGTATATAAGTTATTTTTTGGGCGCCTTCACGGTGAGGACGCCGTCTCGGTGCTCCACCTTAATGTTGTCGGGGTCTATGGGCACGGGCGTGACGTAGCTGTTGTGGAATTTCACGTCCCCTTCGTCGCCTTTCTCCAGAATCAATGTGACGTCTATGCTGTTGACGGTGGCGGAAACCTCCACATCCTCCTCCTCGTAGCCTTGGATGCAGGACTCCAACACTATGAAGTCGTCTTCCTCGTCTATTTCGGCGTGCAGCTTCAAGGTGGCGGGCATGTGGCCGCGGTGGCGCTTGAAAAAAGGCGTTACCGTGATGTCCTCCACCATGTGCCGGTGCTGCCTTCCAGAATCATCGACCGCGGAGTCGTCCTCCATGGTAAGAAATAGTCGGCGTTATTTAAGTTTGGATTCCACAGCCTTCTTGAACGCGCCCCACTCCTTCCCCAACTGGGTGACCGCCTTCTTCAGCTCCGCCTTCGCGTCCTTGGCTTCCACATGCAGGCGGAAACCCTCTTTGAGGGGGTGGGGTTCGTAGGTGTAGGCGTCGACGCCGTTGTCGACCAAGACGCCCTCCAAGGCTATGGCAACCTCCTTCTCGTCGAACTCGATTTCGACGCTCCCCTTCTTCCGTTCAACGAACTTGAACTCCATCTTCAGAACTCTCCGACGTTTCCGTAGTCGCCGGATATCTTCCGCGTCTCAACGCTGCTGCAGTTCGGACACTCCAGCTTCCCCTTATGCTTCTCCGACTTCTCCATGGGGTGCCTGCACCGCTTGCAGAACGCCTTAACCACACCGTATTCGTCGCCTTTGGTGCTCAAGTCTATGACGTTGTCGTCCATCTTCAGCACCTGCGCCTTCACTATGTCCCCGACCGCGAACTCGTTCTCGGGCTTGTCCACGTACTTGTCGGATATGTTCGAAACGTATATGGTGGTCCTCTCGTCTATCACGCCCTTCTGCCCCTGTATCTTGCCTACTATGACGGTGGCGACGCTGCTCTTCAACGTCATCACCTCGCCGAACACGGTCTGCCCCACCTCCAGGCTGGGCAGGTCCTTGCCGTGGACTTCCGCGACGTGCTTCGCGGGATCAACGGCCTTGAAACCTATCTTTGCGGCGTATATTTTCCCGTCTTCAGAATATGTGCCCTTCCCGGGCATGAACTCCTCGATCGTGCCGAGGTAATCCCCTATCATAACCTTCTCTTCCATTCTTCACACTCCCATATATTACAGAATCCTGCTTTATAAGCAGGTTACGTGCCCTCCTCCCACGAGGAGAGATACTCTGTCTGCCGGCCGGTGAGCTCGTCAATCCGCAACCCCATCGTCTCCAATTTCATCCGCGCCACCCCCTCGTCGATTTCACGTGGTATGGGGTGTACGCCCGGCTCCAAACTGTTTTCGTTTATGTATTTGCACGCCAACGCCTGGTTGGCGAACGACATGTCCATGACCTCGCTCGGATGGCCTTCCGCGGCAGCCAGATTCACCAGCCGCCCTTCAGCCAGCAAATAAATGTGGCCGCCCTTCTTGAGCGCGTACTCTTCGACGTTATCCCTTATCGTCTTCTTCCCATTGCTCAACTCCTCCAGCGCGGGTATGTCTATCTCCACGTTGAAGTGCCCCGCATTGCATACTACGGCGCCGGCCTTCATCCGCTCAAAATGCCTTTTCACTATGATGTCCCGGTCCCCCGTCGCCGTAATGAACACGTCCCCCATGCAGGCCGCGTCGTCCATGGGCATCACCATGTACCCGTCCATCGCAGCCCGCAGCGCCAATGTGGGGTCCACTTCCGTGACGATGACCTGCGCGCCCATGCCCCTCGCACGCGCGGCGACTCCGCGGCCGCACCACCCGTACCCTGCTATGACAACGACCTTGCCGGCGAACAGTATGCTGGTGGCCCGCAGTATGCCGTCTATGGTGCTCTGGCCTGTGCCGTAGTGGTTGTCGAACATGTGTTTCGTGTCCGCGTCGTTGGTGGCCATCACCGGATACTTCAACGCGCCGTCCGCCTCCATCGCCCGCAGCCGGATGACTCCGGTGGTCGTCTCCTCACACCCGCCTTTAATACCTCCCAGGAGGTTGGTGCGTTCCTTATGCACCACTGAAATCAGGTCTGCGCCGTCGTCCACCGTGATGTTCGGTTTATGGTCCAACACCTTGTTGATGTTTGAATAGTATTCCTCGTTGGTTTCGCCGCGCCACGCGTACACGTCCACGCCCGCGTCGGCCAACGCTGCTGCGACGTCGTCCTGCGTCGACAATGGGTTGCAGCCGGTGATGGCGACTTCAGCGCCTCCCGCCACGAGGGTCTCCACCAGCACCGCCGTCTCCTTCGTCACGTGCAGTGCGAATCCGACGGTTACGCCATCCAACGGCTTCTTTTCACTGAATTCTTCGCGTATCCTCACCAGCACCGGCATGTGGTCCTCGGCCCACCGAATCTTCAATCTGCCGGCGTCCGCCAGCCGGGGGTCTTTCACTTCACTCATTCTGAGGGAAACTATTAAGAATACAGTATATTAATAACTCGATGAAGATTCAGCGAAGGGTGGAGCCTGTGAACAAAATCACTCCCCCGAGGAAGCCGCAGGACCAATACAGCGACGCCGAAGACGCGGAAAGACGGCGGAGGAACGAACGACTTCCGGAGCCGAAGAAGAAACAGGCAGAAGACCCGGGCATATACGGTCCGGACGGGAAACCCGTTAAAGAAAAGGGTAGAAACCTGGACGTGGAAGTCTAAGCCAGGGCCTGGAATTCCCCGGGCCCCACGTCGCCTTCCCTCTTCAGCCGTAGTGTGGTGTAGTCTGCGCCGCCTGCGTCGCCCACCAGGTGAACTCCGTTGGGGTTGACGTAGCTGACCTCCACGGGTCTGCCGCCCTTGAAACCGACTTCGAAGTGCTCTCCTTCAAAACCCCCTCTGGGCTTCAAATTCAGGCTCTCCCTGCCGGTGCCCGCATACCGTATGCCCACGTAGTCCTGGAACTTTGTCAGCATTGTGGTGGCTTCCCCCTGGGTGACCTCATGGTCAAGCATCTTCCTCCTGATGCCGGTGATGTCCCGGAGCAGCTGCGACGACTTCTCCAGCTCCTCGGAGGATATTTTAACCCTCTCCAGCTCCGGCGGCTTCACAGCCGGAGGCCTCTCCTTAACAGCAGGTGTCATGTTACATCCTTGGAATCCCTCTTTAATTAGCTTACACAACATAGGTTATGGCCGAAGAGTACGTGGGTCGGAAATTCCGGACCGTGTTCGCCGACGGAGGCCGGCCGGACCCCACAGTAGTGGATGAAATAATCGCCGCCGGCAAACGACTTCATGAGCTGGGTTTGACTCCGGAGAACGCGGGCAACATCAGCGTCCGCACGGATGAGGGGATGCTGGTTACCGTCGGCGGCGTCAGCAAAGGCTCGTTGACCCGCGACGACGTTGTTGAGGTGGTGGACTTCGACTTCGCCACAGCCAAGGCGGTGGGTTCGAAGGAGCCTTCGTCGGAGGTGCCGATGCACTGGCTCATCTACCAGAGCTACCCGATGGTCAACGCCGTAGTACACGCCCACGACCAACTGGCTGTTGAGCGGGCGGACAAGCTGAAGCTGCTGCTCGGCGTGCATTCGACGGTGAAGGAGTCCCACTACGGCACCGAAGACCAGGCTTATCAGGTGGTGGAGGCATTAAAACACAGCCAGTACGCCGTCATCCGAGACCACGGCGTCGTCTCCATGGGGGAATCGTTGGATGAGGCGCTGAACCTGCTCGTAACCATACACCTCCGGCTGAAGGGTTAACGGTACATGGGTCCGCCGTATTCTCCTGTTTTACGTCCGCTGCCTCTCTTCAACTTCTTACGCTGGTCCGCCTTCACGCCCAAGGTGACCTTCCCCCTACCCGTGGGTCTCACGTATTTTCTGTCCGGCAGCTCATCCAACACGATGTATCCTTCACGGAGAAGGTTCTTCAATGCCGCGTCGAAGCCGCGGGCCTTCACCCTCTTCCTCAGCCCCTCCGCGGTGACGGGATACTGTTCGGCCACGGCCTCCAGTATCCTCGCCTCCAGACTGTCTTTTTTGAAAGTCCGCATCGAAGACTTTATATAGTGTCTGTGTTAATACATGCTGATAGGGGCTGAAATGAGGATAGAAGGGAGACAGTACAGGAGCGTGTGGCTGGAGGACAAGAAGGTGAGGGTGATAGACCAGCGCCTCATCCCGCATGAGTTCAAGGTTGTGTCGTATAATTCGTTTGAGGAGGTGGCGGACGCGATAACGTCGATGGTCGTCAGGGGCGCGCCCGCCATAGGGGCTGCGGGATGCTACGGGATGGCGCTGGCTGAGCTCAACGGAAAAGACCTCCAGAACGCTTATGATAAGCTGTACAAGAGCAGGCCCACCGCATACGATTTGAAGGACGCATTGGATTATTACATGAAACACGACGGCGAACCCGCGTGGAAGGCCGACACCTACGCGAACGAGTCCGCGGAACGCTGCCGGATGATCGGAGTCCACGGAGCAGAGTTGATAGAAGACGGCATGCGTCTGCTGACGCACTGCAACGCCGGCGCGTTGGCGTGCGTGGACTGGGGCACCGCGTTGGCGCCCATGCGTGTCGCCCGCGACCAGGGGAAAGACATTCACGTGTGGGTGGATGAGACCCGGCCCCGCTGCCAGGGCAGCAGGATTACGGCGTGGGAGCTGTATCAGGAGGGCATCTCCCACAAGATACTGGTGGACAACGCCGCCGGCCACCTGATGGCGGCCGGCCAGGTGGATTTGGTGATAGTCGGCGCAGACCGCATAGCCGCCAACGGGGATGTCGCAAACAAGATTGGAACCTATGAGAAGGCGGTGCTGGCGAAGGAAAACGGCATACCGTTTTACGTGGCCGCTCCGTCCAGCACCTTCGATCCCGCGTGCCCCGCCGGCTCCAAGATACCGATTGAAGGCCGTCCGCTGGATGAGGTCACGCACATGTTCGGCGTCGACGACGACGGGAAGTGGACGCGGGTGCGCGTCTCCCATGAAGGCTGTGAGGCGGTGAACCCCGCATTCGACGTCACCCCCGCAGAGTACGTGACGGGAGTCATAACCGAAGAAGGCGTGAGAAACCGCAATAGTTTATAAAAAAACATAAATAATTTAAAAAATTTATAAATAATTATAAATTCACTCCCTGTCGTCCGGCCCCAGCCCTATCATCCAGTATATCAGACTCCATGCGCTCATGTACATCTTACACCCCGTTCAGTAATTCCAATGGTCCCTGCACTCGTCTGCGCCGCCCTGGAACACGCAAACAGGACACAGGTGTCTTTCGACAGCCACCTGCTCGCCGTCGAAGTGCCTGCACTCCGTGTAGGCGTACTTCCACGTCCTCGTGTCATGGAGCGGGAGGGCCCCGCACCTCGGGCAGCGCATCATTTTCTTATGCCGTTTTTCCGGCCAATACCTCCTTCACCAGCCGGTCGAAGTCCTCCTCAGTCAACTTAACCCACCTCAGTCACACATTAGATAACCCATTAAAAGACGTTGGGGCCAAGTTAGTGTTAAAACAGTGGGCGTTGAGTGATAAACCGAAAACCATGGGGTTTTTTACCGTGTTAACCCAAATAACATTGGGTGTGTTGGATGCCGGTGGAACTCTACGAGAACACGCGGGAACACTACTACGTCATAAAAGACGGCGACTCCATACTGAAGCTGAGCGAAAAAGACTTCAACGCCATGAAGAAGGTGGGGATGAGTCCGCTGCTGAAGAAACTCTGGGATCAGGCGAAGGCCGAACGCCAGCAGCATTAGTAGCTGGAAGGCGGCGTTAGTTGCCTAATTGGGCGTGTAACTCCTTCATCGGCGTCTTCACCAGCCGGTCGAATTCCGGGTCCCCCAGTATCCTGCGCGTCTTCTCGAACACGTACACGTCCCGGTTGTCTACTTCAGCCGGCTTCAGCCCCTCGAGACCTAACCCCCACATGTCCTTCAGGGACTTGTGTTCCATCTGCCCTACCCTCTCATGGGATACACCGTATGCGCCGGCTATCTCCTTCTGGGTGTAGGTTCTCCCGCCCTCGGTTCCGATGCCGTTGCGGAGCTTCACCACCAGCCGGTAACGGGGCTTCAGGGTGTTGAGGGCTGCGTGCAGTTTTCCCACGCCTTCGGCAGCAACCATCTGGTCCACGGGGTCGGCGGCTTCCCCGAGTTCATGGGTTCTCTCTATTGCAGCCAACTCCTCGTTGGGCGTACGCTGCCTTCTCAGACGGTCCATGAAAACCTGCAGCGGATCCTTCTCTGCGACGGTCATAAATATAAGCTGGAAGGACTGGACTATAAGCTACTGAATCACGTCTTCGCCGGTAATTTCACCGGGTTTCTCCAGCTCCAGCAGGTGCAGGGCGGTGGCTGCGACGTCTTTGAGGCCGCGGCCCTCCCGTAATGCGGCGTCTTTCATGCCGTTTGAAACGAGTATCAGCGGCACCGGGTTTGTGGTGTGGCTGGTGCGCCATTCGGGGGTCTGGTCTTCCGCGTTCCCGTGGTCTGCGAACACCAGCAGCGTGTAACCGTTCTCCAGGCCGGCGTCGACGGTGTCTCCGACGCACTCGTCCACCACCTCAACCGCCTTCCGGATTGCTGTAACGTCTCCGGTGTGGCCGACCATGTCTCCGTTGACGTAGTTGACGACGATGAAGTCGTATTCCTGCTTCCGTATCTCGGCGACGAGCCGGTCACGTATCTCGTGCGCGCTCATCTCCGGCTTCAAATCATACGTCTTAACCTTCGGGGAGTGAATCAGTATCCTGTCCTCGCCGTCATAGGGTTCCTCCACCTGGCCGTTGAAGAAGAAGGTGACGTGCGCGTACTTTTCGGTCTCGCTTATCCTCAGCTGCTTAAGTCCGGCGTCTGATATTACTCTGCCGAGGAGGTTGGTGAGCTCCACCTCCTTGAACGCGACCTCCGCGTTCATGGGCTTGTAGTACTGGGTCATCGCCACAAAATAGATGTTCAACGGTTCCGTGTCCCAGCCGTTGAACTCCGGCTCCACCATCGCCTGCGTCAGCTGCCTGGTCCGGTCGGTCCGGAAGTTGTAGAAGATGAAAGAGTCATGCTCTTTAACGCCTTCGTAGCCTTCCCGTTTGGCTGGGACGATGAACTCGTCCGTCTCACCCCTGCCGTAGCATCCTTCAATGTGTTCCACCGGGTCGGAGAACGTTTCTTCACACTCCCCCCTTACTATGCAGTCGTAGGCCTTCCGGATGCGGTCCCAGCGTCTGTCCCGGTCCATGGCATAGTATCTGCCTGAAACAGTCGCTGTTCCGCCGACTCCGACTTCACCCATCTTCTCCAACAGCGCCTTAACGTGTTTCACGCCGTCGTCCACCGGCGCGTCCCGGCCGTCGGTTACGACATGGACTATGACGTCCTTGAACTCCTGTCGCCTGCACAGTTCCAGCAGCGCATACAGGTGTTTCTCGTGGGCGTGCACGCCCTCGCGCTGCAGCAGCCCGATGACATGCAGTTTGGCGCCGTGTTCACGGCAGTTCTCGATAGCCTCCAGGAACTCTTTTTTCTCGTAGAACGACCCGTCGTCTATGCTCCTGTTTATCCTCACCAGCGACTGCAGTATTATCCTCCCTGACCCGATGGTCATGTGCCCGACTTCGCTGTTGCCCTGGTACCCGTCCGGGAGGCCGACGGCTCCGCCGCTCGCATCTATAAGGACGTTCGGGTACTCCTTCATCAGCCGGTCCGTATTGGGTGTGGAGGCTTCCGCTATGGCGTTGTCTGTCTTATCCTCGCGGTAGCCCCACCCGTCTCGTATCACAAGTATTACGCGGTGCATCCCACAGTATTGTGCATCAACCAATATAACCCCGGAGTATCCAACCCGAAACCTACTCTCTCAATACCGCGCCCGTCGCCGCCGATGTTACCTGGTTGCTGTAGCGTTTCAGCCACCCCCTCGCCTTGGGCCGCTTCACCCTGCAGGTCTTCTTCCTCTTGTCCATCTCCTTCTTGGTGACGTGCAGCGTCAGCTTCCGGCCGGGGATGTCCACGGTGATGCTGTCGCCTTCCAGGACGTATGCGAGGGGTCCGCAGTCCGCTGCTTCGGGGCTTACGTGGCCTACGCACGGCCCCCGTGTGCCGCCGCTGAAGCGGCCGTCGGTTATCAACGCCACGGACTCGCTCAACCCCATCCCCGCTATCGCGGCCGTGGGCGAGAGCATCTCCCGCATGCCGGGCCCGCCCTTCGGACCCTCGTATCTTACCACGACGACGTCGCCTTTCCCGATCTCCCCGCCGAGTATCGCCTTCATAGAGGCTTCTTCGCTGTCGAACACGCGGGCTGGGCCGGTTATCTTCAGCGCCTTTTTGACGACGGCGCTCTGCTTCACCACGCTGCCGTCCGGCGCCAGGTTACCCTTCAACACGGCTATGCCGCCCTGCCGGTGATAGGCTTTGTTCATTGGGCGGACGACGTCGTCGTCCACCACTATTGAACGCTCCGCAATCTTTTTGATGTTGTATCCGTTTACTGTGGGGCTGTTCTTCAGCCTGCCCCGCAGTACATGCAGTACGGCTGGTATGCCGCCGGCGCGGTCCAGGTCCTCCATGAAGTGTTCGCCGCCGGGCCTCATGTTGGTGATGTGCGGCGTCTTCCTCGCTACTTCGTCGAACAGGTCGAGGCTGACGTCGACGCCGGCGTCATGGGCTATCGCGGGAATGTGTAGGGTGGTGTTGGTGGACCCGCCCATGGCGTTGTCCACAACCACTGCATTGTATATGGCGTTTTTGGTGATTATCCTGCGGGCGGTCAGGTTCTTCTCCACCAGTTTCACAACCCGGACTCCGCTGTCGTAGGCGATTCTTTTCTTCTGCGCGGACACCGCTAACGCGGACGCGCAGCCTGTGAGGCTCATCCCCATCGCCTCGGTGAGGCAGGCCATGGTGTTTGCGGTGTAGAGTCCCTGGCAGCTGCCGCAGCCGGGGCACGCATCCATCTCCAGACAGTACACCTCGTCTCTGCTGATTTCGCCGGCCTGCTGCCGGCCCACCGCCTCGAAGGTATCCCGCACCAGCGAGAGGCGCCGGCCCTGCCGGTAGCCGCCCATCATCGGCCCCGCCGTGACCACGATACATGGTATGTCCAGGCGTCCGGCGGCCATCAGCATGCCGGGCGTGATTTTGTCGCAGTTGGTCAGCAGCACGAGGCCGTCGAGTGCGTGGGCGCCGGCCATGGACTCCACCTCGTCGGCGATGAGTTCCCTGGAGGGCAGGGAGTAGCGCATGCCGTAGTGGCCCATGGCTATGCCGTCGCATATCGCCGGCACCCCGAATATGAACGGGGTCCCCCCTCCCGCCTCCACGCCCCTTTCTATGAACCGCTCCAGCTGCCGCATGTCCACGTGCCCCGGGACGATGTCCGTGTACGACGACGCTATTCCAATAAACGGTTTCCTCAGGCTTTCCCGGGTTATGCCGGTCGCATAAAGTAGGGCGCGGTTGGGCGCTCGTTCAACGCCTTTTTTGATTCTGCTGCTCCTCACATTCAACACCTCGTGTGAGTCAATATATACCCGTATATAAGAATAAATGCTTCCTTAATTGTTGTATGGAGAAGGTGGTGGAGGGTGGGGGGTTCCCTGAGCAGCCGCTTAAGCAGCTGCCCGCCAGTCCTCTGCCGCCTGAGTTCGCCGAACCCTATCGCCGGGTGAAGGCGGAGATGCTTATTGAACGCCGCCTGAAGGCCGAGCACATGGCCCGCATAATCACTGAACTGGACATTAAACCGGGTTCGAGGGTGCTGGAGCTGGAGCCATGCGACCCCGTGTTCACGTTAACGCTGGCGTTGTCCGGGGTGGACGTCACCGCAGTAAGCGAAATGTTCGAGAAAGTCGGCGAGAACGGACGGCGGAGGCGGCCCCATGAAGCGGATAAACCGAACGTGCTCACCAACCTGGAACTATTGTATGATGAGCACATAGGCGACGTGGGGGAGGCGGACGGCAGGCTGGGGTTCGCACACTCCGTGTTGGAGGCGGATTTAAACGATAACTCATTGGATGCTGCGATACTCACCAACCGCATGGACGTTATGGAGGAGAAGGACGCGTCCGAGACGGTTATCAAAGTGTTGCATGCGCTGAAATCCGGCGGGAGGATGCTGGTGAGCCCCGCGGACCCCGGCAACCGCGACAGCCTGCTTAGACTTCTGGAGAACGGAACCCCACCCAACACCGAGTTGAAGGAGGTGGCGAGGCGGGTGCCCACCGACGCATACTTCCACCGCCCCCGCCTGCTCGACAGAAACGGATACAACGGCGTCGTGTATGAGGTGGTGAAGCATGCTTAAGGTTCAGCTGGTCAACAACGCCGTTTCCCCGGAGGAGATGGGGGGGAAGTCTACTCCGGCGGCGTTGGAGGCTGTGGAGCGCAGGTGGGTTAAAGGCGAGACGCCCGTGAAGCTGGGCCGGGACTACGGTTGGGTTGACGAGCCAGGCAGACGGTACCGTTACATCGGGTTGTTGAACGCCGGTGAGCAGCACGGGTTCATGACCGCCTACGACAGCCGCCGCGACAACATCAGGAAGCCGCTGTCGGAGAGATTGGGTGTTGACCCCTCCGACCCGGACTATGGGGAGAGGATGTCGGGGTATAAGCGGTGGAAGACCGCTTCTATCACACCTGGGACGCCGGAGTACCGGCGCACAGTCGGCAGGGCGGTGGAGGAATACGTGGACTCTAGTTCGACGGCGGACTCGTTGCCGGGGAAGCCGGTGAAGGGCAGACTGTACGTGTTCAAGTCCGCAGACCGGTTCCTCATAACCGTGGGCACCCGCGGCCTCACCCCGTTGGAGCGGGAGTTGAAGCCCATCAACAAAACACGCTTCGAGAGAATCCACTCCCTGGTCACCGACAAGGGCAAGGCGGAGACGGTTTTGGAGGTGGGTGAGATGGAGGAGTGGGTTAAGAGGCTTGGCATACGGTCTGGCTCCACGGTGTTGGCTGTGGAGCCGAGAGACCATAACCTCCTCGCAGCCCTCGCATTGTCGGGGGTTCGGGTGCACGCGGTCGACCCCAGGTTCGGTAGGGCGAACTCGGCTTCGCCGGAGGACACGGTGGATATGTCGCGGCTGGAGCTGCTGTGGCACATGCACGAGCAGGCCATCGTCGTCAACGGCGGCCGGCTGGAGCTCGCATCATCGAACGCGGCGGGAGCCGAACTTGGTTCCGCGGACGCGATATTACTGGATGGGCTCGCAGGCAAGCCCGAGGCGTCGTCGAAGACGATTGAAGCCCTCATGTTCGTGCGCGACGGCGGCCGCGCGCTCGTGCCCGAGGAACTGGAGGAGGCCCTTCAAAAGTACAAGCCCCCCAAATGGGGGCTGACTGCGAAAGGTGGGGTTCCGGCGGGAGACGGCAAAAAAGCGTTAGTGTATGAGGTTAGAAAGGGTTGAAGAGGATGGAGAAGGTATACAGGCGGGCCGACCCGCTGGGGGAGTTAAACCCCATGGAATTCGACAAAGTAGACAAGGACTTGAGGGACCGGCTGCGTTCGGAGGACTCCGTGGAACGGCAGACCGCGGTGTCCCAGTTGAAGGGCATGGGTTCGAAGGCGCTGCCCATACTGGAGACCATGTTGGTCGGGGAGGGCCGGGACCGGAAGGAACGGGTCCGCGAGGCAGCAGCCTATATGGTCGGTGAAATAGGGGTTTCAGACAGTGAAGCAGCAGCGGAAGCCAAACGAATCCTGAACCAGGCTAGCAGGTGGGAGAACCGTTGGCTCCGCGACTCGGGGAAACGCCTGAAACCGGAGCTCAGTGAACAAGAGTATCAGGAACGCATGGAAACACTCACCGAACGAAGAGACTTCGTCAAAAAAACAATAACCGAAAGCCTGAAAAAAATAAGGGAAAGGAAGTAGGACTATATCATTTCTGTTTCCTTTATTTTGCTGAAGTCCTGGTCTCCGGTGAGTACTTTGGATTTCAGGTTTCGTGCCGCCGCCAGCGTGAACGCGTCTACCGCGCTTAAGCCTTCGTTGACTCTTATTTCACCCGCAGTGGATGCTATCTCCTCTGTGATATCCAGTAGTCTGGTGTTGGCTTTGATGAATGCCAGGGCTTCATCTCTCAGCCCCGGGCCTTTCTCCTGGGTTAGCCGGTAGTGGATTTCGTAGTAGTTTGCTGTGGTGGTGTATTTTCCTATGCTGTCATCTTCCATGATTTTTTTAACTTTACCGCCTCGTTCAGTGCCTTTGAAGAATTCCATCCACGCGAAGCTGTCTATAACGTACTCTTTCATCTCTCCTTCCTGTGTTCCCTCCTGAAACCTTTTATGTTCAGGTCGGGCATGCTGCCGAACATTTCCTCCGCCGACTTAACAGGCATAAAGACCAGCCTTTCGTCAGCCTCCATTGTTACCTTGAACTCGTTCGTCCTGAACGCCTCCCTGAACTTCTTGGGCACCACAACCCTGCCGCTCTCATCCAGTTTGACAAAAACACTCATAAATACCACCAAATAAATTTAATGGAATTAATCTTAATAAATGCCATAACTATAGTCTACCCCGGTTGGCGTCTATGATTGTGTCGTGTACGCTCCATGCCTGACAGCACGGACATCCGGGTTCGTAGTCTGGGCATCTCTCGCCATACAGTCTCTCGATGGTCTCCTCAAGCCAGGTTTCATTCAAAGCCTCCTCAAAGCATGAATCGCACTCCCAGTACTCGATTTCTTTCTCCTCGCCCGTCCATTCAACAACATCGAGTTCTTTATCGAAGAGTTTTGACTTCCCTATCTTCCTGTATTCTCCGGTTCCTTTCACGGGAAGCTTCATCACTCCAAAATAGTGTCCGTTGCTGTAGTGTCTGTCATCGTACACCCTGGTCTTGAATTTTTTCCCACACACAGAACATTGCCTGCTAATCCTCTTCACAGCCATTTGCTCAACAATTTTTTTGCATAGGCGGATATATAAGCAATATTTATACTAGTCTGTAACTAATTATTATTAGTTAATAATTGATGGTGGTGTTTATGTCGGTTAACGTGAATGTGCCGCGGCTCGAGCACTCCCCAACCCTAAACACCATGTTGATGGTTGAACACACCCTGAAGGAGATGGACGAGAGCGTCGTGTCGGTCGCAGACCTTAAGAAGAAGCTTCCAAGGCAGGTGAACCACAACACACTGAAGA
>CAZPLO010000022.1:0-2735 GCA_964587725.1 uncultured archaeon
CAGTGCGCGAGAAGGGGTTGACTATCGAACCCGTGGAAGCGGACATGGAAGGGCGGCCGGGACTTCCGGAGTGGGAGGGGGTGGAGTACGTGTCCGACGTCTCCAAGACCCTGCGGGCGTACCCCCACCACAACGACACATCAGGATTCTATGTCGCGAGGCTGCGGAGATGATGTTGAAGATAATGAACACCCGGGAGGTGAAGAAACTCGCCGGACAGCTGGCCGACAGATACGGAGTCGACCCGAACCTGTTCGACGGCCTCGTGCTCATGAGAGGCGGAGGCGACGTGTGGGCGGCCAGCAGAGAGTGCCTGCAGGCGGATTTGACGGGGTTGACGGTGGACTCCATAGGCCTGCAGATAATAAGGGCGGGGAAGCCGACAGTCCATGGGGTGCAGCTGCTGTTCGAAACCGCCGAGGCGACGGAGCTGCCCGAAGAAGACGCGCTCACGTTCATCGGCGGCGGCATGAACCTGGAGGGTGTGGTGTCGTACAGGCGGCATCCACTGGACTTGGGTGCGAACCGTTAGCCCCTGCTGCCCATGAACAGGCTCAACGCTATGCCGGTGACGAACGCGACGAGGCTGTCTGTCGCGAAGTAGCCGAGTGAAAACAGCTGCTCCAGGGGGTAGTTGCCCCAGAAGTGTCCGAGCAGCAGAGACAGCATCCCGCCCACCACGAACGCGATGATGAAATGGTGCATCCCCCTCCGTTTGTCGCTGTAGCTCTGGCTTATGAATAACACGGCGGCTATCATGAACGCTGCGAAGAAGCCGAGACCCACCAATGCGCTGGGTGCGGCTATGGTTTTGGAGCTGAACACCCCGAACTCCGCCACCACCAAGTACGCTAGGATCGCCCCCAGGGTTCGGTCGTCTTTGAGGGTGTTGACGGAGAAAACCTGTTTGAAGTCTTCCGACAGCGACTGCCCCTTCGACCTCTCGGCGGGCGGCTTCATAACAGCCTCAGGTTCCCCGGACTCGGGTGGCTGCTTAGCGGCGGGAGCCGGCGCAGGAGTCGGCTCGGCACCCAACCGTATATCCCGGAAGGATGCGATGGCCGCGTACACTGCGATAATCAACGCTATGAATCCGGCGGAAAACCCGACCACGCCGAACATGACGGTGCCCTGTGTGAGCCCTTCCGCAGAAGCCTTAGCTAGTAGGGTGATGAGGAACTGGTAGAACGCCAGCAACACGATAACCAGCAGCACGAGTTTTTTGAGCACGAATATGATTAGGCCGGTCAACTGGTTTATGACGAAGATTGCGAGATAGAACGCCATCAGTATGGCGGCGACGGCGAACACGTCCCCCGACAACGCAGCCGACGGCAGCGAAGACATGTAATCCGCCGCCTCCGGCAGGAACGCCACCGCATGCTCAGCCACCATAAGCCACCAAGAGATAGATGGGAGTGGCCGCTTTTAAGCTTGAGGGGGGAGTAACTTCTGTGGACAAGAGAGTTACGGTATTGGCAGCTGCCTTGTTCGTTTTGCTGGCTGCCGGAGCATACGTGTGGGACGGCGTCACCAAGCAGCCAGAGGTGAACGTGACTGGCGTCAACTACCGCGTAGTCGACAGCGTCAGCCTCTTGGGCGTGTCGGTGCCCATGAACGTGTCGTTCAACGTGGCCGTGGACGTCTCCAACCCCAACATCGTCTCCGCCAACCTGGTTGGAGGACGCTACGACGTGTACGTCAACGACGTCCGCGTCGGCGACGGGATAATCCCGGAAGCGGAGCTGCCTGCGGGGAAGACGACGTCGTTGGAGACTGAGGTGAGGACATCCGCCGCCTCCGGACTGAAGGCGGGGTTGTCGGCTGTTGATGAAGGCGAGGCCGCAGCCGCCGTGTCGGGCACAGCCTACGTGGAGCTACCGTTGCTTGGAGTCCGGGAGATACCCTTCCACGCGGAACAGAAGATTGTTTGACGGACTTTTAACCTCATAGTGGGAATAACACAAACGGAGGTGACTTTCAATGGACGCGTTGATACAGGTATCGGCCGCCTTGGGCGCCGTAGCTCTTCTGATGATTTTCGAGGAGCTGAGGGAGATAAAGAACCTGATGAAAAACAAGCAGTGAGGATGAAGGCAGCCGCATTACTCATTTTGACGGTGTTTCTGGCGGGCTGCACCTCAACCGTAGAGGAAAAACAGGTGGACTGCCCCGCAGACCACATCCCCGTCGGAGGCCAGTGCTGCCTCGACTACGACGGCAACGGCGTGTGCGACACCGAAGACGCCGTCAAAGAAGCCCAACAGATAATGTCCGGCGCCTGCCGCTACCCCGAGATAACAGACCCCCGCCACCCAGAATACTGCTGCCTCGACGCAGACAACAACACCGTATGCGACTACGTCGACAACCTAAAGTAAAAATTTTTCGGGCCCGCCTGGACACTCAAAACCGCGGAGCGGTTTAGTATATCCCTTTCTTTCTGGGATGGAACACTTTTTCTTCCCACAGAGGGCACATCCTTCTGGGGCGCTGGAACCGTGAGGTTCCTCGCGTCGGGAAAGAAGAAGGGTTCAGCGGACCCGCCGGGATTCGAACCCGGGTATGGGGATTTCCTCGAACGTCTTCACCGTTGAGTCTGAAGGAGTTTTCTTTTTGGGGTGAAGCACCTTTTTCTTTCCTTAAAAGAAAAAGGGGCTCTCCGAAGTCCCCTAGGATATCCAGACTACCTCACGGGCCCAGTATATGATAGGTTGCTGGAAGTTATAAGTTAG
>CAZPLO010000022.1:2835-20210 GCA_964587725.1 uncultured archaeon
ATATTTGAAGTGCGTGCCACCGTCAGGTGGCACCCGCTGCGCGTGTGGACGGAGCGAGCCGTCCCCTCACGGGCCCAGTATATGATAGGTTGCTGGAAGTTATAAGTTAGATATTTGAAGTGCGTGCCACCGTCAGGTGGCACCCGCTGCGCGTGTGGACGGAGCACAGCCGACAGCCTTGCTGTCGGGTGCGCCCGGGACGTACGTCTCGGTTGCGAGCCGTACCTAAAACACTATTGAGACTATTCCGAGCCAGAGACTGTATTTGAGGAGTTTGGCTGTGAACACGACTGCGGTGAATTCGAGGGGGTTCATTTTAGATGCGCCGCAGAGGACGGTTATGGGGTCGACGGGGAGGGGTACGGGGAAGGCTAAGGCCACGAAGACGCCGGCCCAGCCGTAGCGGTCCATGAACCGGCGGGCGCGGCCCACCTCCTCCTTGCGGGTGTGGTCGTACACGTATTTGATGCCCATGTAGCCGAGGACGTAGTTGAGGAAGGTGCCTGTGAGCGAACCCAACGCGGCGAACCATACGATGGCTATTTTGTGGACGCCCGACCTCACCAACACCGGGAAAGTCAGCTCCACCGACAGGGGGAGGAATATGGTGGAGCCGAGGAAAGACGAGAACAGGAGGCCCAGGAGACCGTACTGCTGAACCATCAGCTTAAGCCATTCCACGGTGAACTCGCCGTACTCCTGTATAAGCAGGTTAGCCCACTCCAGCATATAATCTATTACTGTGTTTTATATAAGATGTACCGGCGGCTTAAGGTTTTGAAGGGCTGCGTCGACGCGTTTTCGGCTCCGCTGATGAAGGCGTTGGATGGCGCTGGCGTCCGGCCCATCCACCTCACCGTACTGTCGCTGCCCTGCGGGCTGGCTGGCGTTTGGCTCCTTTACATTAGGCCTCTGTGGGGTGCCGCATTGGTTCTCTGCTACTTCACATTGGATTTCGCCGACGGGACTCTGGCGCGGGTCGCCGGCCGGGAAACCGAGTTCGGTGAAAAACTAGACTTCGCCGTCGACCGGGTGGTTGCTGCGTTCTTCCTCCTCACATACTATTTCAGGACGGGGGACCTGCTGCTCGCCGCTACCGGGTTGACCGCGGTGGTTGCGGTGAGTCTGGAGGAGGCGGGATTAATAAAAAGATAAAGTAAATATCAAAGCATGGGAGAGCACCTGTATCCGTGGGGAGGGCGGTTCACGGAAGGCAACCCCGAATCCCCAGTGGCGGTGGTGACGTTGAGCGAAGACATGCAGCTGCCGGTCGACAGGGTGGCGTTGTACGGCAACATGAAGACCGAGAACCTGGGCGTCGAAAAAGTGGTTGCGAACGTGATTTCAAACCCCAACATAAGGTATGTGATAGTGTGCGGGACTGAGGTGCGGGGCCACCGCAGCGGCGAATCGCTGGTTAAACTGCATGAAAACGGCGTCGACGCCAACAACCGTGTGGTGGGGGCTAAGAGTGCGATACCCTACATAGAGAACCTGCCTCCGGAGGCGATACAGCGGTTCCGTGAGCAGGTTGAGTTGGTGGATTTGATTGGTGAAGGCGACGTGGAGAGGGTGATGTCTGCGGTGGAGGAACACGCCGCCGAAAAACCAGGCCCCTACGGGGAGCCGATGATGGTGGAGGCTGTGGCGAAGGAGAACGTGGTGGAAGTATTCCACACCGACTACGCCTTGCACCGCAGCGTCGACGTCGACCTGTACGGTGTGGTGTCGCCGATGCCGGAGGTGGGGTAAATGCATTCGTTCATGAAAGAGCAGGAGGTCGTAGAACTCGACGGCGTTAAGGTGGGGGGGCAGCCGGGCACGCATCCGACGCTGCTTCTGGGGACCCTGTTCTACGGGAGAGAGTTCAAGACCATGGACTCCACGGCGCTGACGAGGGCGAAGGAACTGGTTCTGGAGCAGGAGCGGCTCAGCCATGAAACGGGGGTGCCGGGGTTGGTGGATGTGTACGTCAAGGACGTGAAACACCTGGAGAAGGAAGTCAACCTGGTGTTGGATTCTACGGACCTTCCGTTCAGCATAGACAGCAGCGAACCAGAGACGAGGGCGGCCGCACTGAAGTACCTCGACAAAGTCGGGGCCTTGGACAGGGTAATCTACAATTCAGTAAACCTCGGCGTCACCGAAGACGAGATAAAAGCCCTTGAGAAACACACTCCCGCGGCGGCGATAGTCCTGGGGTATAACCCGCGGGACATGAGCGTCGACGGCAGGGCCGAGATTCTTGAAACGGGGGCGGGGATGGTGTGCGCCCCCGACAAGGGATTACTGGATGTTGCACGGGACGCCGGAGTAGGCAAGCTTCTGCTGGACACTGGAGCGACTCCGTTCGGGAGCATGAGCGCGGAAACACTCAGGGCCATCCCGGTGTTCAAGAACCGCTTCGGCCTGCCGGTGGGCTGCTCTATACACAATACGCTGGAGAGCTGGGGGTGGATGAAGGACTTGAGGAAAAAGGAGGAGCGTGCCTACGAGTGCGCGGACGCCGCAGCCAACGCGCTGGTGCCGCTGATGTCCGGGGACTTCATAGTATACGGTCCCGTTGCAACAGCCGACATAATCTTCCCGTCGATAGCGTTCGCGGACAAACTGGTCGCGGAGGGAGCGGCAGACTACTTCGGCGTGGAAATCTCTGAAGAACACCCGTACAATAAGCTGGAGTAAGTCAGGCGAGGGTGAACGAGCGGACCATTTCCTCAACCTCTGTTATGTAGTCGTCGTATGTTGAATCCAACGCCACGTATGTTAGGGTGTAGGAGTCGGTGCCGTCGAGGAGGTAGTATTGTAGGGCTTTGAGGGTGAACATCCCCTGCCGCATGGTGAAGACGTGGCGGTACCCCGGTAGTCCGTTTATGTTGGCCTCAGACACGTCGACCATCTCGTAGTCCGTGAACAGCACGGGCATCGCCTCCTCGTAGGCGGCCCGCACATCCTCTATGGGGAGGATGCCGTCGGTGTCGGTGCCTGATGCGACGCCTAGGTTCTCGTTCAAATTGTCTAACGGCCCGGTGGGCGGCGCATAGACTGTGACTATGGAATTCCCCTGCTTATCCTCAACCCTCCAGGTGTCTGGGTATTTGATGCTTATGCCCCCGCCGGAGTAGGTGAGGTATCTTACGGGCAGGTTGGTTGAGGCAGTAGTGGTGGAGGTGGTGGAAGTGGTGGTTGTCGTCGGCGGCTTGTCGCGGTCGCATATCCGGTCGCTGTTCTGGTCCAGGCAACATTCGCCGCCAACCAGGATGTATGGTGGATTGCATTGAGGAGTGGGTGGTTCTTCAGGGGCATAGCACATGCAGCCACTCACCAGAAGCAATGCCGTTAAAAACACGACCTCACGCACGATACCACCGTAATGAATTAAATCTCAGCCTATAAATGTTGAATGCCAATAGAGTATGCGATGATACCCACCACGGTGATAGGCAGCTACCCTGTGCGGCTCGACGGCACAGAGTATGCGAAGGCCTACTTCGGCGAGGTCGAAGTCCATGCGGTGGAGGACGCTATCGAACAGGCGGTGGAGAAGCAGGTAGATGCCGGAATCGACATAGTCAGCGACGGCCAGACCCGAGGCAACTTCGTCAACATCTACGCGAGAAACTTCCGCGGCGTCGTAATACAGGACAGACCCGTGGTATTGGATGAAATGGAGTATATGGGACCTTCGACTGTGGATGACCAGATGAGGGCTAGGGAGCTGCTGCCAGACGGCGTCCAGCTGAAGGGCATCATCACCGGTCCCTATACGATGGCGAAGAACAGCGTCGACCGGCACTACGGCAGCGTCGAAGAGCTGGCGTATGCGTACGCCGACGGCCTGGCTGTGGAGGCTGAGGCGTTGGATGATATAGTGGATTACGTGCAGGTGGATGAGCCGTTTTTCAGCGTCGACTACCCCGAATACGGGGGGGAGCTGCTGGAGAAGGTTTTAGGTGGGGTGAAGAAGCCGAGGATGCTTCACGTCTGCGGCGACGTCTCCCACGTATTCGGGAAGTTCACGGAGTTCAACGTGGACGTGTTGGAGCACGAGTTCGCAGCCAATCCCCAGCTGTGGGATACGGTGAAGGAAGTGGACTTCGACCAGAAACTCGGTGTAGGGGTGGTCCGGAGCGACCTGAACGACGTCGAATCCGTGGAGGAGATAGAGGCTAGGATGAAAAACGCCGTAGACCACGTCGACGCCGATAAACTACTGTTTAATCCAGACTGCGGGCTCCGAAACCTCAGCCCGGACGCGGCATTCAACAAACTGAAAAACATGGTCGCGGCCAGGGACGACATCGGCAGGTAAATTTAAGGGATGGTTCACATGGGGTATTGGTTGGGATGAACACGCACTACTCTGATTTCAAGGAGGATCCGTCCGGCTTCTTCTACATCTACTTGGACGGCGCCCGCAGGAACATCGTGGTCGAACACTACGTGAACGTGGTCAAGGACGTGGGGACGAGGCGGCGCACGGTGTCCGGGAAGCTCAACAAGGTGTTCAAGGGCAACAACGCCGAAACACTGTACAGGACTATTTTGGGCAACAGCCTGGTGGGGCGGCTCGACCACGCAGCCTACCTCGGCTACGAGCTGGGGAAGGCGGAGACGGCTTTGA
This sequence comes from uncultured archaeon, assembly GCA_964587725.1. Classification (GTDB taxonomy): domain Archaea; phylum Altiarchaeota; class Altiarchaeia; order IMC4; family SCGC-AAA252-I15; genus WJMO01. The sequence continues at coordinate 7,460 of CAZPLO010000022.1, forward strand.
AGAACAACGTCAAATACGAGCAGGACCGCCCCCTCAAGTTTTAAAATAATTTAAACAAAAATACTAATAATTTATAAAAAGTTTGAATAGTTTGGAATGGAGTCTACTGAGGAGAAGGCGGCTGCAGCCAGGGACGCGGCACTGAAACTGGCTAAAACCCCTACGGGGGTAAAGGACAAGGCGTTGTCGAGGATAGCGGAGATGCTGGAGGAACGCCGCGAGGAGATACTGGACGCGAACGCCCAAGACTGCAGCGAGTCGAAGGACAAGATAAGCCCGGCCCTGTATAAGAGGCTGGAGCTCGGCGAAGACAAGATAGACAGGATGATAGAGGGCATCGAGGACCTCATCGAACTCGACGACCCCGTCGGAGAAACCCTGTATGCGATGGAGCTCGGCAAAAACCTGGAACTCTACAAGGTGACGGTGCCCATAGGCGTGATAGGCGCGATATTCGAGGCCCGCCCAGACGCCCTCGTCCAGATAAGCACGCTGTGTTTGAAGAGCGGGAACGCCGTCATACTCAAGGGCGGAAGCGAAGCCCGGCACAGCAACAGCATGCTCTACGCCCTCATAAAAACCGCGTCTGAGGAGGGTGGGATACCTGGGGGGTGGATTCAGCTGGTGGAGACCCGGGAGGAGGTGAAGGAGATGCTCGCGTTGGACGGGTACATAAGCCTCCTCATACCCCGGGGCAGCGGCGAATTCGTCCGATACATACAGGACAACACCAGGATACCCGTGCTCGGCCACGCCTCCGGCGTCTGCCACGTATACGTCGACGGCAAAGCAGACATAAATAAGGCGGTGAGGATAGCGTTCGACGCGAAATGCCAGTACCCCGCAGTATGCAATGCGATGGAGACCCTGCTGGTCGATGAAAAAATCGCGGGCGAGTTCCTGCCCAGGATATGGGAGGAATACGGGAGAGAGGGGGTATCGGCTAAAGGGGACGAACGGGCGTGCAAGATACTCGGAGACCTGAAGAAGGCCTGTGAAGTGGATTGGAGCATGGAATACAACGACCTCGTGTTGAACGTGAAAGTAGTCGGCGGCATCAAAGAAGCGGTGGACAGGATAAACAGGTACGGTTCCGGCCACACCGACGCCATCGTCACCGAAGACAAAAAGGCTGCGCGTTACTTCATAGACACCGTCGACAGCGGCAGCGTCATGTGGAACGCATCCACGCGGTTCAGCGACGGATACCGCTACGGCCTAGGAGCTGAGGTGGGCATAAGCACCAACAAGATACACGCACGGGGGCCCGTGGGTTTGGAGGGTCTGGTAATCCACAAGTGGATTCTAGTCGGCGACGGACAGACCGTAGCAGACTACAAAAAGAAGAAATACGCGCATAAGAGACTCAGGAAGAGGTGGAAGTGAACTTTTCCCTCATCCGCTGGAGTATGGGCTCCACCAACCCCCGCCTCATGTCGGTGTCGGCGTGTTCCGCGAACACGTTGTCGCCTCTCCTGCTCATGTCACCGTCCCTGTCGGACAGTATCCTCCGGGCGAAAAGCTCGTTTAACTGCTTCTGCGTCTGAGTCGCATCCTCTTCGGCGTATTCCAGAACATCGGATACCCTGGAGCCGTTGGATTTGGCCCGCGCCACAGCGGAGACGAAGCCGACTCCGAAGCCCCCTATGAAATCCCGGACATCGTCTTTGCTCATGCGAAGCTCCTCCATCGGATACTCGCCCACGAACTTCACCTTGTGGGTTCCTCCGTGGGGGTAGACCATTTTCGTGAGCATCATCACCGCATCCAGTGTCTGAGAAGCCTCGCCGACGGTCAACGCAGGCTTGCACGCGTCTGAAAAAGCCTTCGACAGAGACTTCGGAATGTCTTCTCCGGGCTGTAACATCCCCTCGGATATGAGCTTCTGTTTGAGAAGGCTGCCGTATTCGTCGGGGGCCTCCTGCGGGCCACCCTTTACCTTCTGCATGATAATATCAGGGGAAACGCGGGTAAAAAAGAAAAAAGGAGCCCCCTTGCGGGAGCCCCTGTTGTGTGGTGGTTGTTGGCTTAGTCTGGTAGTGGAGGGGGGACGGGGATGTCATCCGCGTCTCCGCCGCCGAGGCGGCAGTCACCGTCCGCGTACGCCACGATTCCTCCGTAGACTTCATCGTCTCCGAAGACATGGCCTTCACCTATGCTGTACCACTGCTGTCCGCCGGAATCCCACATGTAGAGGCGGTGGAAGACACAGTTGCCACCTATCTCATCCAGCGACTTATCCTCCATGTCTTTGGTGACGGGTATGAAGTTCCAGCCCGCATTCACAGGCATCCCGTTGTAGCTGGTGTAACGCCATACTGTGAACACGAACTCGTCGTCGACAGGCGTGTACACCCAGAACGCGTTGTATTGTAGGTATTTCCTGAACTCCACTGCACCCATCAAACGGACGGCCTCCGCGAAGGTGGCGTATCGTTTCTCGTCCTTCAAGTAGACGAAAAAGTATTTCCTGGGATGGATCTCAGGCAGCGCCACAATCTCGTCCACAACCTCCTCGGACAGGCCTGCGGACGAGGCAGAAACCTCGGCCTCAGAGTCAACTGCAATAATCTCTTTCACAGTCGTCACAGGATAGTCTGGCCTGCCCACACCCGGCAGTGACACTATGTTCCAGCCCACATCCAACTCGACCTCTACCTTCTCGCCGGGGGGTGTCGGCGGGGTCGTGGGGACGCCCACATACAACACCGCATGCCCGGACCCGGCTCCGTCTTCCGACTTAGCGGTGACGGTGAAACTGTACGGACGCCTCGCAAGTATCTTCTGGGACGCGGAGTTAACCTCCAACTCCTCATAGGATACTGTGGACTCCATTATCATGGCGGAGGTGTCGACCTCCAGTTCAAACGTCGTCTTGTGGCCGGGCTGCACCCTCACCTCACCTGGGTGGTTGAGTGCGAACGGCAGACCGCTCACACCTATACTGTAGATTATTGGTTCCACAATACATTTCTCGTTGGACGTTGACGCGCACTTCACCGCAACATGCGGGTCTGCTACAGTAACCGCATACACCGCTGTCTCTCCGTTGCGGACGTACTTCCTGGTGGGCTGCACACTTACCGTCACCTGCCTCGGGTCTGGTCTGCTTCTAACGTTCAAGGTTGCGGACTCGGAGTCGAAGGAGCCGTCGTCTCCTGAAGCCGATACCTTAAACCTGTACCTGCTGATCGAGGAGACATCGTCTGCGCTGTATTCTTCAACCCCCGATTGCGCAACAGCTATGATGGCTGAGGTGTCAACCACCAGGTCGAACGCCTTTATTGAACCAGGGTATATCTCTATCTCCCGTTCATATTTTAGGTTGAACGGAAGTCCGGAGACAGATATCTTATAGGTCGTCGGCTCCACTACGCAGTCGATCTCCTGGCCTTCAGATACTGGACATAGGGGCCTTGGATTCAGGTTCCTAACAGCAATGTTATACACTGCCGCCCCCCCAGTAACTACAGTCTGGGATTCAGGAACCACTGCAACCTGAACCCTTCTCGCATACTCTACCCCATCTACTATCTGGGCTTCAACCGCCCTTACAGAGGGTGTGGCCTGAGCAGCCACAGCCTCGGCATAAACTCTGTTATAGAGTTCGGCCTCCACCGGCCCCGCAGCCATTTCACTCGCTGCGAGCGCCTGGGAAGCCAACAACACCAAAACCAAAACCGTGTAATGCTTTTTCACTTGCATTTCACCTCACACACGATAACACATGAACGCAATATAAGGTTTCCGGTGTACAGGAGTGAACAGGGGTGAACACCGCTTATTTAGGTGAAATACCATGGTATCACAGTATGGTGCGGGTTGGCTTTATCGGGGTGGGGCGGATGGGCTCCGCACTCCTGCAGGGGTTCATCGGGAAGGGCCTGCTGGAGAAGGAAGACGTTCTCGCATACGATAAAAACCCGGACGCCCTGGATTCCCTGGACGTGCAGTCGAGGTATTCGGCGTTCGAAGTCGTGCAGGACAGCGACGCAGTGTTCCTGTGCGTGAAGCCGCAGGACGTCGATGACGTCCTCGACGAGATAGAGGATATCGTGGGGAGCAGGCTCATAGTGTCGATTGCCGCGGGGGTGTCGACCAAGGCGATTGAGAAGAGGCTGAAGGAGGCGCGGGTCATGCGGGTGATGCCCAACACCCCCGCCTTGCTGCATGAGATGGCGGCCGCCTACTGCCTCGGCAAACGCGCCACCGAGGAGGATGCAGTATACGTGGGGAGCCTCCTCAACAGTCTCGGCGTAGCCTACAGGGTGGAGGAGAAGCTCATGGATGCCGTAACAGGATTGAGCGGCAGCGGACCCGCCTACGTATACTATTTCATAAAGCATATGGCCGCCGCAGGCGTGAAGGAGAAGCTGCCGGAGGAGGTAGCCTTCAACCTCACGGTGCAGACGTTCATGGGCGCCATCGACATGGTCGTGCAGTCCGGGAAGACGCCGGATGAGCTGATAAAGGAGGTTAAGAGTCCTGGGGGGACGACTGAGGAGGGGTTGAACGTATTGGACGAACTGAAGGTGGATAAAGCGTTGGAGAAGGCTGTTAAGGCGGCTGCGAAGAAATCCAAGGAACTGGGTAAGTGAATATGGCGGCTGAAGGCAGGTTGAGGGCGGTTCACAGCTACGTTCATTCAACAGGCGGGAAGGTAACCAGCCTCACCGTCTCCGTTCCGAAGACTGGGAAATACTGCATAGTAAGCTTCAGCGACAAAAAAAACATCATCAGGGTGAAGCTGAACCTGGACGAAATCGCCGGCCTCGCGAAGGCCGTTGAGGGAGACGTGCAGTGGAACTGCTTCCACACATTCCAGCGGCAGAGCCAGCAGAGCGAGACCAGGATACATTACAACAACGGATTCATAAACGCGGAGAAGGCTGGGGTTAAGATTGCGTTGAAGCTGGGCGACGACGAGAGAGCCAGCCTCCAGATGGTGTTGAAGACGATTTTCACGCGGATGATATAATGTATGTGAGGAAGAAGACCATCAAGGGGCGGGAATACTATTACCTGGTGAAGAGCGTCCGCAGAGGAGACACCATAAGACAGGTCTACCTCGAATACCTGGGGTCCGAACCGCCGTCTAAGAAGGCTGTTGAAGCAGCCAAGAAGGAGCACCAGACTAAATAGGGCTCTTCTCCTGCCGGGCCAGGTCCCTCACATCCTGGCGCAAACCCTTCAACTCCTCCACCACCTGAGCCATAGTCTGGTTGAGGCTGTTCAAACCAGACCTGATGGTGGTGACCTCATTGTATATGTAGTCGACGCTCCGGTAGATTTCCCCGTCGTAGTCACCCATAACAGAGTATTGGAGAGGGTGAATAAATGCTTTATTTCAGCGCCCGTACTATGGCGTCGGTCATCTCTGCTGTGCCGGCTTTTGTTTTCGGGTTTAGGTCTGGTGTGACGTATGCTCCGTCTGCGATTACTGTTTCCACTGCCGTGCGGAGTCTGTCCGCTGCCTGGTGTTCGCCGAGGTAGTCGAGCATCAGCGCCGCGGACAGAACCAGTGCGGTGGGGTTGGCTATGCCTTTCCCTGCGATGTCTGGTGCGCTGCCGTGGACGGCCTCGAACACCGCGTATTCTTCGCCTACGTTGGCTCCCGGGGCTACGCCGAGGCCGCCGGTGAGGCCGGCGCACAAATCCGAGACGACGTCACCGTACAGGTTCGGGAGCACGAGGACGTCGTAGTCGCGGGGGTGCTGCACCAGGTGCATGCACAGCGCGTCTATGAGAACGTGGTCGAATTCCGTGCCAGGGTGTTTGGCGGCGACCTCCTCCGACGTATGGAGGAACAGTCCGTCGCTGAACTTCATGATGTTCGATTTCGTCACGACAGTGACTTTACTCCGCTTGTTCATTGCAGCGTAGTCGAATGCGTACTCGACTATGCGCTCGGACGCGGACTTTGAAATCGGCTTCAAACTGACGGCGGAGTCGGAGGCTATTTTCTTCTGCCGGGTCTCTTCAACAAACTCCAGCAGCTTCATAGTGTCGTCCGCGCCGACGTCGTATTCTATGCCCGCGTACATGCCTTCCGTGTTCTCCCTGACGACGACGATGTCGACGCCGGGGAAGGAATTCGGTATTCCCTCGATGGTCCTGCATGGGCGGACGCACGCGTACAGGTCGAGTGTCTGGCGGAGGCGAACGTTGACGCTTCTGAAGCCTTTGCCGACGGGCGTGGTTATGGGGGCCTTCAACGCCACCCTGTTTTCGCGGATGGAATCCAGTATGCGCTCCGGCAGCGGGTCCCCTTCTTTTTTGTAGACTTCCGCGCCCGCTTCCTGAACGTCCCACCCTATTTCAGCAACGGCGTCCACGCACTTCCGAGCTGCTTCAGCGACCTCCGGACCTACCCCGTCACCGGTGATGAGCGTTACCTTATGCATTTTTCACGTAGTTCAAGAGGCCGCCTGCCTTCACGATTTCGAGCTGCCGGGGCGTGAGAGTGTGCGAGACCTTAAGTGGTTTGCCTCCGGCGGACACGTTGAAGGAGTCGCCTTTAGATTCTACCGTCAGGGTGTCTCCCTGTCGTATGATGTCGTAGCCGTCTTCCAGCTTCAACGGGAGTATGCCGAAGTTGATGAGGTTGGATTCGTGTATTCTAGCGAACGACTTCGCCAGCACCGCCTTCACACCCAAGTACATGGGCGCCAATGCGGCGTGCTCGCGGCTGCTGCCCTGCCCGTAGTTTTCCCCGGCCACGATGAAGCCGCCTTCCTTCTCTTTGGCTCGTGACGCAAACGACGGGTCGAGTTGTTCGAACACGTGCTCGCTTATCGCGGGTATGTTGCTGCGGAGCGGCAGTATTTTTGCTCCTGCTGGCATGATGTGGTCTGTGGTTACGTTGTCTTCCACCTTCAGCAGAACTTCTCCTTCAACCCTGTCGGGTAATGGCTTGTTCATGGGCAGCGGCTTGATGTTGGGGCCGCGCACCACTTCACCGCCCGTCGGCTTCAGTATGAGGCTGTCGTCGACCGTGAACTTCTCGGGCAGGTTGACTTCAGGGTATTCTCCGAGCTCGCGCGGGTCTGTCAGCTCTCCAGTCAATGCGGTTGCGACTGCGGTTTCGACGCTGGTCAGGTATACTCCTGCGTCAGCTGTGCCGCTGCGGCCCTCGAAGTTCCGGTTGAACGTGCGGATAGAGACCCCCCCGGACGGGGGGCTCTGGCCCATGCCTATGCATGGCCCGCATGCGGACTCCAGTATGCGGGCGCCCGCCTTAACGAGTTTCGTGAGGCCCCCGTTTTCCGACATCATGGTGAGGACCTGCCGGCTGCCGGGCGACATAGTGAGGCTGACACCCGGGTGGATGGTTTTCCCATCTAAGAGTTCCGCGGCGGCAATCATGTCCTGGAGGCTGCTGTTGGTGCATGAGCCTATGCACACCTGATCCACTTTCAACCCTGATATTTCACACACTTTCACCACGTTGCCTGGGCTGTGGGGGCGGGCCACCAACGGCTCCAGCTTCGAAAGGTCGATGGTGATGACTTCACTGTATTCCGCGCCCTCGTCGGCGGACATTTCAACCCAGTCTCTTTCGCGGCCCTGCGCCTTCAGGAATTCCTTGGTTACTTCGTCGCTGGGGAACACGGATGTGGTCGCGCCGAGTTCAGTGCCCATGTTGGTTATGGTGGCGCGCTCCGGCACGGACAGTGTCTTCACGCCGGGGCCGTAGTACTCGAATATTTTGCCGACGCCGCCCTTCACGTCCAGTCGGCGGAGCAGCTCCAGGATCACGTCCTTCGCCGACACCCACGGCTTCAGCGAGCCGGTGAGTTCCACGCCCACTACCACGGGCTTCTTGATTCTGTAGGGGTGACCGGCCATGGCGAGCGCGACGTCCAAGCCGCCTGCGCCCATCGCAATCATGGCCATCCCCCCTGCGGTGGGGGTGTGGCTGTCGGAGCCAAGAAGCGTCTTACCCGGTTTAGCGAATCTTTCAAGGTGTACTTGGTGGCAGATGCCGTTGCCGGGCTTGCTGAACAGTATCCCGTACTTTGATGCCACCGTCTGGAGGTAGCGGTGGTCGTCGGCGTTCATGTAGCCCGTCTGGAGGGTGTTGTGGTCGACGTAGCTGACACTCAGCTCCGTCTTCACCTTTGGGAGCCCCAGCGCCTCGAACTGGAGGTACGCCAGGGTGCCTGTGGCGTCCTGGGTGAGCGTCTGGTCTATGCCAACCGCCAATAAGCCGTCTTCCCCCTGTTTAATGTGGGAGTCCAGTATTTTCTCCGCCAGAGTCGGCATTTTGTCCTCACAATATGGATTTTTCAGTTAATAACCGAAAGGTTTTTTAATGCATACTTGCATATTTAATCACTGGTTGGCTGGCAGCAGTAAACGGGAGTGTCAGAATGAGGATAAACGGCTGTACCAGCATGAAGACAAGGGATTCTTACAGGGGAGAAGTCAACCGCGCATCAAACGAACTCCAGTGCAGGCAACTGTACGGGGACACCCGCGGCATACACTATGAGACTGAAACCGTCGTCCTCAGAAGCAAGCGTGCCGAGATGGGCTATTCACCCCGTGAGGAGAAGTCGGAGGCCATTCGGGGCAACCTTCCCAGGAAGGAGGAGAAGCCGGCGGCCCAGAGCACCATAGGACTGTTCTCATCATCCAACGGCAAATCCAGCAGCAAGAAGTACGGCAACGGCTTCTTCAACCGGCTGATAGACGAGATGGAGTCCCGCGACAGCAAACCACAGTCCAAGAAGGCGGGCACGTGGTCTAAGGGCGTGGGAGACAACGTGCCCGAGAACAAGAAGGTCTGTATCGAGCGCTCCCTGAGCTGGCTGGAGAACCGGATGGAAGGCAACGGCGGGGAGCAGAAAACACGGGCGCACGACCCGAACCTCGTCGACTCCATCATGGGCAGAATCAAGAACCTGATGATGTGCGACATGCCCCATGAGGCGACTTCGGAGCTGAGGCAGCTGGCCCGTGAGCTGGAGCAACTGAACGCAACCCTAAACTGAATTACTTGTGAACGACCTTCAAAAGGTCGGCCTTCGTTATTATGCCGAGGGTCTTCCCCTGGTCTTGAACAAGCACTGCGGGGTTGTGTTCCAGCAGCGTGGACACCACGCTCAACGGCGTCTCCGACTTCACGATGGGGAACGCGTCCTCCATGTGCTCCCCCACCTCCTCCCTGGAGAATGTCTTGGTGTCGACACCCTTTGAAATCAGCTCCAGTATCACCTTCTCGGAGAATGCGCCTATGATTCTGTCGCCGTCGAACACCGGCATCTGTGACAGGCTGTGTTTCTTCAGCTTCCCTGCCGCGTATTCGATGGAGGCGTCTTGCTGCACGCCCACCACGTCCTTGGTCATGATGGCTGCCGCGTCGACCTCCTTACCCTTCAGTTCGTCCAACGCCAGGAATATCTGGGCGACCTTGCTGTACCGGGGGTCAACCGTTCCCGCTTCCAGGCGCGCTATCAGACTCTGGCTGACGTCGGCTTTTTCAGCGAGTTCCGTCTGGGTAAGGCCCAGCCTCTTCCTGAGTTTGCCTATCTCCGTCAGCGGCGGAAGTTGCATTACATCACACCCCAATCGTTCGGCGCCCCACCCCTGAGACGCTTTATTCAACGATGCATATTCTCGTATGCATATGCATATTCGAATAGGTATTAAAAGCTTGGTTTATTCCCATTCGTATGCTTAAAAAGATTATTTATGCAATATAGCATAAAATAGGAGCATGCGTATTTAAATATGAATACCGAATTTTCTTCAATGGCGAAGACCATATCCGAGATAAACGAGAGAATCAGGCGGGGCGACGCAGTGGTCGTGCGCGCGGATGAGATGCCTGAGATAGTCGCCGACAGGGGCGCGAAGAAGGCGGCGAAGGAAGTGGACGTCGTGACCACGGGAACCTTCGGCGCCATGTGCAGCTCTGGCGCATTCATCAACTTCGGACACAGCAACCCTCCGATTAAGATACAGCAGCTGTGGCTGAACGATGTCCCCGCCTACGCAGGACTCGCGGCGGTCGACTGCTACATAGGCGCGACCGAACTCAGCGTCGACAGAGGATTCGACTACGGCGGCGGACACGTCATCGAAGACCTCATAGCAGGCAATGAGATAAACGTGCGGGCGACCTCCTACGGAACCGACTGCTACCCACGCAGGAAACTCGAAACCACCGTCACGCTCCAGGACCTGAACCAGGCGTACCTCTTCAACCCACGCAACAGCTACCAGCGATACAACGCCGCAACCAACACCTCAGACCAGAAGCTCAGAACCTACATGGGGACGCTGCTGCCCGACACCGGCAACGTCAACTACGCAGGCACCGGAGAGATAAGCCCCCTCAACAACGACCCCGGATACATGACCATCGGGTTCGGCACCAGGATACTGCTGGGGGGGGCCGTGGGGCGCATAGTCGGAGAGGGCACCCAGCATTCGCCGCAGAAAAAATTCGGCACCCTCGCAGTGAAAGCGGACCTGAAGGACATGAGCACAGATTACATACGGGGGGCGAGCATAACAGGGTACGGCACCAGTTTGTTCGTGGGCATAGGCACACCAATCCCCATACTCAACGAGGAACTCGCGAAGTCCACTGCAGTCACCAACTCCGACATAGAGGTGTCGGTCCTCGACTACAGCGTCCCCAGAACAGACCGGCCGACTGTGAAGAAAACCACATACGAGGAACTCCTCTCAGGCAGCGTTGAAATAGACGGGAACGAAGTCAAAGCCGCCCCGCTGTCGAGCCTCAAAATAGCGTATGACATAATGGAGGAGCTCCGCGCGTGGATTGAGGAGAAGAGATACTATTTCGCGGAGACCGTGGACAGCCTGCCGAGGGACCGGGAGTTCAAACCCATGCGTGTGAGCCGGCACGTCCCACGGGTGTCGGAGATAATGACCAGGAAAGTGCACACCGCACGGGTGAAGGACTCCGCCAAAAGAGTATCCAACCTCATGGTGGAGAAGGAAGTCGACCAGATACCCATACTCGACAAAGAGGGCTCTCTGGTCGGGATAGTGACGTCCTTCGACTTCACCAAGGGACTGGCCAGGAACAGAAGAAGGCTGTCCGACATAATGACGAAGAATGTCATCACGTCGAGGGCGGACGAAACAATAGACGAGGTGTCCAGGAAACTGGAGAAGCACGGGATAAACGCCACCCCCGTGGTCGACGAACAGAAGAGCGTCATAGGCATCGTCACGTTGTCCGACATAAGCAGGGCGTATGAGAGGTTGAGGAGATGAACAGGTACGTGCTCAGATACACGGCAAAGGAAACCAAGAGTCCGATACTTGCAGAGGCAGTGAAAGACACGGGGGTGTTGGTGAACATCCTCATAGCGGACGTTGAGTCTAACCAGGGGAGGATGGTTGTGGCTGTTCTCGGCGACGGCAGACAGCAGAAGAAGCTCGTCGACTACCTCCGGGAGAAAGGGGTGGAGGTGGAGAAGCTCGAAGCCCACGTGCTGAAAGACGACGACCGGTGCGTGGACTGCTGCCTCTGCTTCGGGGTCTGCCCCACCAAGGCCATAACCGTCGGCGAAGACCGGAGCATGGTGTTGGACAACGGCGAATGCATCCGCTGCGGAGCGTGCGTGGAAGTCTGCCCCACGAAAGCACTGAAGATGCAGGAGGCCTGATGCCGCCGCACTCCTTCACCCTGGAGTACGGGGAAACCCGCATCCAAGTGAAGGCGGACGTCGACTGCGGGGGGGAAGCGCTGGATGAGCTGATAAAACACTACACGCTTCTGGTCGACTACATAAACAGGTATCCGGAGTTCAAGTCCTCGTACGAGCCCGTTGAAGTGTTGCATGATGCACCCGCGGTGGTGAAGACCATGGCCGCCGCTTCGAAGGAATGCGGTGTGGGGCCGATGGCCGCCGTGGCGGGCGCCCTCGCACAGTATGTGGGTGAGAGGATTCTGGATGAAGGCGCTGGAGAAGTAATAGCGGACAACGGCGGCGACATCTACGTGAAGACGTGTGAGGTGCGGACGATAGGACTATATGCAGGGGATTCACCGTTCACTGACAGGATAGCCTTCAATGTGACGGGAGACGACACCCCCTGCGGGATATGCACCAGCTCCGGTTCCGTCGGCCACTCCGTAAGTTTGGGGGAGGCCGACTCGGTCACCGCGGTGGCGGACTCCTGCGCGCTCGCTGACGCCGCAGCCACGGCCGTGGCAAACCTGGTCGCCGACGAACACAGCGTGGACTCCGCATTGAAAGCCTCCGAGAGGATAAAGGGGCTGCGGGGGATCCTCATAGTCAAAGGGGGGCTCATGGGCGCCGTCGGAAAGCTTCCCGAACTGACTTCTGAATAAGACAGAATAAGAAGGATATTAATAATTAAGTTGATAATCCAAATAATTACATAATATGACGCCCGCCCCCGCCGGAGCCGGAAAACATAAACTGAACATCACACTGGCTGTGCTGTTGCTTGCAGCCGCAGTGTTCGCCGCATGGGCGGGGTCGGCCGAGGGGGGTGCGGAGGAAGCGGACGAGGGCATCAGAAACATCTTTAAAGAGAACATCAATGAGTTTGAAGGTAGCTTCCTGCCCCTGCTGTTCGGCAGGCGCCTCGACAGAAGCGGTCCGGAAAGCATCTACAACGCAAACCACCCATTGGTACAGAGGATGGGTGGGATCATACTCGAGCTTCTTGTGCCGGTGTACATGGCTCTCATACTGCTCACAGGCATATACTATATCTGGGGTGCGTTATCCCCAAG
>CAZPLO010000023.1:0-19290 GCA_964587725.1 uncultured archaeon
CCAAACATTAAATATGCACCCAATAATGCTAGCATAATTCCATACCAACAATAAAGTATTTTTGGAATTGTCTTATTTTTTTCTATATCATACCATGAAGTCATCTTTAGGAAAAACTTATTCCAACTGAGCTGTGAATCATACATTGTTCCACCTAACCACTTATGGTAATAGATAACGATGAATGCAACAAAAAATGAAACCAATCCTACGATAAATTTTTCATTCATTTTTATTTTTAATTTTCTATTCCACTGAGCCAGATAAAAGATGCAAAAGACGGTTTAAGGGATTTGAACTGTTAGGTGGGGGGTCCCAGGCGGGAGTACCACTCGCCATGCGGCTCGCTTACTCCCGCCTGGCATATGACCTACAGGCGGTACCAGCGTGACCGGGTTAGCCCCAGGCGAGAGTTGAACTCGCGGCCTTTGCCTTTTTGTAACCCCTTTTCACTTGGGGGTTCTACCAAGGCAACGCTCTACCTACTGAGCTACTGAGGCAGCCTGTGTGTAGCTTTTTCAGGGTCATCAAGTCCCCGTAGGGGGCGAAGATGGCCCCTTAGTCGTCGGCTAACTCCGACTGTTGAAAGTTTTTTATTCTAGGGATTAGGCTTTTAAATCCTTTCACGTGGGTTGGATGAATTGGATGCTTAGGCCTAGTAGGAATGCGATTAGGGCGAGGGTCATGGAGAATATGAGGAGGCGTTGGTTGACGTTCGGGGGGGTGGTGTAGGAGGAGAGGATTATGATGTCTGTTGCTATGATGACGATGCCGTAGAGTAGTTCGTTGAAGCCTACGGAGGGTAGGAGTATGGGTGTGATGCTGAAGAACACGGTTACCAGGGCTGCTGAGAACGCTATTTTCTTGGAGGTGTCGACTCCGAAGCAGGTGGGGAGTGTGACGCTGTAGGCTTTTTTGTCTCCTTCCAGGTCTTCTATGTCCTTTATTATCTCCCTGCTCAGGTTCAGGAGGAACGCGCAAACCGACAGCACGAGGGTGAGTTTCACGCCGTCGGGGTTCACCCATACAGTCTGCGAGTGGGCGGCTGCGGCGCCGTATATGAACAGGGATGCGATTAGGTAGCTGATGGTGAGGTTCGACACCAGCAGCATGCGTTTGCTGTATTTAGCGTACACGACGAGGACTGCGGAGTTGAACAATGATATGGCGAGACAGTAGTCGTTTATGGATTTAGCGAGGCCCAGGCCGAGGAGAAACATGGTGAACGCCACCATCAACGCGTCGCTCCGCAGCACCCGCCCCGACGGTATGGGGCGTTTAGGGCGGTTGACGCGGTCTATTTCCACGTCGAAGTAGTCGTTCAACGCGTTGCCGCCTGCGAGGATTAATGCGGCGGACACTGCTGCGGTGAACACGTCCGCAGTCCGGACCGGAGACCCCAGGGAAAACACCAGGGCTCCGATGGTGACGCCCGCAAACGCTATGAACGCGTTCCTCAACCGTATCAGGTCCAAGAACGTCTTCACGTGGCCGTAGAATTCAGTCAGCTTCAACCCGATTCACCTTTCAAATATATGACCCCGGAGACGTTAAATACGGGGTTTGAACGTTGATTAACCCTGGCGTGTAATAGATTCTGTGAAAGTCAGGGCTGCGGAAAAAAGGGATGCAGCCGCCATACGGAGGCTTTACAGGGAGTTCAACCGGGACAGAATAGCCTTGGGAACGGGTGAAGCCGGCTTCAAGTACCTGGACTCTGAAAGCCGGTGGATGGAGCTGCTCGCCGACAAGGACTGCACCACATTGGTTGCTGAGGAGAAAGGCGTGGTGGTGGGTTTTATAACCGTGAGGGCTGACGTCTTCAACCCCTTCTCGAAGGTGGGGCGGATGGGTGAAATAGACTTGATGGTCGTGGAGGAGAAGCTTAGGAGAAGGGGCATAGGCACGGTCCTGCTGCGGGAGGCGTTGAATTACCTCGGCGGCAGGGGTTTCACGCACGTGATATTGAATGTGAGGGCGAAGAACCCCGCCAGGTTGTTCTGGGGGAAGATGGGTTTCAAGGGTGTGTCGGAGTCGGAGTATAGCAGCCCCGGAGGCGGAGAGGAGAAGATAATCTACATGATAAGGAGTGTAAAATAAAGAGGGGGGGGAGGGTTGTTTAGTTGTCCTCCCGTTTTTTCGGACGCTGCAGGATGATTTTGCCGTTCACCGGCAGTGCGTCTATGAGGACCGTTATGGTTTCGTTGCCCTCGAACGCTACCCCAATGTTCGTCCACCTGTCCTTCCCGGAGTCCGGGTCTGACACCACCGTGCTGACCCTCCAGTCCGGCATCTGGCCTTTCATAGTTAAGCCATCGCCCGGGGAGCTATTAAAAAAGACCCTAGAGTGGGGGAAAAGTTTATTCCTCTTCTTCGCCCCAGTATTTCCGCCAGAACTCCTCCTCCCTGGCCTTCTTCTCCTCCTGCTCCTCAATCGTTTGCTGGTAGGTTTCGTGGTCTGAGAGGCCTGAGGTCAGTTCCATGGCGCCGCCGTGGAACACCAACATGCCGAGGACGAGTAAACCGGCTATGGCTGCCGCCGTGGTGGTGGTTATGACGCCCGCCACTATTAGGACGGCAAGTATCAAAGCAATCGCCACAGCCGAGAAAACGGTGATCCTGGTCTTCGACGCCATGTAAATGAATTGGTTCCGGGATTTAATATGCTTAAACCAAAATAGTTTGTGATGGCTTCACTGGAGGATGCGGTCGAGGCGGCCGTTAAGTGGGAGATGCACGCCCGCGGCAACTACCTCCGCTGGGCCGAGGAATCATGGAAACCGGACGTGGAGACCCTGTTCAGGAACCTGGCCAAGATGGAGGAACGCCACATACAGTTTCTAGAGGGCCTGGATCTGGGGGGCGACATAGACGTGCAGGTCTCAGGCATAGAGTGGGTGAACCTCGCCAAGGACATGAGGGCGGTCCCATCCTCCGAAGACCGTAGGCTTAAATCCATATTCGAGTTCGCCATGGACAAGGAAGAGGAGTCCGTGAACCGCTACATCACCCTGGGCGAGGCTTCAACCGGCAAAGTCCGTGAACTGTTCCTGCGGCTGGCCATGGAGGAGAAACATCACAAGACCATGATAAGGGACGAATACCACCGCCTATTCCACCCCACCCCGTGACCGCCACATTTTTATTTGTGGGTCGTAATAAGAGGACATGGCCGAGCCGTTCCGCTTCCAAAACTGCCTGTACATGGTGGAGTCCACCGGCAAAAGCGCCCGGAACCTCCGGGGGCTGCTGGATGCCATGAGGACGGTGGATGACCTCTCCATATTCTGCCATCTCTACCTGCCTTTGATGGGCCACCACATCATACCCCCGGAGTACTTGAACGACTTCACCTACTGGATTGGGGAGGTGGTGGGGGACGACCTGCTGGTGGAGAAGGTGATGAACGTGCACCTGCAGTCGCCGAAGGACATCGGAGCCTTCAGGGACAACATGATACGGGTGCTGGAGGAACACGTGGGCGGCCGGAAGACTCCGAAGGTTGCTGCGGAGAATGCGTTCTACTTCAACAGGTGCGTGTTGGTGATCTACCCCACGGGGCAGACGGCGTCGAGTGTGCGGGAGTTCGTGGACGTGTTCGAGGACATAGGGTTGAACAGCATGTTCTACCACATGTTTGTGTCGCCGATGGTGTTCGACGCGCCCGTCAACGACTTCAGCAGGTGGGTTGGGGATGTCATGGGCTACCCCGAAGTGGCGGAGGGCCTGGAGAGACTCGACCCCTATGGATACGATTCACTGGAGCAGCTGAAGGAGGATATATTCGAGCTTATAGGGGGGGAGGTATGGTGAACATAGAATCGTACCGGGGGGTGGCGGGCGACGAAGCCGTCGACAGCCTCTACGCGTTGAGCGAACGCCTCAACGAGCCGAGCATGCAGCACGTGAACTCCACAGCCGTCGGCGGGGGGGTGGCGGAGCTCCTCAACCGCCTCATACCGTTGTTCCAGGATTTGGGGGTTGATGCGCGGTGGGATGTGATAAGAGGTGGAGGCGACTTCTTCCACGTCACCAAGAGGATGCACAACGCACTGCACGGGGCGCCGCTGGATTTGGACAAGAAAGCATGCCAGACGTATTTGGAAACCAACGAAGCCAACGCCGTCGACATGGAATTCGACCGTCGGTACACCATAATACACGACCCGCAGCCGGCGCCGCTGATAAAACACCGTGGGAGGGGGAGTTGGGTGTGGCGGTGCCACATTGACGTGTCCAAACCCCACTTTCAGGTGTGGAAGTTCCTCCGCCGGTTCATGAACAAATACGACGCCACTGTCTTCTCCATGCAACGGTATGCGCGGGGGGACGTGAAAACACGCCGGTTCCTGATACCCCCGTCCATCGACCCCTTGAATGAGAAAAACAGGGAGCTGAATGTGGGGGACGTGGACGCGGTCATGGAGAAGCAGGGGATAAGCAGGGACAGGCCGCTCATCACGCAGGTGTCGCGTTTCGACCGCCTCAAGGACCCCGAGGGCGTGATAGACGCCTATCGTCTGGTGAAGCGGCACTGCGACTGCCAGCTGCTGCTTGCGGGCGGCGCGGCGGACGACGACCCCGAAGGCCTGGAGGTATACCGGGACACGGTGGAGAAGGCCGCCGGCGACCCTGACATACACGTGTCGGCGCGCCACCACACCGACCTGGAGATAAACGCGTTCATACGCGCATCCGACGTGGTCATCCAGAAGTCTCTGAAGGAGGGCTTCGGGTTGACTGTGACTGAGGCGATGTGGAAGCGCAAGCCAGTGGTGGCGGCGGCTGTCGGCGGAATACCGCTGCAGGTGGCCAACAACCGCACAGGGTTCCTGGTGCATTCGGTGGAGGGGACCGCTCAGAGGATACGCCAGATACTCCACAACAAGTCGCTGGCGGATAGAATCGGAGCCGCCGCGCAGGAGCACGTGAGAAACAACTTCCTAGTCACCCGGCACCTGAAAGACTATCTGATACTGATGCACGCGTTGGACGGTGAATCCAACGTCATACAGGTTTAGAGGCAGACGCCGTCTTTGCATCCGTTGCTGCAGCGTTCAGCCGGCGTAGCCTGAGACACCAGGGTCTGGCCCACCAACGTCGTCTTTTCAACGCACGTGGACTGCGGCGTCCCCGGATGCCTGCATATGGGGGAGATACGCTGCAGGTACACGTCGCCTTTGTAGCAGATACGCTGCTCCCTCTGCCCCCCGCAGTCGCCGTTGACGTAGCATTCTATCCGGGCGACTGTGGACGTGGTAGTATACATTGTCGACGTGGTTGTTGACGTCGTAGTGGATGTGGTTGACGTCGTCGACGTTGAAGTGGTGGCTTCCTGACCGTCGCATATCCGGTTACTGTTCTCGTCGAGGCAGCATTCGGAACCGGCTTGAATGTACGGGGGGTTGCAGAGGGAGTAGGTGGTTGATGTTTGGGTGATGGGCAGGGCTTCGGGGCTGCAGCACAGACACCCTGAAAACAACACCAGGAGCATGAATGCTGGATAGCGCATAGAAGGTATTGGCATTAGGACATTAAATGCATTGTCTTCGACAACCCGGCGACGGCGAACGCCAGCAGCGGCATCAGCAGGAGATTGCATATTCCGGATTCTTCATCTTCTTCTTCGGGCGGCGGCTGCGTCGTATCCGAGGTTGAGTCGGGTTCTGCCTCCGGCAGGCAGTCGGGATCGATGCGACCGTCTTCTGCTCCGTCGCATACATCATCCGCCGAGCCGGTGGGACAGTCTTCTGGACAGTGTATTACGTTCTCGCCTTCCCCGCAGACGCCGTCCGGTTTGCAGACGACTTCCACGAACGCGGGGTCGGATTCGAATGTGTTCCCGTACTGGTCGTTCACGGAGGCGGGTGGCATCGTTATGGTGCCTATGCTGTCAGCCCTTATCCGGTACGTGTACTCCCGGGTCTCCATGGGCTGCAGGGTATCTGTCCACCGCATCAATGAAACCTCAAGACCCTCATACTGTACGACATACGGTTCGGGCGCGTCCAAGTATGTGGCTCCAGCCCTCATGGGGTCCACCACCAGTATCTCCAGCCCCCCGTCGTGTGCGCTGTCGACGGTCAAGGTGACGGTGAATGTTTCGCCGACCTCTACCTGTTCGGGGACGGCGCGCTCCAAGATGAGGTCCACGTCGACCGCCTGCGTTTCAGGAGCCTCGTCCAACACGGCCTCCTCCGCAGGTTCAGCGTCTGCTGGAACCCCGGGCGGCGGCTCCTCGGACAGCGGCTCCAGCGCCGCGGCACAGGATAATAGCAGCAGCAACACGATTAAAGCCTTCGCTTTCATCTCGGTATCCCCTCGCAGCCGTATATCATGTTGTTGGACGGGCATCTGCTGACGCTTTCTCCGTATTCGTCGTTGCTGCATCCGTCGTCCATTTTCCTGCAGTAATCGTATGTCAGAGATTTCCTGGCCGGGTCGCTCCAGTTTATTATCTCCGGATACCCTGCTCCGCCCATTATCTCGCTGCCCCTGTTCCCGGTGGTGTCGAGGTAATGCCATTTCGCGTCGCCAGGGAACCGTATGAGGTTGTACCAGTGGCCGTCGCCGTCCACGCTGTAGACCTGTTCTTTGGTGTAGCCGAGCTTCCTCAATATGGTGGTCATCGCCACGCTGTAGTCGACGCAGGTGCCGGTTGAAAGGCGGTTGATGCTGGCGTGCGCCGGCACATCCACCACGGAATCGCTGTTCGACTCCCAGTCTGTGTCCGAATGCCAGTACCCTGCCTTACCCCATCTGGTGCATGATATGCTGCATATCCCGACCTTGTTGTATACGCAGCGGTGGCCGCCCATCTGGTAGTCGGGGCGGGCTCCGCCGTCGCCTGCGCAGCTAGCCGACGTACCCATCTGCCATGCATGGGGGTTCACACCCCATTTACTGCAGCTGTCCGGACATATGCTGTGGCCGTAGCAGCACCATTCCCCATAGAAGTAACCCTGCATGTACACTGCGGCGTAGCCGAACGCCGACGCCGCGTAGTGTGCGAGGCATTTTTTGAAGTTGAATCCTGTGAACACGGAGTCGATGTTGGATTTCATCCGCGCCCAATTGCACGCAGCCTCTTTCCCAGCCTTCCTCGGGCCGGTGAGGACGCTGCCGTAGTCTTCGTTTTCGCAGCAGCGTAGTGCGTCCGTCACGATGAAGTCGAGGTTCTGGTCGCATACCTCGTAGAGTTCGCAGCTGTCCAGCTCCGTGTTGCCCTTTATCTTCGGGCCCTGGTTGGTTGGCCACTTCTGGGTGCAGGGCCCGTCTGTTGGAGCCCATTTGGCGCCGGTTGCGCAGGGACTGCACGGGGGACAGTATGAGCCGCCACAGTCGACGCCGGCTTCGTTGCCGTTTTGCACGCCGTCGAGGCAGCTGGCAGGCCTGCATTCCCCGCTGTAGCAGGCGTAGCTGGCGGGACAGTTTATGTCCTGATGTGATTCCGTGCAGGGGGCGGTGTCGCTGATGTAGTATTCGCGGAGTGTGTCTCCGTCTAAGCAGTAGTCTGTGTGGCCTTTAGCCGTCGTACCCCTGTCGACGATGTCTATTCCGCCGTCTGTGTCCCCGCATACGCACTTCCGGTCCTCGCAGCCTGCTACGCAGTCGTAGTTTCGCGTGCCGTGGACGCACTGGTTGTGGCTGACGTGGTAGTAGTGTTCCTCCAGCGTCTGCGAGCTGAGGCAGCGGTCCCTGTATATCCCCTCGTATCCCACGTAGGTGAAGGGGTCGTTGCCGTCCGGTACCGCGCAGTCGCATTTCCCCCGGCTACATCCTTTATCGCAGACGTGTTCCACGCTATGTAGGCCGTCTTCGTCGCAGTAGTATTCCACCAGGGTGTCTTCGTCCCTGCAGAAGTCCGTGTAATGCACTGGGTTATAGTCCTGGGGGCCGACCACAATAACCTGCTCTGGAACCGTCGCCATTGGAACGTTCATCATAAGGCCGGCGCCTTCAACGGTGGTGGTGGGGAACGGCGGGAGCTCCATGACCATCCTCTGAGGCGGCGTCTCAACGTCGTCCCCATCCGGGGGCTCCGCCCGGTCGATGGTGCCCCTCACCCATTTGTTGTCGCCGCCGTCGCTGTCGTCGCAGCCGCACCCGTTTTTGTCGTTGAACTCGTACATGTGGTCTTCGCTTATCGCCTCCGTGCAGGCTATGCACTGGCAGAGGTCGCATGCGTCTCCTACGCCGTCTATGTCCAAGTCTATCTGGTTGGTGTTGCTGTCGTTGACGCAGTTGTCGAAGACGTCGGGTATGCCGTCGCCGTCCATGTCCGGCAGGCTCACCTGCATCCCAGGCATGAGGGTGGTGGGAAACTGCACGACGATGTCGCCGGCCATCATGAACGATATAGTCGTGGTGGAGGAGGTCGTTGTTCTGGAGGTGGATGTGGTCTTCAGGGTGGTGGTGGCCTTCGGCTGAGTGGTTGTTGTGACGCACGCGCACTTACCATAGTATTCCGCGCACACAAGCCCCCGGCTACAGTACCCCTCACATTCCCCTGTCCTCCGGTTTAGGGTGCACGGCTGCAGCGTGGTGGT
This sequence comes from uncultured archaeon, assembly GCA_964587725.1. Classification (GTDB taxonomy): domain Archaea; phylum Altiarchaeota; class Altiarchaeia; order IMC4; family SCGC-AAA252-I15; genus WJMO01. The sequence continues at coordinate 8,550 of CAZPLO010000023.1, forward strand.
TGTGGCCTGGCAGCTACAGTAACCGCCAACATGCGTCAGAGCAGGGGAGGATGTGAACACGCACACTTCACCCTCTGCGCAGTATCCTATGTCGCATGAGCTCTGACTGACGGGGTCCTGGATACTGGAGCACATTATCTGCTGCCCTGCAGCAGCAGCGGCTAAAAAAAGCAGCAAAAACAGCCAACCACCCTTCATGGTATAGAATGAGATTCGTATTTAAAAACATCTTTTAGTGTATGGCTGCGTAAGAGTGTAGGCTATGCGTGCGGTGATTTTGGCGGTTTTTATTGCAGCATTATCGGGGTGTCTGGGATCCCCTCAGGCAGAGGCTGCAGGCTCCTGCGTAGGCCTTTCAGGCGCGGACAGGAGCTGGTGCCTCACCAACCTGGCGCTTGATTCACGCGACCCCGGCGTATGCGACGACGTGGTAGACGCGGAACTGCAGAATGCGTGTGTGGCCGCGGCAACCAGAAACCCCGGGCTATGCGGGGTGGTGGGAGATCAGTTCTGGCGGGACTCCTGCTACTACAACGTGGGCGTGGCCTCCGGGAACGCGAGCGTGTGCGCATTTATTGAAGGCGGAGATTACAGGGACAGCTGCCTCCGGGACACCTACGCGGACCAAGGAGACGCGGAAGTGTGCGACAACATGGAGGACGTTGAAATGAGCCTCTGGTGCTACGCCGTCATAGAACTGGACGAGAGCATATGCGAGAGGATAGGGGACAGCAGGCTGCGTGAGACATGCCTCGCCGACGTCAACGAGACATTCAACGCACTCACCACCACGACCACAACAACCACTACCTCGACAACAACTTCGACTACGACGACAACATCAACCATTACCACATCAACTACTACGACGCCCACGTCGACTACCACCTCAACCAGCACCACATCCACCACGACTACGACGCTGCCGACGCCGGAGTCGTGTTCGAGGATAGAGCATCCGGTGGAGCGGGACTGGTGTCTGGTGGAGGCGGGTGGAGCATGCGGAGACCCGGGGGTGTGTGGGCTGGTTCAGAACCCGCTGTGGCGGCGCTCCTGCATCCGTTCAGTGGCCCTGAAATCATTGGATGCGGACGTCTGCAAACTGCTGGATTCAGGAGACAGGGAAGCCTGCATCATGGAGGTTGCGGTGCAGAGCCTCAACAGCAGCCTCTGCAGCCGGATTGAAAACCTGGACAGCATGGAATCGTGTGTTATGGAGGTTGCGGTGAATACAGGTAACACCACACTTTGCACCGCACTCGAGGACAAGATGGGGCGGATTCTGTGCGAGAAATACGTTAAGATGCGGTGACGTACGCCCTGCATTTGGTCCACGCCGGCGGCTGCTGGTATACTACGCTGAACGGCCGGGTGGTGCCGGCGGGCAGCCCCAACACCACCACGTGTTTGGATGCGACAACTTCCCCGCCCGCCGTCTGCAACTCGGTAACCACCCTGAATCCTCCGATGTCTTGGGTGGTGGGGTTGCTGACGTAGCCGGCCACCATCGCGTTCCCGTAGTCGTCGCTGTCGCAGCCCGCCAGCTGCACCAAAACGTCTTCTGCGTTGAACGGCTGCGTAGTAGAAGTCGTGGCAGAGGGGATGGTCGAAGTAGTAGTTGGTGACACGGCCTGGGTCGACGGCGTCGCCTGAGTGGATGTGGTCTGGACAGTATCATCCGGCAGCGGAGGAGGAGACGGGGTCGTGGAGTGTGAAGCTAGCGTGTACGTGGGGGAAGACGGTTCGCCGCCGGAGGGGACGCACACACAACCTGAAAACAACAACACAACCAGGAAAACCATGTATCGCATGGGAAGCTATGTGTTCCGCAGACTATATAAGGGGTTTGGTCGGGTATACTGGGTGCTTCTGGTAGAAATATTTACCGGTAGGTGCTGTATCTATCCAAGAGTTTCTTCAGGTCGTCGGCTAATTTGGGTTCGAGGTCGTCGCCGAGGGTGTCTATGTATTCTTTAGCGTCCTGTATGCCGTTGCGGCGGGCTTTGGCGGCGATGTTGGCGCGTATTACGCTGCGGTTGTCCTGGTCGTCGGTGTCGGCGAGGATGTCCTGGAGGTCGAATCGGAAGTATTTGACGCGGCCCACATCCAGCATCCTCTTCTTCCCGCCGCCGTCGTTGCTCCAGTTGTGTTTCGGCTTCTTACTCCGTTTTTTAGTGTACCACCGCGGTTTCTTAGGTCCTCTCGCCAAGATTAAATCAGTCCTCCGTTCCTTGAATTAAGGAATCCAGCTTAATAAGTAGGGTTTCAGGGGGATATTGGGGTATTTGTATACCCGTATTCTTTACGCTTAAGCGGAGGAATTAATGCGTTTACCGAGAGTTCTGGTTGGATTAGCCGTCCTAGTGCTTTTCATGGGCTGCATACAGTCCGGGGCGGACACTGAAACAGGAGCCATGAACGACGGCTCCATGACTGAAGACGACTCCATGGCCGATGGTTCCACGATGGATGACGGCATGTCTTACTCGGGCACGGTGTTGGCCGGGTCGGAGTCGCCGTTGTTGGAGTATAACCAGGCGGACTACGACGCCGCGATAGCGTCCGGGAAACTGGCGGTATTGTACTTCTACGCGGACTGGTGTCCCATATGCGCCGAAGAGTTCCCTAAGATGATGGACGCGTTCGACGAACTCGACGGCGGTGTCGTGGGGTTCAGGGTGAACTACCGCGACGACCTTGTAACGCCGGAGGAGGAGCAGCTGGCCAGGGAATACGGGATAAGCTACCAGCACACGAAGGTGTTCGTCAAAGACGGTGAGCGGCTGCTGAAGACGCAGGAGACTTGGAGCAAACAGGACTACCTCGACAACGTAGGTGATTACCTGTGAGTGAAGTCGGGATTCTGGTGGCGTTCACCGCCGGACTGGTGTCTTTTCTGTCACCGTGTGTATTACCGATTATGCCCGGCTTCCTCGCTTATCTCGCTGGAACTTCACTGGACGAGGCGGAGTCCAACCGTAAGGAGATTTTCCTGAGCACCGTATTCTTTGTGTTGGGGTTTTCGCTGGTGTTCTCGCTCCTGGGCGTATTGTTGAACACCGCCTTGGAGTCGGTGGCATACGACCTGCAGACGTGGCTTTCAAGGATAGGCGGGGCGTTCATAATATTCTTCGGCCTCTACCTGACCGGGTTGCTGAAGATTCCGTGGCTGGAGAAGGAGCATAAACTAAAGGTTACTAAAAAATTCAAGTCCAGGTATCTGACGTCTTTTATTTTCGGCTTCGCCTTCGCGGTGGGGTGGAGCCCCTGCGTCGGCGCCGTACTCGGCAGCATACTGGCGTTGTCGTCCGCGCAGCCGGGGGTGGCGTTCACGCTGCTGTTCACTTACACGATGGGGTTGGGCCTGCCGTTCCTGGTGGTGGGACTGTTCACGTCCAAGTCCGTTGAATTGATAAACCGTTTCGCCCACCTGCTGGAGAGCGTGAGGAAACTGTTCGGATGGTTCCTCATTCTAATCGGCGTATTGGTGTTCGCCGGGTACCTGAGCAGGGTGGCTAGTGTGGAGTTCCTGACGGGGTGGTTCATGCCATGAAAAAACAGCATGTGCAGTTGATTGCTGCGTTGGTGGCTATTTCAGCGGTCATACTCTACCTGGAGTCGCTGAAGCCGCCAGTCGTCACAGAGAAGGTGGGGTTGAATGTGACCGAGAAACTGGGGAAGTATCCGCAGGCTAAGGAGATTGTGAACCCCAGCGGCTTCATCAACGCCGACAACATCACCGTCCGCGAGCTGGTCGGCAAGAACGTTATTTTAGTGGATTTTTGGACGTACAGCTGCATCAACTGCCAGAGAACGCTCCCGTACATAAACAGCTGGTACGATAAATACAGTGACAAAGGCCTTGAAATCATCGGCGTGCATACGCCGGAGTTCAGCTTCGAGGAGGACATCGGCAACGTCCGCGACGCTGTTGAGAGATTCAACATCGAGTATCCGGTGGTGTTGGACAACGACTACTCCACGTGGAACGCGTACCGGAACCGCTTCTGGCCGCGGAAGTATTTGATTGACATCGACGGCTTCATCGTCTACGACCACGCCGGCGAAGGCGCTTATGAGGAGACGGAGGAGAAGATTGTCGAATTGCTGGAGGAGCGGCGGAGCCGCCTCGGCCTGGAAGCCGAAGTCAGCTTGGATGAGACGTGGCCGGATGCAGTGGACGTGGACTTCGGGAGGATAGGCAGTCCGGAGGTGTATTTCGGCGCCGGCAGGAACGAGCTGCTCAGCAACGGGGTGCCGGGGAACACCGGCCGCCGGATGTTCAACGCCCCTGAGGGGATAGCCGACAACAGCCTCTACCTCGTCGGCGAATGGAACATCCACGAAGAATACGCTGAAAACCTCGGCGACGCCGAGGTAATATTCAAGTTCACAGCCAAACGCGCCCACATGGTCGCCTCCTCCCCAGACGGAGTCGACATGGAGGTATTAGTCGACAGCCAACCAACCAAAACAGTCCAGGTGCAGGAGGAAATGCTCTACAACCTGGTCGACATGGACGACTACGGCACACACGTACTACGCCTCAGGACACAGGAGCCGGGGCTGCAGGCATACACGTTCACGTTCGGGTAGGTATCCGTTTATAAACCGGGACTTTTATAAAGGTGTCCTCAGTTATAGTGTATAGGGGTATGCTGCACGCCATACAATTCTGTTTTGGATTGTATGTTATCCTACATTATTCGACTGTTTTGCGGTTTTTCCCCAGAGGTGAATCGACTTTGATTAAGACGAAACAATTGCACGAATGCACGGACTGTGGTGGAACGAATCTCAGGCTGGATCAGAAGCATGCGGAGATGGTGTGTATGGACTGCGGCCTGGTGATGGAGGAGAGCTTGGTGGATAGTGGGCCCGAGTGGAGGGCATTCAACCCCGAACAACGCGCCAGGAGGGCGCGTACAGGCGGACCCGTGAAGTACTCGAAACTCAACAAGGGCTTGACGACGGAGATAGACCGGTATGACAGGGACATACGCGGAAGCCATATTTCCCCGAAGCATAAGGCCAAACTGTACAGGATGCGGAAGTGGCAGAGGCGGGCGCGGATGAGCGACAGCCTGCAACGCAACCTGAGCATTGCGCTGCCGGAGCTGGACAGGATATGCAGTTACCTGAGCATACCCCGGAACACCCGCGAAGAATGCGCGATGTGGTACCGGAAGGCCGCCGCCAAAGGGATGGTGCGGGGGCGCAGCATCGAAGGCGTCGTCGCAGCAGTAGTCTATCTAGTATGTAAGAAGCAGCAGACTCCCAAGACATTGGAGGAGTTGGCGGACGCCAGCGGCGTGACGGTGAAGGACATCGGCAGAAGCTACCGTTTCCTGTGCAGGCGCCTGGGACTGAGGATGCCGGTGGCGACGCCCATAGACTATGTGCCTCGTTTCGCCAGCAAACTAGGCGTCAGCGGAGAAACAGAGGCGAAGGCGGTGGAGATACTTAAGGAGGCTATTGAGAAGGGCGTTACCTCCGGCCGCGGACCCACTGGGACGGCGGCTGCCGCACTGTATCTCGCAGGCAAATCCACGGACGACAAACGCACGCAACGGAACATCGCCGAGAAACTCACAGGCGTAACAGAAACAACCATCCGTAACAGGTGCGAGGACCTGAGCACGATGATGCGGGTCGCCTGCTGAATAACGTCACTTGTGTCTCCTCTGCGAGTCTGAGTATGGTTCGCCACACACCGGACATGATGAGCCGCCGGTGCGGGGTGACCCGCACCGGTTGCAGTGTGACGCGTGAACCATATTCCGTTCAACACAGTTTAACCGTGCCGTCGTCTAAGGATATTTTTCCTTCGCGGAGCAGCCATCCGACTGCGTAGTCGAATCTCTTGTCCTTCAGCTTCTTCTTAATCTCAGGCAGTTTGGCCGCACCCCCCATGTCCCCCAGAGACCTGTATATTCTCCCGGCTGCCTCCCCGGTTTCAGACGCCACATCCATAAACCAACATGCTGCAGCCTGATATATAAATCAGAGGCCGCACTGGCGGAGGTCGACTTCATGGCCTCCGGCGGCCGCGTTCGCCTTTGTGGCGGCTGGGCTGTTGATGAACTCCTCCTCCGAACTGAACTTTTTGCGTAAGTCATCCATCAGGGGGCTGTGGCGCAGATGATACTTCTGGTGGTAGTCTTCCGCCTGCGTGAACTCGTTCACAGGCAGTATTTGGGTGTTGGCTCCCTCCAGTTTTGACGCCTCCGCCTTCCGGCGTTGCTCCCCGTCTGCGTAGAATACTGCGTTCATGTACTGTCTACTATGGGGTTTGCTTGCGGGGTCGTGGGCGCTCCAAAACACCTCCAGCAGCTTCTCATAGGTTGTCTCCTTCGGGTCGTATGTGACCTCCACCGTCTCCGTGTGGCCGCCCAAGCTATGGTAGGCGGGGTTTTCTTTGGTGCCGCCGGCGTAGCCGACCCTCGTCAACACGACCCCTTCTACGCCCCCGAACAGGCTCTCCACACCCCAGAAACACCCCAGCCCGAAATAGGCTTTCTCCAGCCCCTCAATTCCCACTTTATCCATCTCCGGAGGCCCTTCCTCGCCCGTGAACTCTACACCACCGCCCCAGAACAGGTAGTATGCAACTACCAGCAACAACACCGCGGCAGCGAGGTATAAGATCTCCATGGTCATCTTAGATGAGGGAGACTATATAAGTTGGAGGGTAACCGGGTGGTTACTCCGGCTGCGGCCTGGAACCCAGCGTCAACACGGCCTCATACTCGATGCCGCCTCTGACGTATGTTACGTCGACTGTGTCGCCTGGGTGGTGGCGGTCGAGCTGGTTCATGAACTCGTTGAAGGTTCTCAGCCGGGCGCCTCCCATCTCGGTTATTATGTCTCCGTCGTCCTCGCCACCCCTTAACCCAGCCTCGTATGCGGGGCTGCCGTTGACCACCTCCACCAACTGCATCCCCTCCGACGTGGACAGATTAAGCCGGACCGCTATACGCTTGGTCAAAGGCTGCACTATCACACCCATCCACGGGTGCGTGTAGCCGCCTTCCTCTATGAGGTAGGGTGTTACCCTGGCGACGGTGTTCGACGGTATAGCAAACCCCACGTTGTCACCTTCCTTGGCGACGGTTACGCCAACCAAAAGACCGTCCAATGTGACTAGCGGGCCGCCGCTGTTGCCTGGGTTCACCGGCGCATCCATCTGCAGGATATCCGGTATCAGGTAGTCCTGTGAGCGGAGCATCCGGCCCCTCGCGCTGATTATGCCTGAGGTGATGCTACCGTGGAGTCCGAACGGGTTTCCGATGGCAGCCACCGGAGTCCCAGGCTCTATGAGAGAGCTGTTGGCGAATGCTATGGGCTGCACGACCACCGGCCGCTCCAGCCGCAGTACGGCCAGGTCCGTGTACACGTCGGCTCCAACCACCTCGGCCATCAGCCGGGTGCCGTCGTACAGTCTGACCTCCACGGACTCCGACGGGTCTATGACGTGCTGGTTGGTTATCACGTACTCTCCGTCTATGAAGAAGCCGCTGCCCTGATGATACTGGCGGTCGCCGTCGTATGATGAGATAACCGACACAACAGACGGAACGAGCGCCTTGTACAGGTCTGTGAGGTCTCCCGTGTAGTTGGCCTGCGCGCTCACGTACACCAACTCCACGTCCGCCGATCCTTTGTCGGTCAGAGACAGTATCCCCAGCGTCGCCAGCGTCACCAACGCGGACATCAGCAGCACCAACACAACAGCCTGCACTGCCTTCCAGTACCTCATGAAACCACATACGACAGCAGCTTATAAAAGGCCATGGAAGCCCTGGCGGCCCCCATATACGGTCAACCGTCGACGTGTAATATCCTGAGCGGATTTATCTGCCGAATAAGGAGTTTGAGTATCTACCCACTATATCCCGTAGTCGTCTATTACTTCGATGTCTCCGCCGGAGCCGGCGAGCTCCAGCACGCGTTCAAGCGACACTACGTTGGGGTCGTAGATGACATAGTTTATTTCCTGCCGGTACATGAGGCTCCTGGATTTCACGCCCGGCTCGTTGATTACGAGGTTGTTGGTTGCGGGTACGCAGCTGGTGCACAGCCAGCTTATTTTCATGTCCACCCGCCGGTACCCCTGACCCATGAAACGCTCCAGATACGGGTTCACCGCCAGCGTGGTCGTGGTCGACGACGGAGGAACGTATTCCTCCCCCAAGGTGGTGGTGTCGACGAGTATGTCTAGGTTGCGGCAGTCCTCCAGGTCCTCTATGGGCTGGGTTCGGCCGCAACGTACGTCGAGGCCGTACACGCCTTCCACGGGGCTGCCCGGCGGCACCAACCCCCCACCCCGATACGCCACCCGGTAGGGGTCCTGCATTTCGACGTCGTCGCAGACTATCTTGAAACCGGGGGGGTCCGTCCACACCCCCGTGACCCTGCCGGTGGTGTTGACGAGCAGCTCCTGTATCTTCCCCACCCTGGCGGTGCCGCATCTGCCCAGGTGGCTGTAGCCTACTTCAACGTAGCGGGGCAACGTTGTTGTAGTGGTCGGGGTGGTCGTAACCCCCTGTAGGGTGGTGGATGTGGATGTCGTCGACGTAGTGGACGTTGAAGTCGACGTCGTGGAAGTGGTCGTAGCATAGGTTATCTGCGTCTGCGGCGGGAAGAAGGTTATCGCCACCGCGACCACCGCCACCGCGGCTATGAAGAATACTATGAACAGTCGGTCCATCAACCCAGACTATGGAGATAATGCATAAAAAACACCCAGTATCCGATTGGGTACTGCCTTGAAGGGATTTTTAAACACGTTTCCCCTAAGATATTGGGTATCTTGTTCTTCATTCGGAGTTCATGCTTACATATACAGAGGAGGTGATTTAGACTATGTCGGACAAATTCGGACGTGAAATGCACGACGCCGTCTGCAGCGAATGCGGACAAGCGTGCCAGGTGCCGTTCAAGCCCACAGAAGGCAAGCCAGTCTACTGCAAAGACTGCTTCATGAAACGCAGAGGCAGGTAAAAAACCTCCTATCTGAAAGAACATTCTCTTCCTTGTTTTTCCACAACCCACAGCATACACCATAAAATCATGAAAAAACCTTCAAATACTAGGATAAATCATTAATATGTTAGAATTTTGGCTCTTCTTGTGTTTTAGGGGGTGTTGAAGGTGGCTGATTATGCATAATCTGGCTTTTAGGGAGGCAGTAGCCCTAAAATCCATTATCTGTGTTTCATGTTTTTTCGGGGCCCGCATACAATGCAGGACTGTTTCACACCGTCAGGATACCCGCCTTTTGATAATCCCATCAGGAGGGTGGAATATTCCCCCTAAAATTCAGGAAGAACCAGAATTTTTAGTTTATCTGCCACACCGCCGCATTCAACAGTGCAGCGTAGGTGACCCACAGGAGGTAGGGCGTGAGGAGATACATTGTCTGCGGTGAAATCTTCCTGAACTCCAGACTAGTCCAGACTATGGTGACCCACAGAGGCATTATCACCAGAAGCCCCGCTGCAGGAGAGCGGAGACCGAAGAACGCAATACTCCACACGGTGTTGAGGATGAGCTGCGATGCGAACGCGAGATAGGCTTTTCGTTTCTGCCCGGGAGTCTGCCAGACAACATATAATGCGACGCCCATCAGCGCATACAAGGTCGTCCACACCGGCCCGAACACCCAGCTGGGGGGCGTGAAAAACGGCTTGTTGAGTGTGACATACCATGTCGACACCGAAGACACGGTGAACACCGAACCTATTATCCCCGCTGACTCGCACAGCAGTATCGACGCCAGCAGACGGAGGGGCTTCATTTCCTTATCATCTCCTGGAATTCACGCTTTATTCTGCTCATCTCCTGAGGGTCGTCCATGGATTTCACAGCTTCTGTGGGAAAGGGTTCAGCGATTCCCTGGTCGATGAGGTATTGGTTGCCTTCAGTGACAGGGCGGTGGTACAGGTTTTCGAACATGCTCCAGTCTACGGCGTAGACTTTCTTTCCCATGAGCCGGGCCTTCTGAGCACCCTCCACGCTGGCCGAGCCCTTCCCTCCCTCGGGTTTCCTGCACTCCACCACCACGAACGCGTCCGACAGCGCGCCGATAATCCTGTCCCGTTTCTCCAGAAACCCCTTCCTCTCCTCTAATGAGTGGTTGTGTTCCTGCGTTTCGGAGAGCACGCCTCCACTGCGGAGAATTCCGTCTTCCAGGTATTTTCTCCGGGGTATGAACGGGTGTAGTCCGTCTTCCGGGTTTGAAGCGATCACCGCAACCGTCGCGCCACCGGCATTCAACGCCCCGTAGTGGGCGCTCTGGTCTATGCCGTAAACGCCGCCGCTCACCACGAGAGAACCTGATTCCGCCGCCGCGGCTGCCAAAAACTCGGCCAGCCTCACTGAGGAGCTGGAGGGCGTAGCCGTACCCACAAAAGCCACGGATGATTGGGCGTTCAAGACAGCGGAGTCGCTGCCCCTGAAAAAAACCGTTTCTGGAGGTTCCACATCCTCCCGTTCGTACTTGAATTCTTCGCCGGTGAACTTGGACACGCCCGCCCTCAATTCCGGAGGCTGATCTGAAATAGGGTTAGAGTCAAGATAACCTTGAACCTGTTTAAACCGGCCCACCCTGTCGGCAGGCACAGTCATTACGGCGGGAAGGTTAAGCGGCTCCGACAACCGCCTGAAATCTTCGTTTTGACGGCGCGGACGCTCGCCAACACCAGCCATAATAGAATAAGAGAATGCAGCGAATAATAAA
>CAZPLO010000024.1:0-18462 GCA_964587725.1 uncultured archaeon
TTGAACACGTTCGCCCACAGGCTGTCTACATTGAACTGGCGGTAGTAGCTTAGGTCGTAGTTGAAGCATTCATCAGGACAGAGTGCTGAGTCGCATTCCCTGCAGGGGTCGTGTTCCCTGCTGGCGGGACGGTCGCGCGCGTCTCTGCCGGCTGTTTCGTCGCAGTCGGAGTCCACTTCCTCGCCGCTGCAGTATCCTGTGCGGGTGCACGCGAACTCGGTGTCGGTGGCGTTCGGCTTCCAGTACCTGTCCCTGCTGTTCTCCTGGTCTCCGAGGACGGCAGGCATGTTGCCGTGTGTTGCCGGCCCGACGTCGTCGTTGCAGTCCAGCCCCCCCGGGTCGGTCCTCACGTAGTCGCTGTATCTGAAGGTCTCTGACTTATACTCGTCGTCAACCACCCTCACGCCGCCGTACCCGCAGTATCCTTGGGAGCCTATAGGGTCTCCGTTATCGTCTACGGGAAACCAGGTGTAGCATGTGAGGTCCCAGTTGCCCCAGTCGGTCCCGGACGGCAGGCTCTCACACGCCGAAATGTCGCGGTCTACCACATCCTTCCACTGGCACTGGCTGTTGTGGAGTTCGCAGTCTGTGCGGCTGCAGGTGGTGCAGTCTGGGCTGCACCCGCTACACGAAGTCCAAGCACCCCCCACGTTTTTCTCGCATGCTCCGTCGTGCAGTTGACACCCTGGTTCGGAGCATCCTCCGCAGGGGTTGCATCCGCTGCAGGGGTTCCAGTCGAATTCCCGGCAGCACGTCCACCCCTCCCAGTAATCTGATTCCGCAGCACACGGCATCAGATACCTTTTCCAGTCCAGCACATCAGACTTGACTTCACGGTCTCCGCCGGGTCCCAGGACGTCTATGTGCATCCAGTAGCCCTCGCCTCTCCACTCCGTCTCCTTGACGAAGTAGGCGTTGACGTTGGTGGTTATGGATTCCATGGAGTCCTGGACGATGGCCGAATCCGGTATGCCGCTTTCGTAGTCGAGTTTGCCGTCGTATACTCCGTCGCCCCACTCGTATAACGGGTTCTCCGCCGCCCGCATGTCCTCCAGGTCCAGGTAGCCGTAGTAGTCTGCTTTTTTGTCGAGGTACCCGCATTCGCCTGTGAGTGCGTGTCTGGCGGAGCCGAGGGTGCAGGATGTGTCGCCGGGTTCGCAGGTGTCGCACCCCCATATCCTCTCCACGGACCGGTTGTTCCACCATAGGGTGTTGTCCAACGTGGTCTCCTTGAACTCGGGTTCGGAGTCGAAGATTTCATACTCGAATCTCCCCATCCTAGCCCCCATCCTCGAGTACTGGAACCCTTCGGTGTATAGGTCGGGGTAGTCGTAGTATTTTCCGGCGTCCACCAGCTGGTATACGCATTCTGTGAAGCCTTCCTCCCACACGCTCTCCCGGTAGTCCGTTTCCCCATCCGGGTTGATAAACACGTCGTCTTTGCAGTTGGTCGTGATCCTGAGTTTGCCTTGAAGGTCGCAGGACCTGACCAGTATATAATCTGTATGGTATCTGATGCCGAATGTGTTAAGGTCCGGGTCGGCGGCCAACCGGTCCACGAGGTCGCGGTCGTTAACGCCTATCACGGTGTATTCGCTGCTGACAACCAGGTAGTCGGAGTAGTCCTCCTCCGTCCCGGAGGTTAGGGGCTGCAGACGCAGGTAGGCTGCGTTGCTCGACTCGCTCAGGTCTTTGACCCCTATTGACACGACGTTGGAGCAGTCGGGGTCCGCGTCCCAGCTCACTGAATCCCCTACTATCCTGCCGCAGGTGTATTCTCCGTCGTTCCAAACGCGTATTAAACGCAGGAAACAGTTAAGCCGGCTTTTATCCCCGAAGGAGGCTATCAGGGGTTCTGGCATGTACTCGTCGTTCAGCCCGTACACCTCGCTCAAGCACTCCCTGTCGGATCCCGTCCCGTCGCACTCCAGGTTTATGTTCCCGAATCGGTCTACCTGCACGTCCGCGTAGAACCGTTGGTCGCTGCACACGGGGTCGTTGGGGTACCAGCATCCGCATGCGTAGCTGGGGTACCTGTATTCGCCTTCTGCACTCCGGGTGGTCATGCACCTGTCGTCGGCTGGGTCCGGGGTGCACGACTCCGTACTGTAGCCTCCCCCGTCCACCGTATACCAGAAGCTGCAGGTGTTGGCTGAGCACGTGTAGGGGTCCAGGTACCTGTAGCTGCTGTCCCTCAACTCGAAGTAGAGTCTGCTGCTGGGGCTGGAGCCCCTGCAGTACTCGTCAATCTGGGCGCCGCCCGCGATTCCTATGACGTTTCCCCTCCGGACGAAGCTTCCGTCGGGCACCCTGTCCATGAGGTGGCCGTAGTATGCGGTGTAATCCCCGTTTTCGTCGATGCCGTATACGGGCACGTCCAGGGTCTCACCCATCAGATCAAGGGTCTCGTATCCTGAAACGTATATGTCGCCGGAAACGAGTTCGACGGCGCAGCCGAGGGAATAATAGTTGGGGTCGTAATACGGGTCGCTGCCCAGGTGGTATGTTTCGTTGAACCAGTAGACTACTCCGTCGAACGCCGCATACACGGGCTCGCCGTCTTCGGCGTGCAGGTCGACGCCGTAGTGCCCTCCTGTCCCAAACCCGAAGTCCGCTTCACAGAGGGAGTCTTCGGGTTCGTCTGCCAGCTGCGTGGACTTCACAGGCCACACCATGTCGAATGGGACGCTGCATACGTGACAGCATTCGAAGGGGTCGTATGTCCCGGCTGGACAAAGCACCGCGGAAGCAGTTGGTGATAGCAGAAACAGTGCGGCAGCGGCTGCTAAAACTGTGATGCGGGAGAGCTTCATGCTATTAAGTATAACGGGTTATGGTTATATAATCCGGGTTTCAGGCCCCGGTCAACCTGACATAGGACGTGGAGGTGGAAACCGTCTCCGGCGTCACATAACCTATTATCCTGCCTTCGTCGGCCACCAATGCAAGCTTCTTCGACAGCAGCGTCTTCAACGCGTCCTCCACGTTAGTATCCGCCTCCAACACCACATAGTCGGAGCCTTCCGTGTCGCCTACGGGGGATTCCGCGTCCACACGCTCCACGTCGTTCAAGTCCAATACTCCGCTGAGCATTCCGTCGGAGTCCACCAGCAGATACTTTCTCCTGTCCGGCCGGTACACCAGCTCCATGAAATCCCTCCACGACAGGTTCTTGTTGGCGTAGCTCATGTGTGGGACGGCGATGTCCCGCAGCCTAATGCCCCGCACCATCCTCCGGAGGTTCGCGTACTTCATCTCGCTGCTGCCCGCGTACGACAGGAACACGCCGATTATAATCCACCACAGGTTCCCCATCAAAAGGCCCAGGAAGGCTAGCGTCAGGAATATGAACTGCCCCACCATGGTGGCCACTCTGGTGGCGCGTCCGTAGTCCATCCACAGCGCCAGCACGCCCCTGAAGACGCGGCCGCCGTCCATGGGGAACGCAGGCAGCATGTTGAATGCGCCCAATATAAGGTTGACTGAAATCAGCACGCTGAGTATGCCGGACACGCTTCCCATGCTGAAGGTGCCCTCGAATATGCTGGACACCACCTCGTCGTATCCTATGAACTCCGCGTTTGACAGAACAAGCAGGGCTCCGCCGATGCCCGCGAGGAGGAAGTTGAACATCGGCCCAGCAGCCGACACCTTCAGCTCCAGCAGCGGGTCCTCCGGCAACTCTATGCTCGCCAGCCCGCCGATGGGCAGTAGAGTTATCTTAGGCACCTGTATGCCGTGTATCATGGCGGTGAGGGAGTGTATCATCTCGTGCGCCAGAACGACCGTGAATATGATGGCGAAGAACATCAGCGCCTGCACGCCAGCACCCAACAGTATCAAGGCGAAAAACAGCAGGAATGTTAGATGGAGTTCAACGGATATTCCCGCCACCCTGAACAGCCGGTAAGACCACTTCATGTTGTATCCAACTTGTAGGTGAACGCTCCTTTAAATATGGGGGGTCAGCCGCGCTGCATGGCGGTGACGCCTGTCCGGGCTATCTCCTTTATGCCCAGCGGCCTCATCATGTTCAGGAAAGCGTTTATTTTCTCGGAGTCGCCGATTATCTCAACAGCAAGGCTCTTGGGGCTGACGTCGACGACGTTGCCCCTGAAGACGTCCGCGTATTGTATAACCTGCGCCTTAGACTTGTCCGACGGCGTGTTCACCTTCACGATGCACAGCTCCCTGGAGACGCTTTTCCCAGGCTCTAAGTCGGTGACCTTTATGACGTTGACGAGCTTGTTCATCTGCTTGTTCACCTGCTCCAGTATCTGGTCGTCGCCCCTCGTAACAATGGTCATCCGGGCTATGTCGGGGTGGTCGGTGGCTCCGACGGTTATGCTGTCTATGTTGTATCTCCTCCTCGCGAACAATGAGGCGATCCTCTGCAGCACCCCCGGCTTATGCTCCACCAGGGCCGTGAAAATGTGGGTTTTCTCACTCATCTTAAATACTCCCGTGCGGTACTACTTATAATAGTATACTATATATTAAGCTTACCATGGCCAAGGATGAATACCCTGAAGACGGCGAACTGGTTCTGGGAACCGTAAACAACATATTCAGTCAGGGCGCGTTCATAGACCTGGACGAATACCCCGGCCGCAGGGGGATGCTGCACTTGAGCGAAATCAGTTTAAAATGGGTTAGGAACATACGCGACTACGTTAAGGAGGGGCAGAAGGTCGTTTTAATGGTTTTGAGGACGGACCCGAAACGCGGCCACATAGACCTGTCGCTCCGGCGTGTTTCGGATGCGGCGCGGAAGAACAAGCTGCAGGAGGTTAAGCAGCGGCAGCGCGCGAAGAAACTCACGGAACTATTGGCTTCCGAATTGAAGGTGAAGCCTGAAACAGCGTTCAAGAAGATATACGACGCATTATCCGACTATGAGTCGTTGTACGCGGGCATGGAGGCTGTTTCAGCCGACCCGTCGGCTGCCGACGACCTCGGCCTTGAAGACAAATGGCGGAAGAAGTTCGTGGAACTGGTGGAGAAGAGCATCAAACCCCCGTCTGTGGAGATAACAGGTTACGTGGAGTTGCGCAGCTACGAACCGGACGGTGTCGTCCACGTGCGGAATGCGTTGGAGCAGATAACAAAGCACAAGCCCAAAGGCTGTGAGATGGGCCTCACATACGTGTCGGCGCCCACGTACAGGGTGACGTTGACTGCATCGGATTATAAGACGGCGGAGAAGGCTATGCGCAAGGCCGTCGACCAGGGCATATCCTACATTGAAGGCCATCAGGGTTCGGGCGTGTTCCACAGGGAGCTGGAGGAGAAATGAGGATTCGCCGATGCGGTTCCGGACACTACACTCTTAAAGACAGATGCGGTAAGTGTAACGCCGAAGCCGTGGCGGTGGGTCCGGCGAAGTATTCGCCAGAGGACCCCTACGGCAAGTACAGGCGTTTGATGAAGGAGGAGATGGCTGATGGATGACGTGCAGGTGAACGTGCTGGAGCGCCCGGAACTGAAGGACGCCGTCCTGATAGAGGGTTTGCCCGGCATAGGATTGGTTGGCAAACTCGCCGGAGACCACATGAAGGACGAGCTGGGCGCCACCAAGTTCGCCGAACTGTATTCACAGTATCTGCCCCCTCAGGTGTCGATTCAGGACGACGGCACCGTCCGCCTAGTGAACATGGAATTCTACTACTGGAAGGGCGATAAAGACATAATATTCTTGCTCGGAGACTTCCAGGGGTTGACGCCGGACAGCCAATACCGCATCACCGAAAGCATACTGAATCTGGCTCAGGAGTTCAACGTCAAACGCATATACACGTTGGGCGGCCTGGGCACCGGAAGGATAACCAGCCAGCCCCGGGTCTTCGGCGCCGCAACCTCATCGAATCTGGTGACGGAGCTGGAGGAGCACGGCATCATCTTCAAGGGCGGCGGCGCCATATTCGGAGCCAGCGGCCTCCTACTCGGCCTTTCAATGCCTCTGGGCATCGAGGCGGTCTGCCTGATGGGTGAGACCCACGGCCAGATAATCGACGCCAAAAGCGCCGAAGCCGTACTGCAGGTTTTAACAGATATACTGGGTGTGGAAGTCAACATGAAGGAGTTGGAGAAGAAGGCTAAGCAGACGGAGGAGCAGATAGGCCAGATGAGCAAGATGATAGACCAATACAAGCAGGCTGCGGAACGCCAGCAACAAATCCTAGACGAAACACCCTCGTACTACAGGTGACTGAGGACGTCGCACAGGTTTTCGGCGGTGTTTATGACTGTTTCGCCGCCGGCTTTGTCTTCTTTCACTTCACCTGGTTTGTGGGCGACGCATATTCCGCCGAAGTGCGCGGTTTTCCTGTCCCCCACCACCGTCATTTGCTGTATCAGCATCCACTGGTGTATCTGCTCTATCACGCCCTGCTGTCCGCCGTTCCGGCTGCCCCCCACGGCAAGGGCGGCGCCGACCTTCCCCGCCAACAGCATGCCGTTGCGGCGCAGCGGCAGCGTCCTGTCGAACAGCGTGTGCAGGCGGCCGGTGACGCCGCCGAAATACGTCGGCGAACCCACGATTATCCCATCCGCGTCCGCGAGTTTCTCAAGTATGGCGGCGACGTCGTCGTCGAGGCTGCAGTTCAGTCCCTCCCGGCAGGCGTCGCATACTGTGCAGAACCCGATTTCCTTTTCAGCCAATTCAATCTGCTCCACCTCAAAACCGCGTTTGCCGCAGACCTCCAGCGCCTTCCCCACAATGTATGCCGTGTTCCCCTCTCTCCTGTGGCTCCCATTCAACCCAACGACCTTCACTTTAACCCCAGCACATCCCCCATGTCATACATCCCTCTTTTGCCTTTGATGAACTCTATCGCGGCTGGTATGCCGGAGGCGAAGCTGTCCCTGCTGTGCGCCACATGCCTTACCTCAAACCGTTCTCCGAGGGTGCTGTATATTACGGTGTGTTCTCCGACGATGTCGCCTGCGCGTATGCTGTGCACCCCGATCTCCCCCTTCTTCCTCTGGCTCTCCCCCTCCCGGCCGCACACCACCTTCGACGCGCCGGAGGCTTCCTTCAGCACCTCCACCGCTTTTTTCGCCGTCCCCGACGGCGCGTCCTTCTTGAAACGGTGGTGCGCCTCTATGACCTCGATGTCGTATCCCCGGAGTTTCATGGCCGCCTCGCCCACCAGCTGCCAGAACACGTTCACGCCCACGCTCATGTTCGGGCTCACAACCGCGCCGACGTCCCCCAGATTATCCTTGAGCCTCTTCATCTGCTTGTCGGTGAAACCCGTAGTCCCCACCACCGCGTTGACGCCCGCCGCCGCCACTGTTTTGCTGTTGTTGACGCAGGCTTCCGGCGCGGTGAAGTCGACTGCGACGTCCGGCTTGGTCTTGGCCAGCGTCTCCTCCAGGTCGCTGACGTCCGTGACGTCCACGCCTTCGACGTAGTCGCCGACGTTGGCCACGTCGAATACGGCCACCAAGTCCATCCCGTCCGTTTCCGCAATCTTTTTCGCGGCCGCCCGCCCCATCATGCCGGCGCCCAACAGCGCCACTTTAATAGCCATCTTACCATTAACGTATTATGGCCGACGTATTAATAATAGCGGGCAGCAAGTCGGATAAGGCCGTGGTTGATAAGGCGGAGGGAGTTCTGAAAGACGGTGGAGTAGACTACAGTGTAGAGTACTGCAGCGCCCACCGCGAACCAGACCGCCTCAACGAAATACTGTCGAAGTCGGATGCGAAGGTGTTCATATGTGTCGCCGGCCTCAGCGCCGCCCTCCCAGGAGTGGTGGCCTCCAAAACCGACAAGCCGGTCATCGGCGTCCCCGTGGAGTCGAAGCTCGGCGGCCTCGACGCCCTGCTGTCGACGGTCCAGATGCCGCCGGGCGTCCCCGTCGCGTGCGTCGGCATCGACAACGGAAAGAATGCTGCGCACCTGGCGATAAGGATACTGGGTTTGAAATAGTTTAAACTTTTTTCAAAACAGTTTAAACTTTTTCTAAATAGTTTAAACTATCTCTCAACTATCCTCTGGAAGTTTTTCAGCACCCGGAGGCCTTTGCCGCCGCTTTTTTCGGGGTGGAATTGGGTGGCGTAGACGTTGTCTTTGCTGATGACGGACGGGAATTTCACCCCGTATCCTGTCTCTGCGGCAACGACGCCGTGAGAGTCAGGGACTACGTAGTATGAGTGGACGAAGTAGAAGTGGTCACCGGACTCTATGCCCTCCAGCAGCGGCGTGTCCTCCACTTTCTCTATGGTGTTCCAGCCCATATGCGGCACCTTCAGGTCGCAGTTGAAACGCTTGCATGCGCCCCTGAACAGTCCGAGCCCGTTCACTCCGGGGCTCTCGTCGCTGCCCTCAAAGATGACCTGTATGCCCAGACACAGTCCCAGGAACGGCTTGCCGGAGTCCACGGCGTCCTTCACCGCCGGCTTGAACTCCTCCAGCTTCTTCATGGCGTCGCCGAAGGCTCCGACGCCTGGCAACACGATGCCGTCCGCTTTATCCAACGTGGCGGGGTCTTCTGTCACCTCAACTTCGGCGCCGACTTTCCTGAGGCCGTTGGTTATGCTCCTCAGGTTGCCGGCGCCGTAGTCCATTACCGTAATCACTTCACAGCCTCTACTATCCTCTTCAGCTTCTCTGGATTCTGTTCAGCTATGGTGCCCGTTACTATTACGTCGGCACCGGCGGTAACAACCTTCTCCGCCGCTCCCACATCCCTTATTCCTCCGCCCACAATCAACGGCACCTTCAACGCCTCCTTCACAGCCCTTATCATCTCCGCCGGCACGGGCTTGTCCGCGCCACTGCCGGCCTCCAGGTACACGCACTCCATCCCGTAGTATTCCGCGGTCAACGCGTACGCCACCGCCTTGTCAATGTCATCTTCACCTATTCTGTCCACTTCACCGACTTTCTCGACGGTGGTGGGTTCCCTGCTGGTGCTCACCACTATGTACCCCATGGGGACGGGGTTCACGCCCAGTTTCTTCACGTGGGGCGCGGCCTTCACCTGCTCCCCAACCAGGAAACGCCTGCTGTTGCTGTTCATCAGCATCATCCAGAAGATGTGGTCTGCGTGCCTGGACAGTCCGGCTGCGGTGCTGGGGAACAGTATCGTCGGGAGCTTGCATGCTTTCTTCACCGCCTCCGTGGTCCGGTCGGTGGGTTCGTGGCCGACGGTGCTGCCGCCTATCATTATCGCGTCCGAGCCGTAGGATTCCGCGCGCGCAGCCAACTCACCCGCCTGTTCAGGACTCTGCTTGTCCGGGTCAATCAGCGTGAAGTGGAGCCGGCCCTTCTCCAGCATCTCCTTCATCACTTTATCACCTCAGTCTCCACAGCAATCCTTCTGGCTTCTTCTTCAGTGAGTCCGCCGCGCAGTATCGTGTACCGGTCGCGTATGCCGTGGGCCTTCACCAGGGCCTCTATTATCTTGTCCTCAGGTATCCTGAGTTGTTTGGCGTTCACCGGCGCATTGCATTTCTTCAGCGCGTTCCTCACCCGACGCCATTCCGTGTTGTGGAGGCACGCCATCATTATCGCGCCGACGCCGCACTGTTCCCCGTGGAGGGCGGGTTTCTCGCATATGAGGTCGAGGGTGTGGCTGAACATGTGTTCGGAGCCCGAGCACGGTCTGGAGGAGCCGGCGATGCCTATTGCGACGCCGCTTGAAATCAACGCTTCGACGAGGATGCTAACGTCTTTGTACACTTTCCCCGCGTTCCTCATCACTATTTCGGCGCTCATCTCCGACAGCGCCGCAGCGTAGTCCCCGTAGTATTCCTTCTTTTCTTCGTGGGCTAGGCGCCAGTCGAGCACTGCCGTGTAGTTTGATATGGCGTCCGCGCATCCCGAGGCAAGCAGCTTCTTCGGCGCCTTCGCTATCACGTTCGTGTCCGCGATGACGCCCAGCGGCGAGTGCACCTGCACGGAGGTGGGACGGTCCATCTTCAGCGACGCCTGCGGCGACGCGATGCCGTCGTGGCTTGCGGCGGTGGGGACGCTGATGAACGGCAGCTTGCTTTCGAACGCCACCACCTTCCCGGCGTCCAGTATTTTTCCGCCGCCGACTCCGACGACGTATTCTATCTTCTCTTCCGCGACCTTCTTTTTCAGGTTGTTGAGCGTCTCCTCATTCACCTCGTCTATAACCGTGTTGTCGGCGTTGAGTTCTACGGACACGATGTTGCCTGCGATGTCCCTGGTTGTTTCGTCGCACAGGATGAGGGGTTTCCCGTGGAGTCCAAGTTCTGCGACGATGTCGTCGACTTCGTAGACCGCGTCCGGCCCCACCAGCACCTTCCGGGGCAACTCTATGTTCTTCATTGTAACGTAACTACCTGCGCGTGCTTGACCCCGCAGACGGTGATTACGTTTTTCTCATCCACTATGCCTTCCTTCACCGCCAACGCGACTATGGCGTCTCCCATGAGGTTGGCTATGGTCGCGCCCCTCATCAAATCGAGGAATCTTCTTTCGTCCGCGTCTTCGCCGCCGTAGAATCCTTCGCTGACGTGTATGTCGGCTTCTCCAGTCAGCTTCCGCCCCAGCAGTGTTCTGTCGCAGCAGGCCAGCACCGTGTCCGGTCCGGCGCGGTGCATCTTCAGTGAAAACATTTATTTTATCCTGCGCATAGGCCACCATCCGCCGCAGGCCTCGCATTTGATTATCTTCTGCCCCTCCAGTTCGGTGAATTTGGTGTCCGGGCGTCCGCATTCGTGGCAGATGACGTATTCCTTCGAGTAGTCCCGTATCTTCGCGTCAATGACGTGTTTCTTCAGCTTCCTCTGTATGATGACTCTGTTCCCTTCGACGCTGCCGGGGGCTGCCAGTTCTTTGAGGAGGAATTTGAGCATGTGCTCCTGCTTCCTCCCTAATGCGGTGGCTATTTCGTTGAAGTTCCGTATTATGGTCACGTTCCCCTCTATGAAGGCGTCGGACTCCGGAATCTCAAATCTCTCGTGTTTCCTCAGCTTCTCCGGCAGCCCCTCCCACACCCGCTCCAGGAGGCCGTCGTATTCGTATTTCGGGTCCATGCTGGACAATACATAGGAAGCCATTATAATAAAACAGCAAAACCCAAACTCGTTGTACAATGTTCAAAACCCTTGTTTTTCGCCGATTTCAGAGTATTTAAGCGTGAAATACCCGTATTTAACAACGCCAGAGAGGCGTTTGCCCGACACCATGACGACCAGCCAAAACAACAGTCAGGGACCGCAGAGACAGCGGCAGCGCCAGCCCACCCAACAGGACCTCGACCAGCAAGTCCAGGACATGGACGCCAGAGATCTTAAGTCCCATAGACCCCCTAAAGTCAACATCTGCAGCAACATGCCGGGGGAATACACCAAACCCCAGTTCATGGCCGCTGTCAGGGCATTCATAGCCCCTACGTTCGAAAAGGGCAAGCCCGTGCTGATATGCGACACTGAAGCCTCCAAACCGTCTGGCAGAGGAGCCCTGCCTGAATTGGTCGGCGGAATACGCACCCTACTGCGGAGGGCGCGTTCGTTCGAGGACAAGGAGCGGTTCGTGCAACAGTTCGGCCATGCCAAGGAGCAACGGGACGACGTTTCAGTGGACGAGATTGCGGGCGTCATACAAAAAATGCTTCTGAACACCACCGTCGACGTACACGAGTTCAAGCCGCTGATGACCGGCTACGACCCTCAGGACGTGTTTGAGGACATATTCTCAGAGGCGTCAGTAAGAGCGCTGAAGAAGGATGACGAGACCCCCGCTCAGTTCAGGGAACGCATGGAAAAAAACGGGCTTCCCGGCATCATGCACCGCATGAAAAAGAGGAAAGTCTCCGGCTTCGAAGAAGGGGAGGAGGCCACCGTCGCCGACGCGTTGGCGTTGGCCCGCTGGGGCCACGAGTCCAGCGATATGCTGGGGATATCAGACGCGAGCAAGGAAGTATACAAACGACTTCAAGAAGCGATTCCCGAATCCCTGCAGGGGGCATTCACCTATATGGACCGGGACGGTCACGTCCGTGAACTGGAGAACGTTCCCAGGGAACTGGAGAGAATGGGCGTCCAGTTCAACGACTACCTGTTCAACAGCCTGGCCTTCATTACGCGGGACATGGCCATGCGGGTCCACGACCGCTACGAGGCGGTCAAGATGAGGTACCCACCTGAGAGAAGATGGGCCCGCCACGCCATACAACTGGGTGTGGGAGACCCGAAGGCATGGCATAAGGCGCATTCGGTGCTGAACCCATTCCATAACGCCCACGGAGACATGCTCGCGGAATTCCGGGAGCGTCCGGACCTTACCGTATACGAGAAAAACATGACGATGGCCGCCCACAAAGGCCTGGACGACGTGTTCGCACAGAAGGGGAGCGTCTACGGGGTGGGCAACCCCCAGTACAAATTCGATTTCCTTCGCCACATGCTGGAGGAGTTCAGCTTCGACTTCCGAGACCACGAAGGTCCGCGACCCGACTTCCAGAACGAGACAGAATACCAGCGTCAGACGGCCGAGAAACTATGGGCCCGCATCAACAACCAGGTGGTGCGGGACCCCGAAACCGGGGAGATAGTCATTGGCCAGGAGCATCGGGACGCCAACGTCCAGGACGTTGTGGTGGAGGGCCTGCCTAAACTCCAGGAAGCCACCCTGGCCTATGTGCTCCGAACCTGGGGGGGAACCGACGAGGGGGCTGAAGTATCCAAGATACGGGGCTACGACATGCTCATAAAGGATGCTTGGAGCGCTGAAGACCTGACGAAAGCCCAGCGCAGGTCTCTGGTGGCGGCGGTAAACCAGTCCACCGGCAAGAAATTGAAACACGCGGACGAGATAGACCGGGAAGACCTGGACGGCCTGAGCGACCAGCAAATAGCCGCAATGGGAATGGACCGGGAGACTGCGGTCAATGGGGCCGCGAAAGCCCGCCTAATGCACGACATCAAAAGAGGATTCTACATCTACTCATACACGTTAGCCGACAAAGTCCACATGCTAGACCGCCTGAGAACCGACGTGGACCTACGGATGCGCACGGTCTTCCACCACCAGGGAGCAGACCAGAGCGCATACGAGCTCCTGCACTACGGTATGGGTCAGCTGGCGAGGGACCCGGATAAGAGAATAAAGGTTCCGGAAGGCAGCGTTACCGCAGGGGACGTGAGAACATACGCCTACGCCTTACGCGACATGAAGGGGTTGGTGGGGCAGCTGTTCTGCAGCACCCAGTGGAGGCAGGCTAGCAGCACGGACACGTCCGACCCGAAGCTAGCAGCCAAGAGAAAAAGCGCAATGGACGACCTGGTGATATCCGTCCTCACCAAGCAGCAGCGGGAGTTGATTGCGTCGCTGGTCGGCAAAGACAGGATAAGCAGGGAAGCCCTGTTCCACACACTGAAGAACGTGGAGAAGCGTTTCGAGAAAGACCATAAAGACATGCTCGCGTTCGCGATAGGGCCCTCCAGGTACGACAAATTCCACGACCCGTCGACCGGCGCATTGATGGGCAGCTACAGTTCAAACTTTGTCACAGAGGCCTTGAAGAACTCGGCGCCGTCGGGGCTTCCAGTCGAAGAGCAGGAATACTACGGGAGAATCCGCATGGCCAGGCTGCTCGGAAAATACGGGGACAGGCTTAAGGCCCTGCGTGCGCCCCTGAAAAACCCCTACGCCCCCATAGGGTACTCCCTGGTGTTCGGCAAAGACACGGAGGTGGAGAGGAACGCTTTGATAAACGACATGGCGGCGGATTTGTTCTCCACCGACGGTGAATTCTCCCGCATCGGCAAGGCGATGCAGCAAAAGTCATTCCAGGACTATGTGGATTCCCTGGGTTCAACGGAAGAGAATGCGTCCCCGGAGTTCCTGGCAGCCCGGCAGATGTACGTGTTCCTCCAGAACACCCACGCCCGCTACCGCGGATTCGGGGAGCTGCTGATGGAATCCAACACCTACGGACGCCAGGGTCTGGCTCCGGTCAACCTAGACGCGTCGACCGTCTTCGATGCCATCACCACATTGGACCCCGAGAAGGGCGCCCGCATCAAGGTGCAGGAGTTCACATCCTCCGAGAAGGTGCGTTCGCCCAGGTCGAGGGCTCCGGGTCTGGAAAACACGACAGTAATGAACGGAGTGTCGGTGCTCGACGGCGCGTGGGCTCACGAGCAACGGGCGATACAGATTCTCACCGAAGACCCGTACAGCAGGGAGTTCATACTCAACCTGGCGAGGAACCAGTCAGCACATCGTGAAATAAGCACTGCACTGGCGGTCGGCAAACCCCTGGACCTCCGTGAGGTGGTCGGAATCCTGGACCGCCACGGCGTGGACAGGAGACACCCAGCATGGGATGAGGCTAGGGCTGCTGTGGAAGAGGGCCGGGAGGTAGACGCCGGAGGAGTGGAGTCTGCCCTATCCAACATACACGGTGAAGCCCTCAGGTCCACGGCTCGGCACCTGGGGTTAACAGACTACGACATGGGAGACCTCAGCCAGTGGATGCACTACTACTCGAACGCCATGCTGGAGCAGGCCGACGGCAAGATGATGTCCGCGGTCGACGACCTCACAAAGGCGTACAGTTACGCCCGGAAATTCACCTCCGCAGAGGACGGAGTCAACCTAGCAGTCGTAACACTCAACACCCGCGGCTGGGCCAAGAAGGACATCGGGGAGATGACTCCGCAGACGAACAAGGGAGCCGTGAAGAAATACTACCAGCACGCGTTGGACGACTTCACCGCCGCTTGGAAGACATCAAGGGGCGAGAAACTCACATACGAGCTGAACACCAGCAGATGGTTTATCGCCGGGTCGCTGTACTGGCTGAGGCAGCGTTTCGTGGACGCAAACAGAGCCCCCGTGGAGGGCGAGAACGCGGAAGCCATGGCGGGCATGGGGGTTATGCAGTCGAAGCTCAGCAACCTCTCCCGGGTGAGCGGCGAAGACAACCGCAAATGGTTCATAGGCGTGGGAATCGGAGCTCCGCTTCTGGGGGCGGCAGTCGCCGCTCCAATAGCCGGTCTTGCGGTCGGCGCCGCATCGTTGGGGTTCACCTGGGCTTCGGAGAGACTCCGACTGGGAGAGAAATGGACGAATGAAGCGACGGCGGCGATGGAGGAGCGCCCGGAGGGTGGCAGAGGATACATACGGACGTACGAGGACCGTGTGGTGAAATACGCGAGGGCGGAGTCGCTGGTGAACAGCGGAGACCGTTCTCTGTTCCGCTTCTTCAGGGGCAACTTTGCGACGTTCAGATGGGATGCGGGAGCCATGCGCAGATACGACCAGGCCGCCAGGACTCTCGACCCGCTCACACACAACCACATAGTCCACGCCCACCACGTCCGGATTGTGGAGGATCAGGACCCTGCGCTGCAGCTGGACCTGTACTATGACTCCTACCTGGTCCGGCTGCTGAAGCGTCAGGCCCTGGAGCGGCAGGGCAGATACTATGAGGCCGCATGGGGTGCGTTGGACAACCGCCTCGACGACATGACAGTCAACAGGACGACGGAGTTGTACGACATCGCCCACAGAAACAACAGCATACAGCCGAACCTGTGGGGCCGCGCGCTATCGCTGGTGACATTGGGGGGTTTGAGCAAGTACACGGGCAGGAGGGCTGCGGTCAGCATGCTGTTGAACCGCATAGGCTCCCAGCCAGATGAGGCGGATGAGGCGAGTCCCGCGTTCGACAACCGGAGCGCGGTGCTGCTGCGGCAGCTGGGATACGGGGACAGGGCTAAAGAGCTGTGGGAGGCCGCCCGAGACAAGTGGGAGCCGGCGTTCCAGAACGACAAAAACATACTCAAGTCGGATTCACTCAGGGGGCTGCTGACAAACGCAAGCCACTACCTAAACGGGGAAGCACCCACGTGGGAGTTCAGGTGACAAAATGCCTAGGAGCGTGACATCGGACGGAAGGCGCAGAGAAGAGCAGGAGATACCACAGGAGGAGCTTCCGGAAACTAAACCACCCTCTTTTTTCCAGAGGCACAAGAAACTGGTGGTGGGTGCGACAATCGGCCTGGCCTTGACAGTGACGGAGGCGACGATAGGGTTGCCGATAGGGAAGGTTTGGAGGGCCATAAGGAACCCTGCAGGCTATGCCGTCGGCGAAAGCACCAGACGGGCGGGGGATGCAATAAAAAATCGTATGGAAGCCGGCGCCGCAGGGGACCGGGTGGAGGACGAGGAAATCTCCAGGAAGGAGTTTTCCAGCATCCACACGGTAGCTCAGTCGCAGCTGTCCAGGGCGTTGAGGTCGGGGAAACTGTCCGACTACGACAAAGCCGCTGAGGCGTACGAGCAGGTCCTCGGCAACGACGAAGCCACCCCCCAGCAGAAGGCGTTGGCACATTATCACCGGGCTCAGGTTAACCTGCAGTCCGCCCAACTTTGCAGCCGGAACTCGCCGCCTGACTGGTGGTCCACCGTATCTCAGGAGGATAGGTTCTATACCGAGGAAGCGCAGCGGAGGTACGGGCTTGCCAGGGAAGGGTTTAAGGCGGCTTTGGAGGCCGACCCGAACCACCCCCACAAGATTAGTCTGCTGATGGGTTGGGGGGCGGCGTCGATGGGCTTGGGTGACCGAAGCGACGCGTTGGAGGTGTTTTCACGTGTCAGGGACTCCCCTGAAGCCTCGGATGCGGAGAAAATGGATGCGGTTCAGAAGCTCGGAGAGGCTCGTGGGATGCCAGAGAAACCGATTGAGTGGAATTACATTCAAACAGGAGGCTACTTAAAAAGAGAAAGAAAACCTCAGACTCTCCCCCAGACGGAGGAGGCTGCCGCCCGCGAGACCTTCAGGGAGACGTCGGAGTATGTGGACAGGATGCTGTTCGCCGCCGAAAAAGCCGGGGACCTGAGCACATACGACACAGCCATCGATGAACTTAAGAGCATGGGGGGGGACGATAAATTGTCCGCGGACCAGAGGGCCCTCGCCCTCTACCGTGCGGCCAAGGCCACCGTGGATTCTGTCAAAGCTGCTCCAGAGGGTAAGAGGGAGGAACGGCTTAGAGCCGCACTGGAAATATGCGAGATGCTGGACTCGGAAGCCTACAAGGACACAGACTGGGTCCAGGACGCTAACCTGCTCGCCGCGCAAGCACACATTAGCCTGGGCGAAGACGAGAATGCGGAGAATAAACTTAGGGGCGTCATAAAATCGCCGAACGCCGAGAAAGAAGAGGTGTCTAAGGCCGCTGAAATGCTGAAGCAGCTGAACAAACCAGTTCCTGAACCGTCTGCCCATGAGGAGCCGCCCTCCTCCAGGGAGTCTGCGGCCCCGGAGCATGTGGGGGAGCCGGAGCTGGAGAGCCTCGGCAGGTCCTCTCACCTGCTGGAGTTGAAGATAAAAAACGGCGGTACAATCATCATACTTTCCGAAGACGTTGAAGTGGATCCAGCCACGGGCGAGGCCAAGGTGAAGGAGGGCGTGGGTACTGTGAAGGCGGTAATCCCCCACACAGAGAAAGGCAATTACGTGCAGAAGAAGCCGTTCACGCCGTCCCCTGAACGGGTGGTGTTAGGCTCCGAGATATCATTCGACTCCGACAGGATTGAGTCGTTGACCGTCTTCGGAGAGAAGGAGGCGGAGCTTCTGCGTGAGAAAGAAATCAGCCCCCGTGAACGCGCCGAACGGAACTGGAGGAGGCAGATTCAGAGGCTTGACCGCATCGAAGACCTGAAGGAGAAGCAGTTGGAGGTTCAACGGTTGGAGAACCAGCAGAGGGAGTTAATGCGCCTGGACAGAGAGCACGCTATGGAGCATTTCAGGCGGATGCGTGAACTCCGCAGATACAGGTAATCTGCGGTCTCAGGGGGTTAGGAACTTCCGGTTCACATCCATAATCAGTGAGTCGCAGTCCTGCTTGATCTTCTCCAACGTCGCCACAATACGTTCCCTTTCTTGTTCGACGTCGTCTATCATCTCGTAGGGTTCGATGGCTGTTTTGAAGTCGTCTATCTCCACCATAGTGTATTCGCTCTGGTTCATCTTTTTGCTGATTTTCCTGCACAGGCTCTCCAGCCACTGGTTCATCCCCTCCTTCACCCTGCGCCGTATCATCTTGTCGTCGTCCATCTCCGCCTTAATCAGCCTCACTATAGGCGCCATGGGGAACGCGAAACCCGCGTCATCCTCTTCCGTGAACTCCTCCTCTTCCTCTGCGACGTCGGCCTTCTCCTCAACAACCTCTTCCTCAACAGCCTCTTCTTCCTTCTTCTTCTTTGCCATTTTACGAAACCTGAAATATCATTAAGCCTGGGAAAACCAGAGTAGCAGCTTAGAAGGCCAACACACCCTGAAAACAGGCCTAAATATATTGTCAAAACACCAATAAAAACCACATGAAAACCGGGATTAATATAGAATAAACACCCTGTACTTACACTAACTGCTGGGGTCGCCAAGCCCGGTTAGGCGGTCGGCTGCAGCGGCACGTGCTGTGCCACAGCGACCGACAAACGGGAGTTCAAATCTCCCCCCC
>CAZPLO010000025.1:0-8280 GCA_964587725.1 uncultured archaeon
AGAGGTGGCTCGCGAACCCCGCTCAGGGTAAGCGAGTCGGTAGACGAGCGGGGTCCTGGCGGGGCTAATGTTGTTTTTTCCGTTTTTTGTTTATGAAGTTGTTTGCTTGTTCAAGCCAGTCGAGTTTGTCTTTAGGTGAGAGTTTGTATGTTTGCTTTATTGATTCTTTGGTGGGTTTAAATGAGTATTCAACTGTCATTTTTCCCCTCCTTTAGGCGTGACAGGTCATCTAATGCTTCAATATCTGCTATGTCCTGGGGTCTGCCAGATAACCTTTTTAGTTTCTTCAAGTCATCGACTGAAACCAGGGGTATCTTAAAATCTTCCGCGTCCACTTCAACCCTGTTTTCGTATGCTTTATTGAAGTCGATTGGGTTCTCGGCAAAGACGTCAACAATCTCGAATTGTTTTTTCGGGTTATAGAATGAAAAAACCTTCATGTTCTTCTCGTTTATCCACTGCCTCCTCTTAACGGGGTCAATGAAGTCCTTGGATGAAACCGGGACCTTAGGTTTATAGCCTAATCTATCCACCAATGAGACGAATTTCTCGACATTTACCGGGCTTAAATCCAGCATGAGGTCAAAATCCACAGTCAATCTGACGATACCATGTAACACTAAGGCAACACCACCGACGACAAGATACCTGACACCCCCCTCGTTCAAGCCGTTGATGACGTCTTCGTAATACATCCTCCAGTCAATTATCACCCGAAAGTATTAAAATAACCCCTATTTTATAATGTCAGAGCTAATAGAGTGTGGGAATCGAACCAGCTTTGTGATAGTCCTGGCGGGGTTAAATAGGGTCACGTTGGAGCAGAGGTGGCTCGCGAACCCCGCTCAGGGTAAGCGAGTCGTAGACGAGCGGGGTCCTGGCGGGGTTATTTCAAAATAGTTCGAATCCCTACGCCATGTTTTTTAATAGTCCGTATATGTCTGTGGCTGTGATCTTACATCCTCCATATTCTTGTTTTTTTGTCTGGCTTTTGTATGTGGTGATGTAGGCTTTTTCTGGTTTGTATGTCTTTATGAAGGATTTTAGGCCTGATGTGATCTTGGCGGTTGTTGTCTTCACCTCTATTGGGGTGAGTGAGCTGTCTTTTTCGATGATGAAGTCGACTTCCGCCTTGCTTTTGGTGCGCCAGTATCTTATCTGATGTCCCTGTTTTAATAGTTCAGTGAGTACGTAGTTTTCAAAGTCTTTTCCCTGCACGTCTATTGGGTACTTGTTAATGAGCGTGTTTCTTAGTCCCGTGTCGATGAAGTATATCCGTGGTTTTTTGGTGAGTTCCTTGTTTTTGTTTGTATAGTATGGTTCTATGGTTTTTGTGATATGGCTTTTTTCCATAGCATCCAAGTATTTCTTTAGTGTCTGGAAGGCTATGTCCAGGTAGCTTGTGATGTTTTCATAGCTGATTATGTTTCCCGTGTTGACTGCCAGATACTTTGAGAGTTTTTCTAGGCTCGTTAAGTCGTCTATCGAAAAGGTCTGGGAGACGTCTTTCAACAGCATTGTATTGATTAAGTCACGGAGTATGATTTTTCTTGATTCAATGTCGTCTTCCAGCACCACCTTTGGGTATCCGCCATAGGCTGCGTGTTCCCACACCAACCTCTCCCTGATTTTATCTGTTAACTCCCTTATTTTTCTTGCTTTTTGAATTTCGGTGAGCGAAAAAGGATAGAGTTTTATTATCGACACTCTGCCCACCAGATGGGATAATACATCTTTACTCAGAAGTGTTTCACTGGATGATGTAATCCACAACTTGTAGCCTTTATCCGCAAGATACTTGAGTTTAATCCCCGCGTCCCGACCATATTGTGCTTCATCGATTCCTGTCACCTTGTTTGATCCAATGTATTGTTTCTCGAATTTTTTTATGTCTTCGTTGAACATGTTCCGTGCGTCAGGGTCGTCAAGTGTCACGTAATCTCCATTTACTTCACCCAGTTTCCTCCTCAACAAAGTGGTTTTACCGCTCTGTCTGGCTCCCACTACTGCGACAATGTTGTATATCTCCGCTACCTTGTCGAAGTGTCCCTCCACATCCCTTTCAACATACATGTGTTATACTTAGAATCAACTATATTTAAATAAATACCTTACTAAAACTAAATTATGCTTTAATTTAAGTATATCTTGTTCGGTAACACATGCTTAACACACAGGCTTCGGAAAGGACAAACAAGGGTGCGGGGGCACAAACCCCCTACTCTCTGAAAACTTGAATGTATCCCTCTGCAGGTTTCTTTTTTTTTTTAGAAGCAGGCTGTAATACAATGCGGGCTAAGTTTATCATATCAACGCGGGTTTGTCTCGCGAACCCCGGCAGGTTAAGCAAGCTGTCAGGGAGCGGGGTCCTGGCGGGGTTAAATAGGGTCACGTCCAGTTTACATGCGGGACTTATCTTCGGCTTCGCCTCGACGGGTCTGAACGGGATAATGCGTTCGTGGGGTTGAAGGCCCCACAATTCGTTTCGGTGCGAGCTGACGTTCAGCTCCCCGGCGGGGCTACTCCTGTTTTTTCCGTATTTTGATGGTGAGGAATACCGTCCACCTCCCTAATGGTTTGCTGAGTATTTTTTGGAGTGGGGTGGGGAGGAGGTGGAAGCCGTAGCCGCGGATTTTTTCGACTGTGAAGCCGTGGATTCGGGCGAGGTCTTTGAGGGAAGAATAGTTGAAGGCTTTGATGTGGCCTGGTTGTTCTATTCTGGTGCCGCGTAGTGGGTTGCCGACCTGCTGGTCTGTCACATGGAGGATGGTGGGCTGCCACCCCCGGAGTATGAAGGCGATGCTGTGGAGTGAGGAGAGGTTGGGTGTTGAGATGACTGCGTAGCCGCCGGGTTTCAGCACCCGGTGTATTTCGTTGAAGAAGTTCCCGGTGTTCCACAGGTGCTCCAGCACCTGGTGGGCGGCCACCGCGTCGAACGAGCCGTCGTCGAACGGGAAGCGGCCGTTCAAGTCCGCTTCCAAAGCTTCTATCCCCTTGGCTTTGCAGGCTTCGACGTTCCCGGCGTCAAGGTCTGCTCCGGCGATTTTTTCAGCGTTGACGTGTTTGCCTATCTCCTCTGTGAATTCTCCGTCCCGGCACCCAAGGTCCAGAAGGCTCCCCCCGTTTTCGTCGAACATGGAGAGGAAGACCCTCTTGTTCTCCTGGTAGATTCTGTTCCCTCCGCTCCAGAGGCTGCTTTCCCTCCACTCACGGCTCATCGTTTTATTCCTTAACCCGGCGGAAATAAAACTTCAGCTGGCGGGCGTTTTTAACGTTCATTACCCTTCATTTTAAAGATAGGATGAAGCCTTTTTCGATGGCTGCGGGGCGGATACGCACTGAAGCAGCGTTCGATGTGTTGGCCAAGGCCAAGACGTGGGAGAAGAGGGGGAAGAGGATACTGCATTTTGAGATAGGTGAGCCGGACTTCGAAACCCCCCAGCCCGTATGTGACCGAGCGTGCGAGGCCATCAGGGAGGGCCACACGCACTATGTGCCGTCCGCGGGTTTGGCGGAGCTGCGGGAGGCGGTCACCGAATACATTGGGGGGTCGAGGGGGTTCACTCCCCGGACCGACCAGGTGCTTGTAACACCCGGCGCCAAGCCGGTGATATTCTATGCGATGACGTCGCTTGTGGACCCGGGGGATGAAGTCATCTACCCCGACCCCGGGTTCCCCGCGTACGGCAGCATCACCGCATACCTGGGTGCGAAGGAGGTGCCGGTGCCTCTGCGGGAGGAGAACGAGTTCCGGCTGTCGCCCGATGAATTAGCGGAAAACGTCACCCCGAAGACGAAACTGATAATACTCAACAGCCCCCACAACCCCACCGGCAGCGTCCTCACGAAAAAAGACGTAGAAGCGATCGAGGAGATAGCGGCTGAAAACGACTGCTGGGTGTTGAGCGACGAAATCTACAGCGAGATGATATACGGCGGAAAACACTATAGTGTGTCGGAGATGGACGAGTGCAGGGAGCGGACGATAATACTGGACGGTTTCTCCAAAAACTATGCGATGGCCGGCTGGCGCCTCGGGTATGCGGTGGCGCCGTCGAAGCTCATAGAGAAGATGACGTTGATGCTCATCAACTCAGTATCATGCACGAACTCGTTCATACAGTGGGCCGGGATAGAAGCCCTCCGGGGGCCGCGGATGACCGGGATGATGGAGTCGTTCAGGGAACGGCGGGACCACATAGTGGAGGGGTTGAACACGCTGCCGGGGTTCAAATGCCTGAAGCCCAGGGGTTCGTTCTTCGTCTACCCCAACATATCCGGGACGGGAATGCGCTCCCCCGACCTCGCCGACTTCCTGATGAGCGAGGCAGGGGTTGCGGCACTGCCTGGGACCGCGTTCAGCTCCTCCGGCCTCGACTACCTGCGGTTCGCGTACGCGCACCCGAAGGAGGTAATCTCGGAGGCGATAGAGTGCATCAGAGAGGTTTTGTAGGATGTCCGGGGAAAAGGTCTTGGTCACACGCAGGATGCCGGAGGCGGGCGTGAAATACCTCAGAGACGAGGGCTTCGACGTCGTGGAATGGGGGTCCGACGAGCCGCCGCCCAGGAGCTGGCTGGAGAAGGAAATAGGCGACGCGGACGCCCTGTTCTGCTCGTTGAACGAGAAAGTGGATGGGGGGTTGCTGGAGAAGGCCCCCCAACTGAAGGTTGTGAGCCAGCTGGCGGTGGGCTACGACAACATAGATGTGGACGCAGCCACGAAAAGGAAGATTCCGGTAACATATACGCCGGATGTGCTGTCCCCGGCGGTCGCGGATTTGACGTGGGGCCTCATACTCGCGGTTTCAAGGCGCATCGTGGAGGCGGACAAGTACGTGCGGGACGGAAGCTGGCGGGTGGGTTTCATGCCGGTGATGCTGCCCGGCCGCAACGTATACGGGAAGACGCTGGGGATACTCGGCATGGGCCGCATAGGCAGCGAGGTCGCCAAAAGATCCACGGGGTTCGGGATGAAGGTGATATACCACAACAGGAACCCACTCCCGGACCCTGCGGCGGACGCGGAATATGTTGGATTCGACGAACTGCTGAAGGACTCAGACTACCTGGTGGTTCTCGTGCCGTTGACCGGGGAGACGAAGGGGCTGATAGGGGCCAAAGAGTTTGAAAAGATGAAGCCGACCGCCTACCTAATAAACGTGTCCCGCGGCCAGGTGGTGGACCAGGACGCGCTCACGCACGCGCTTGAAGACGGCGTCATAGCCGGCGCGGGACTGGACGTCCTCAGAGACGAGCCTGTGGGGGAGGACGACCCCCTCCTCAAACTGTCCAACGTCGTGTTCACCCCCCACATAGGGTCGGACACGTTCGAGACACGGAAGGAGATGTCGCTCATGTGCGCGAAGGCGATACACAGTGTGCTCCGGGACGGCAGGACACCAGATTACTCCATAAACGGCGGCCGACTACGTTAGGTCCGTTTTATACGGCCTCTGTAATATATACTCTATGGCTTCCCAGGCAGGGGACGGGCTGGTTTGGCGCGCGTACAGGCGCGGCGACGAAGAAGCCATCGTTGAACTCCTCAATGAAGTCTTCGGAGGCTGGGGGGGCGTCGAGAAGTGGCGTTGGAAGTATCTGCAGGCGCCGGCCGGCTTCTCCGACGACTGCGTCCGCATCATAGCCGAGTCCGGCGGCAGGGTGGTCGGGAACTCCAGCGTGATGCCCGCCCGCATGAAGGTCGGCGGAAAAAGGATTATAGCAGGCTTCAACGCAGATGTTGCAGTCCACTCGGACTACCGGAGACGCGGGCTGTATTCGAAGCTCGCGTCAGAACACTTCAAGACCCTGGAGGGTCGCGTCGAAGCCGTATACGGGTGGGGGGCCACCAGGCTCTCCTCCTCCGCATTGATGAAGCTGGGGTTCATCCACCTGAGCCACAGCAACATGCGGTATAAGGTGGTGGGTTTGAGGGGGTTCCTTGGAGAATGTGTCAAATCCGCGCTCGCGGCGGTGTCCCAGGTTCCGGCGAAGAAGCTGATGGGGGTGGAGGACGACGGCGGCAGACGCCTGCTCCGCCGTTTAAGGGAGAACCTGATGCACCTAGCAGGCGTATTAATCAGCCCCCACCTCGTTTTCAGAAGGCCCCGCCGCGACCCGGAAGTCCGGATAGAAGAGGTCGGCTCATTCAGCGGGGAATTCGACGGCCTGTGGCGCGAGTGCAGCAGCCAGTTCACGGTGTGCATCGAAAAAAACAGGGACTACCTGACGTGGAAGTACGTTGACGACGCGAGACGGGAGTACACGATATTGACTGCGAGGGAGAAGGGCAGGCTCAAGGGATGCATTGTATTGCATGACGGAGACGGAAGGGCCATAGTCATGGACTACCTGTTCACGGACCCACGGATTCTTGAAAACCTCCTCGCAGCCGCGTTGGACTACTGCCGCGGGAGAAGATACGGCGCACTCCACATCCCCGTCGTGCCGGGAACCAGATGTGAAAATTACCTGAAGAATGCGGGATTTGTTTCGTACTCGCCGCTCCTCCACCGGCTGAAGTTCATAAAATACGTAAAGTCCTCGATAACAGGTCTCCACGTCTACGTGAACGCCGGAGACGAGGAAGTCAAGGAACTGTTGACCGACAACGGCAACTGGTTCCTCACGCTCGGAGACACCGACAACTAATTTTTTAGGCTGACACCGAATATTATGTAAGATGGGCTGGAAGGCGGAATACAAAAAAAAGATTTCAAACGCCGATGAAGCGGTGAAGGCGGTTAACTCTGGAGACAGAGTCGTCGTGGGACACGCATGCGGTGAACCACAGCACCTTATGGAAGAAATGGTGTCGCAGCATCAGCGTCTGTCGGACGTTGAGGTGGTCCACATGATAAGCATGGGCGAATCCAAGTACGTCGACGAAAAAATGTCCGGCCACTTCAGACACAACAGCTTCTTCATCGGCCACGCCACGCGGCGGGCGATCAACGAAGACCGGGCGGACTACACGCCCATATTCTTCCACCAGGTTCCCCGGTTGTTCAGGGAAAACATCCTTCCAGTCGACGCCGCGTTGATACAGGTGTCTCCGCCAGACAGCCGGGGCTACTGCAGCTTCGGCATATCCGTGGACTACACGAAGCCCGCCGCCGAGTCCGCGAAGACGGTGATAGCGCAGGTGAACCATGAGATGCCGCGCACCCTCGGCGACAGCCTGATACACGTGTCCGACATCGACCACCTAGTCGAATACGATGAGAAATTGATAGAGTTGGAGTGGCCGCGGCCCGGTAAGACGGAGGAGATGATAGGGGAGCACGTCGCAGGGCTGATAGACGACGGAAGCGTATTGCAGCTGGGGAACGGGAGAATACCCGACGCGATACTGGACTCCCTGCATGATAAGAGGGATCTGGGCGTCCACAGCGAAATGTTCTGCGACCGAGTCGTCGACCTGGTGGAGCAGGGCGTGGTCACCAACAAGACCAAAAACGTGAGCCCAGGCCGGATTATAGCCACATTCCTCATGGGCACCCGTAAGCTGTACGACTTCGTCGACGGCAACGAAGACGTGGAGATGCACCCAGTGGACTTCGTGAACGACCCCTACGTGATAGGCGAAAACGACAAGGTCGTGGCCGTCAACTCAGCCATACAGGTCGACCTCACCGGCCAGGTCGGTGCCGAAACCATCGGCACCATGGAGTACAGCGGCGTGGGCGGGCAGGTGGATTTCATCCGCGGCGCTGCGAGGTCGAAGGGCGGGAAGTCGATAATAGCGATTCAGTCCACCGTCAAAGGCGGGAGGGTGTCGAAGATAGTGCCGCACCTGGACGCGGGCTCGGTTGTAACCACAACCAGAAACGACGTCGACTACGTCGTAACAGAATACGGTGTCGCGAAGCTCGCGGGCAAAACCTTAAGGGAGAGACGGAAGGCTTTGGCCGGCATCTGTCACCCGGACTTCAGAGACGAACTGGAAAAACATGTCTGAAATTTTTGTAAAATATTTTTTTATGTTTTTTCGCATAAACGCTATGTTTTTATACGGACGAACCAAATGATTAACAAGTAACTATTTGGTTAAGATGGCTAAGAAGAAAGCAAAGACGAAGAAGAAGGCCGCTAAGAAGAAGACCAAGAAGAAGGCAGTAAAGAAGAAGCCGGCTAAGAAGAAGGCCAAGAAGAAGGTGAAGAAGAAGGCCGCCAAGAAGACCAAGAAGAAGAAGGCCAAGAAGAAGGCCGCTAAGAAGAAGACCAAGAAGAAGCCGGCTAAGAAGAAGGCCAAGAAGAAGGTGAAGAAGAAGGCCGCCA
>CAZPLO010000025.1:8380-15261 GCA_964587725.1 uncultured archaeon
AAGAAGAAGCCGGCTAAGAAGAAGGCCAAGAAGAAGGTGAAGAAGAAGGCCGCCAAGAAGAAGTCAACCAAGAAGAAGGCCAAGAAGAAAGCTGCCAAGAAGACCAAGAAGAAGGCTAAGAAAAAGAAAGCGAAGAAGAAAAAGAGGTAACTGAATCTCTTCTTCTTCCTTTTTTTCTTTCTCACAACCCTGTTGCCTGATTGATTTTTATAATCCGCCTGCAATAAACTAAGACTGGTTTTTTTTGGTGGGTGACCGAAACATGTTCGAAGCAGTTGTTGAAGGAATAAGGTATGTGAAGGACGTTCCTGTGGAGTTGACGGAAGAGGCGTTAGATGCGGGAGTCCTCGGGAAGGGCTCCGTCGTAGGATTGGACGTGACGGTGGAGTCGGGCGAGACCGTGCTGGTGGAGGTCCGACTGACGCAGGCCGGGCAGGAGCAGCTGGTGAAGAAGGGAGTGAAGATTCCGCTGGAGGGTCGGGGCGGGCGGTTCACGTGCGCGGCCGGATGGCGGGAATACCTCCTGGAAGCTGCTGAAAGCCCGGTTAAACCCCGCACATCAACGTACTAACCATATTTATTTGAACATTGTACATAATATTTTATTATGTGGCGTTATGCAGCCGCCGTTGTGGTGGCTTTAACACTGGTTTTCGCCGTCAATACGGTCTCACAGCCCCAGGCAGCCGCGGTTCCTGGGAACACGTCGTCTCCGCCGGCCGAGAACCGGACCCCTCCGATGTGCATAATAGACATGGACTGTGGCGCAGACCACGTCAACCTCACCTGCTGGAAGGACTTCATAGCAAAAGACCATATCACATACAAGTGTGAGAACCCCGGAGAAGCCAACGCCACATGCGTTGAATCCGTTGAACGGGAGGTGGTGGACTGGTGCAGGCCTTCAGAGAAATGTGTCGCAGGCAAGGCCGTCTGCCAGCCCGTAGTAGAGCCGGAACCGGGGCCTGTGCAATCAGAGTACTGCTTTGTAGAATGCACGTCCGACGGCGACTGCGGCATACCCAGCTGGGGTCAAACCTACTGCGGACGGGATGGGTCAGTATACCAGGATTACGTAACATACGGGTGCAGGAACCCGGGAACATGCAAATCATACTGCAGCCGCGACCGCATAACACGGCGTTCAGACTACTGCGGCCCCCTTAACCCCTGCGAAAACGGCCGCTGCACAGACGACGCAGACAGCGAACCCTACGCCTACCTGGACGGCGGATACTACGGCCGAAAATCCTACCTAGAGGACCTGGAGGAGCAGTACGTGTGCAGGGAAGGCGAGCCCTGCACCACCGGAGGCAAGACATACACCACCTGCAAGGGCAGCTGGTGCTACGAGACGCACGTCTACTACAGTGAAGTCGACTACCACCCCGGCCACCTGCCGGCGGACAGGTAAACTCTTAAAAACCCCCTGAAACACGCTTTTAAAGGCCCCTGACATATACTTATTATCTCTTTTTGCGAAGAGAAATTCTAGAAAAAAAGGTGAAAGAAGAAAATGGCTGACTTGATTGTGAAGTCGAAGGTGAAGGAATACGTTGGAGACATGAGTGTTGGAGCAGACTTCTACGACGCCCTGAACGGCGAAGTAGCCAAGCTCATCGACAAGGCTAAGGGACGCTGCAGGGAAAACAACCGCAGCACAC
This sequence comes from uncultured archaeon, assembly GCA_964587725.1. Taxonomy (GTDB): domain Archaea; phylum Altiarchaeota; class Altiarchaeia; order IMC4; family SCGC-AAA252-I15; genus WJMO01. Next base: position 10,045 of record CAZPLO010000025.1, read on the forward strand.
TGAAGGCAAGGGACGTGTAAACGTCCCCCAACATCTTTTTTTTTCTCTTTTTTTTATCCCCCGACATTATTCTAACTCTCATGGACGCTGAAACGCTTCTAGAACGCCTGTCCACCGACCTGGGAGACCGCAGGACCGTGGTTCTCGTGTGCGCGTGCAGCATCGAATACTGGGGCCGCAGCCGCAGCGTAATCGGCCGCGGCGACCGGATAATACTGTTCAAACCCGACTCAACAGTAATAGTGCATTCCCCGTCGGGGTTCAAGCCCGTGAACTGGATGAGTTCGCCCGCCGACACGGAAGCCGACCTGGAGGAGGGACGCGTCATAGTGTACAGCCAGCGGACGGTGAAGCCGTACGAGGAGATGAAGGTTACGGTGGAGGAGGTGAAAGGCTACAATGCATATGAAGGCCTCATGGACAAGAAGAAACTGGATTTAACCCACACTGAACGGGACATGCGCGACTACCTCGCATCACACCCAGGTGAAGTAGACCCCGGCTTCCGCCTGAAAAGCGTGGAATACAAGACGCCCGTAGGACTCCTGGACCTGTACGGGAAAATCGGGGACAGATACTGTGTGGTGGAGTTGAAGGCCGTGAAAGCAGGCCTGCCGGCGGTGCTGCAGCTGAAACGGTACCGTGACTGGTTGAGCGAAAGCCTACGGCAGGAAGTCGACGCCATACTCATGGCGCCGGGGGTCGCAGCCAACCCCATGAACCTGCTCAAGAAAGAGGGTATGCTGTACAGGAAATTCAACGTCCGAAAGCTGAAGATACGGAGGAGCAAAAACACCCTCGACAGATGGCTGTAATATATACTATATACGTAATACTGTGTTGACAATGGATAAACGGCTTTTTTCCGCGGCTTTGGTGCTGTTGTTGGCTTGCAACGCCGCCGCATGGGGTCCAGTAGCCTCAAAACACATGTGCGAGGAATCCGTGGAGGCGGTGTGGGGCTCCGAAGGCCTCGACTGCCTTGAACCGGACCACCCGTTCATGGAGGAGTTCTGCGCGGAGGCAGGCGACGTACTGGGCGCTGAAGCGAAGGAGAAGTGCATGGAGGCCATGGAATCCAACGCCACCATACACCCGGCTACAGCGTCTCCGCAGATATTCGACGACCCCGGAAACCACAAAGACTACCTCCACTGCCCCATAGTCCAGGGCGGGTCGGCGGCGTGGATATGCGGCGACAGAATCAGCCGCCCGTCATACAATACGGCGCTGAAGTGGTTCAACGCCGCCGAAGACGCGGGCAGCCTCTGCATGCGCGTGCACCTGTTCTGCGTCGCCGGCTCATACTACGCGGACAGCCAGAACACGTTCCAGCAGGTCAACTTCATATCCAACGGCTGCGACGACAACATCATGGACAGCATAGACCGGAGCATAGCCAACAACCTCACCACATACGGGAGCAACCAGCTGTGCAGGTTCGACAACGGCGTACGCGGCACCAACCACCGCGACTACAAGCAGCGGATGGGGGAGTCCAGCGAGACCGTGTCGAAGATAATAGCGAACCTCACCGCCGCGGGCATGGAATTGAAGGAGAAGCCCATAAGCCCTAAAAATGGCGTGGTGTTGCTGGCGAACAGCATAGACCTCCGGCTGGCGGGGGAGTTCATAGACTACCTGGAGTCCAACCGCGTGCCCGTCATATACGCGAACGCCACCTCCTTCCAGCGGCTCAGATACAGCAGCCGCATAATCGTGTTGGGCGGGCAGAACGCGCCCGAAGGCGTAGGCGAAATATCGTCCAAGCTGCTGACGGAGGAGCAGGAACTGTCGCTGCTGGCGCCCGGCGCAAGCGGGATGATGGCCAAAGCAGGGGTGTGGGACACCAACCAGACCGTGATGCTGCTGGCGGGCAACACTGCCGGGGACACCGCGCGGGCGTGGCAGAACAACCGCGGCAGAATACTGGAGCTGATAGCATGAAGAAGAAACGCGAAGACGAGGAAGAGGAAGACCTAACCCCGAAGGAAAAAAAGAGGAAGAAGAAGCTGCGTAAGGCGTGGCTGCGATGAACCCGATAGGATACGCCGCGGCGGTTATAGTGCCTGCGGCCCTCACATACCTAGCTTATTCCGCAGGCGCCATGGAGCTAACCTACCTGGGGGTGTTCGCCACCGTGCTGGCTCTGTGGTATGCGGTGGAGAAAAACCGTCCCGGATACGGGTGAACCTCTTATATGGTCTCCCCCGTAAGTATTAACACTGGGGGGCTGGGATGCGTAGACTGCTGACGCTGCTGGCGCTGCTGGCGCTGGCTGGAGCCGCTTCGGCCTGGGAGAAGGAAAGCTACGAGGTCCTAGCAGAGCGGCTCTGCAACGAATTCGGCTGCCAGTGCATGGAGGAGGTGAAGGAAGGCTCCACCGTACCCGACACCCGCTTCAGGGACGAGCCCGCCCAGCACTGCTACAAGCCGATGATGGACTTCAGCCACCAGGAGCCGGGTGCCTGGAGTAAGCCGGTGCTGAACGAATGCCCCGCCCTCGACAAAGCCGTGGTGTGGCTGGATGAGGCGTCGGAGGCCGGCGGCTGCGACCGCTGGTACTACATCGGCATAGCGCTGCATTACTTCATGGACGCGAAGGAGTTCTGGAACCAGGTCATAGGCGTCAACCAGACATGCAGGCGCGAGCACGAGGACGCGGTCAACGACTACCTGCGTTTCGGGAGGACATGGGAGACATGCTCCTGCGGCGTCTGCGTGTCAAGCGAAGACTTCATAGACTGGCTTGCGGAATACAGGGAGCGGGTGAAGCCGCTGACAGAGGCCAGACACCACAGCAGCCCCACCGTCGTCATACTGTCGAACGAACTCGACCTGCCGGCGGCAACGAAGCTGGGATACTACCTCGACAACCAGAAAGTGGACGTAATACATGCGTCGAAGGACGGGTTCAGCCAGTACAAGAACAGCGAATTCATCGTCGTACTCGGAGGCCACAGGGCGCCGCAGACCGGCTCCATAGTCGACTCCGTATTAACGGACGCCGACAAAAACAAGATACTGAAGGCGGTGTTCGACGGCGTAGCGTTGAAGAAGACGAACGTGTGGGTGAACGGGCAGACCGTCTACTTCATAGCAGGATACGGCTCCAACGAAACCGCGTCCGCGGCGTGGAGCGCCCGCGACACCGTACTTGATAAGGCACGCGGGCTGGCCACATCCCCGGACACCTCAGAATGCACGGTGAACAGCGACTGCGGGACATCATACTACGGGCCGTGGGTGTGCACCAACCGGCAGAAGGCGGTGAGAACCCTGTACAGGCCGGTTTGCAGGCTGGGGGAGTGCGTGCAGCGCGCCGACCGGCCGTCGACGGTGTCATGCAGCGCCGGGAAAATATGCCTGTCCTTCGAAGGCTGCGTCGACAAGTCACTGCTACGCCACTACGACGGCATATACCGGCCGCTGTTCACCTCCTGGCTGAGCAGCGAACGCGTCACCGCCATAAAAGGACACGACGTGAAGCTGGTGCTGTACGCCCGTGGATACCGGCTGAACGACACCATGCAGTGCCAGTACTACGACAGCAGCGACGGGTGGACGGACATGGGGGACGTCACAGCCAACACCACAATAGAGACGAAGCTGACCCTCTCATCCAACAGCACAGGCAGGATAATCTTCACGCAGAGGATACGGTGCGGCAACGAAACCAGCAGCGGCGAATTCGTGACCCTCTACTACGGGGAACACAACTTCACGTTGCTGAGCATCCCCCCGCCGATGGCCTTCACCTTCACTCTCACCCCGGCGAACGTCACACTCGACAGCTGCAGGGGCCGGCAGAACGTGACGTTGCGGATAGAGAACCTCGGCGCAACCAACATAACCTGCAACTACACGGTCGGACGGGAGGTGAACACAGTGTTCGTGCCGCGGGTTGGTTCTACGGTAAACCGGACGGAGCGGAGGTGGGTGTTCGACCAGTGGAACACCACCTACACGCTGCTGTCCTACTACAGCGGAAGCGACTTCACCAACGTCAGCTACGAGAGCGTCGACGACGACGGCGACCCGGTGGGCACCAACATCACACAGGAGATGATAGACCAGTACGCGAATGCGTCAAAGAACGTCACATACTACAACTTCACCGCGGAATTGGAGGTCACCGCCAGATACCGGTGGGACGTGCCCCACTGGAGCAAAAACATCTTCTGGGTGGACTCCGACGAATGCAGCCGATACGCCATACCCGTGCAGGTGACGTGCACCGACGAATACGGGCAGCTCACCACGTTGGAGAGGATAATATACGTCGACCACCCCATGCTCCGTCAAACTTAAATACCTGCCGCCTAATATTCAAACCCAAGAAATGGCTTCGAGAAAGATTAAGCTGGGGCTGCCGAAGGGAAGCCTCCAGGAGAGCACCTTCCACTTGTTCGGGAAGGCAGGGTTCAGGATACGGTCCACCGGCAGAAGCTACTTCCCCAGCATAGACGACGACGAAATCGAGCCCGTGCTGATGAGGGCGCAGGAGATAGCCCGCTACGTCGAACAGGGCGTTTTAGATGCGGGTTTGACGGGCGCGGACTGGATACTCGAAAACAACGCCAAAGTCGTTGACGTAGCGGATTTAATCTACAGCAAGCAGAGCATGAGGCCGGTCCGCTGGGTGCTCGCCGCCCCGGAAGGAGGGAAAATAAAGTCGGTGAAGGACCTGCAGGGCAAGCGCGTCGCAACCGAAGTGGTGAACATCACCAGAAAATACTTGAAGAAGCATGGGGTGAAGGCGGAGGTGGAGTTCAGCTGGGGCGCCACCGAAGCCAAGCCGCCGCTGCTGGCGGACGCGATAGTCGAGGTAACGGAAACAGGCAGCTCATTGCGGGCCAACAAACTCAGGATACTGGACACCGTCATGGAGTCGAACACCAAGTTCATCGCCAACCGGGGGTCGTGGAAGAACCCCGGCAAAAAAGAGAAGATAAAAGAAATCGTTATGCTTTTGGAGGGCGCCATAGCAGCCGAGGAAAAAGTCGGGTTGAAGATGAACGTCCCCTGCAAGAAACTCGACAGCCTCCTCAAGATTCTGCCGGCGCTGAACGAGCCCACGGTGTCGCCGCTGAGCGGAGGAGCCTGGGCGGCGGTGGAAACCATCGTCGACGAGAAAATAGTCCGCCAGATAATACCGGAGCTGAAGAAGAAAGGGGCGGAAGGCATAATAGAATACAGCCTCAACAAAATCATACC
>CAZPLO010000025.1:15361-17547 GCA_964587725.1 uncultured archaeon
AGAATACAGCCTCAACAAAATCATACCCTAACGGCTCTTATATTCGCGGCCTTCAATATTTTACCATGAGGCGGTTTTATATGCTGTTGGCTGCCGCAGCACTGCTAACCCCCGCGTCCGCGTGGGGGCCGGAAACCCACAAGATGCTGTGCAGGGAGGCGGTCTCCACAGTATGGGGGGAGCAGGCGCTCCGCTGCCTCAACGACTCCGTATCCTACTGCCTGGAGCTGAAGAACTGGACCGACGGTGAAATGAGCCAGCGGTGCCTCGACGCATACGCGTCGGGCGTGGAAGTCCACCCCGCCACCGCCCCGGACGCAATATTCAACGACGTCGAGAATCATTACAACTACGACGACTGCCCGCTGAAGTGGGTGCGGGAGCAGAACCGGTGGATATGCGATTTGTCAGGGAACCCAGCCGGCGCCCAAGCCCAGAAATGGTTCAACATCTCCCGGCATTCAGAAAGACTGTGCAGCCAGGTCCGCGCCTTCTGCACAGGCGGCTTCTACTATGCGAGCAGCAGGGACCCGCTGCTCCGCGTCAACCACCTGACGGGGTGCTTCGGCGACCCCCTCAGCAAGAGGGTGGATGAAAAGCTGCTGTCGAATGAAACCGGCTGGGAGGTGAAGCTGCAGTGCGTGTTCAAGTACATGAAGCCGTTCGCCGGCCGCAGCCTCGAAACCACCCAGCACCAGACCTTCATAGTCGACGAAGACAACATCGAGGCGGTGGAATCCAACCTAACCGTCCAGGGATTCTACGTCAGAAACCCGGAGCTCATGCCCGAGACCACGACCACCCTCGCCCCCTCCACGACGACCTCGACCACCGTCACCACCACCTCCACTCTGCCACCCTCCACAACCACTCTCCCCCCAACAACAACCTCTGCGACCATCCCCCCCTCCACCTCCACTCTGCCGCCGACGACAGTGACGACCGTGACGTCGACCACAGCCACATTACCTGCGGAACTCAACCAGTCCCTGCAGGAAATCGACGTATTGTTCGAGGACGTGATGGCGTCGGTGAACAAGAGCAGGGAGCCGGCCCGCGGCCGCGGCCCAGACTTCACGTTGTTCGCGCTCATCGCCGTCGTACTGCTCGCGTCCGCGGTGATGCTGGTGTACGTGTACTCCCGCATACGCAGGCCCACGGTGCCGTCGGAGCGCAGGGTGGTGCTGCCGCCCAGCGCCCGCAGGAGGATGAGGACGAAACGATGACCGTCGTATGCGGGGTCGACGAAGCCGGCAGAGGCCCCGTCATAGGCCCCCTGGTTCTCGCATGCGCCGTCTTCGATTCAGGCGGGAGGAGGAGGCTGAAGGGGCTGAAGATACGGGACAGCAAGAAGATGTCCGCGTCGAAGCGGGTGGAGGCGGAGCCGGTGATAAAAGAACTCGCGTTGGAGTGGCGGATTCTCCACATACAGCCGGTTGAAATAGACCGGCTCCGCAAACGGCTGTCGTTGAACGCGATAGAGGCGTATAAGACGGCGGAGCTGCTAATGTCTTTGGAGACTCCGCCGACGAAGATTATACTGGATGCGGTCGACCCCGTGGCCGAGTCCTACCTCCACAGGGTGACGTCCTCCATCGCATCAATAAATCCCGAATTCCGTCTGCCGGAGATGCTCGCGGAACACAAGGCCGACGACCGCCACATAGAGGTGTCCGCAGCCTCCGTGCTCGCGAAGGTGGAGCGGGACCGCTGCATAGACGCTTTAAAGGAGGAGTACGGGGAACTGGGTTCCGGGTACCCCAGCGACGAGGTAACGCAGGATTTCGTCCGCCGCATGATACGGTGCGGCGATGTCCCAGGCTTCATACGGCGCAGCTGGTGCACCTTCGACCGGAGCAAGCAGACGTTTTTAAACGAGTATTGATTAATTTTTAGGTACGATGAAACGGGCTCTGACGTTGCTGGCCGTGCTGCTGCTGTCGTATCCTGCCACCGCACAGAATGCCTCCGAAAACGAGTCAGTCACGTTGGTGATGTTCTGGCGCGAGGGCTGCCCTCACTGCGAGACCGAGAAGGAGTTCCTCGCCGAACTCCAGGAGAAGTATCCCCGGCTGAACGTGGAACTGTACGAGGCCACTGCGAACCTCCGGCTCTTTCAGGAGTACGCCGACCGGTACAACGCGTCCACCCAGTGGGTTCCCATCACATTCATCGGGGACGAGGTT
>CAZPLO010000026.1:0-15961 GCA_964587725.1 uncultured archaeon
GTGTATCTTTCATACACTTTTGTGTAACCGCTAGGTTTTTATGTGCGTAACACCCTAATTGTAGACATGATGAAGGTCAAAGTCGAGAACATGGTGGCCTGCATAACCTTGGGGGTCGACCTTGACCTGAAAAAAATCGCTAAAAAGGTTCCCGGGGTGGAGAACCCGAAGAGCTTCCCCGGACTCATATACCGCCTGGAAGACCTGAAGGTCGCGTTCCTCATATTCAGGACAGGCAAGCTCATCTGCAGCGGCTCCCGCACACGAAGCAACATCAACAACGCACTCGAAATCCTATTGAAGAAGCTGCGGAAGGCGGGCGTCCGACTGAAGGACAAGCCTAAGGTGGAGGTAGTCAACATGGTCTCCTCAGCAAGCCTGGACTTCAAAGTCAACCTCGACATCATAGCCATGGAGAGCTGGAACGTCGAATACGAGCCTGAACAGTTCCCAGGACTCGTCTACAGACTCGACGACCTGAAGACGGTGATGCTCATATTCCGGAGCGGGAAAATCATCATCACCGGCGCAACCTCCAAGAAACAGGCGGAGCAGGCCGCCGAAAAAACCAAGGAGATGGTGTTGTCCTTCGACGCAGCCCTCGACTGAATTTTATACACGCCCTATCATTGTTAAGACAGTATGAAAGACAAGAGACTGCTTGTTTTCGCCGCGTTAACGCTGCTCACATACCTCATAGGCTACCACGCCTTCATACTGCACCGGAACATATTCACCTGGATACAGTACATCCACTACATCACCCCCGCCCACATCATACTGTTCACGTTGGTGGCGTTGGCGGCGGCAATGTACCTGGGAAAAATACGGGTGCCGGTGGAGAGGCGGCCGCTGCTGCTCGCGGGCCTGGCGGTATTGATGGCAGTCCCCTTCTGGAACCTGCCGCAGTTCAACCCCGACTCAGCCCAATACTATGCAACCGCACGTTACCTGCAGGAGACGGGGTTCACCGGACTGTCGACGCTGAAGGAAGCCGGCTACGAAGACCTGCCGGGGTACCCGCTGCTCCTGTCACTAGTGTACAGGATACATGAGGGGTATGTGTCGACTCAGCTGCTACACATCCTACTGTATGCGCTCATACCCCTGCTGGTCTACGGCATCGGCAAAAACCTGTGGGACATTGACACCGGATACTACGCCGGCCTCCTTGCATTGGCGACGCCATTGATACACAGCAACCACTGGTTCCTCCTGCAGGACCTGCCGCTCACCGCATTCACCCTACTGTCGATATACGCGACGTTGAAGGCGTTCGACGACACCAGATGGCTTGCCATAGCGGTGCCGGCGGCCGCCTTCACAGTGACATTGAAGGTAACGGGCCTACTCTATCTCGGGGCGACGTTACCGGTCATCGTGATATTAAAGATGCTGGAGAGATACGACCGGAGGAACGTGGTGAAGGCTGCTGGGGCGGCAGCCATACTGTTCGTTGTCCTGACGGCCATCGCATTGTCCACCACCCAGCTGGGGGACAGGGTGATGGAGAAGGCGAAGGTGGTGGGGCTGGAAAATAACCTCCGCAGGTTCACCGGCATAGGCAACAACCACCCCACATTCGGCCTGCCGTACGACATAGGGTTCCCGCAGACACTATTGTTCCTCGCCTTCATCCCATTGTCGCTGAAAAAATGGGACCGCAGACACTGGCTGCTGTATCTGTGGCTTATCATACCGTTCATGGTGGCGCATGACACCAAAACACGCTATCTGATGCCGCTGTTTCCGGCGATTTCACTGGCTGCCGCGCAGGCGGTGAAACGAGTGGGTGACAAGAAGATGGTGTATTTCACCGCCGCAGTAATCGCGCTGCCGACGCTGTTCGCCGTACCAGCAATATCCAACGACTACGAAATACGGAACCTGCAGGAGCTTGCGTTGGAGACCAACGGCATGGACGTTTCAACCGTCGGAGTCTACGCATACCACATTCCAAGATACATATTCAACCAGCACGAGCTCGCGTCCATGACAGACTACTACACACACAAGAATGTGGTGTTCCTCGGCGGCTACCCCCTGTACGAGGAGGGCGCTTACAGAAACTTCATGGGGTGGGCGTACGGCAGCAACAGAAAGTACCAGGGGATACTCGGCACACTCTACCCGAATCTGAACCTGAACGGCGAACACCTCCTCGACAACTACACCTACGTCGGTGAATCATCAGGCGGCGCATACCACATGCGCAACACATACTACGCCCGACTCTACAGGCTGAGGGAGGGGATGTCGGGGCCCGTTGACGCGTTACTGTACCTGTCCAACGTGGAAGCATGGCAGCCGGAAATCAACAAAACCTCGTTCTGCAGCAGTTACGCGGTGAACTTCTACTGCATGGAGTACGCCGACTGGAAGAAGAAAACATTCAGCCAGACATACCGTATCGGCCCCATAGCGTTCGCGTCGACGTACGGGAAAGACATCGGCAGCTGGCTGGGGGAAAACATGCTGTACATGAAGCCGCCGGACGTCGGACAAGTCAACAGCACATACCGTCTCACAATACCGGGGGACACTGTCTTGAGGTTCAGCGTCAGCCTCCACCCCGAAACCTGGCACCCCATGAAAGGCGACGGAGTCGAGTTCACCGTGTTGGCGGACTCCGAAACAATATACCAAAAGTACGTTGACCCGAAAAACAACCCAGGAGACAGGAGACTGCACGAGGAGGAAGTCGACGTCACCCGCTACTGGAACCGGACAGTAGACCTGGTGTTCATGACCCGCAGCGGCCCCTCCAACGACAGCAGATACGACACCGCAGGATGGGGTAACCCGAGGTTGGTGGAATGAACGTCGCATTGGTTACGGTGGACTGTCTCCGCGCCGACCACCTCGGATGCTACGGCTACGGCAGGGAAACGCCGAACATAGACGCATTGGCCGGGAAGGGGCTGAGGTTCACTCACGCATACGCGAACGCACCCTACACGCCGGGGTCGTTCCTGTCACTGTTCACGTCACACCACCCCCTAGACTTCAAACAGATGCTGCCGCTGCCCCCCGCCTCTAACCCGCTGCCGGAGGTGTTGGGCATTGAGTCGGCGGCGGTCCACTCCAACCCGCTGCTGTCAAGACACTACGGATACCAGCGGGGGTGGAACAGGTTCGAAGACCACCTGAACAGCGGGGGCGGCGTATCCCCGGCAAAGTATCTCCCCCGCAAACTCCGGCTGCTGGCGGACCTGTACTTCGGAGGCGGCCCATACGCCGGCGCGGAAACAATAACAGGGAAGGCGCTGCGGCACATCCATGATATGGGGGAGCCGTGGTTCATGTGGGCTCATTACATGGACCTGCACCATCCCCTGCGTCTTCCCCCTGAGAGGAAGCACACGGAAAATATGTCGTTGTCGACGCGGATGCGTCTGCTGGAGAACCCCACCAAAGACTCGGACCCGTCGCTGAAGCAGGGTGTGGTGGACGCATACGACGACAACCTCCGGCACATTGACTCGCAGGTGGGCCGGCTTGTGGAAGCGGCTGAAGACACGGTCTTCATCGTCACCGCAGACCACGGGGAAGAATTCCTCGAGCACGGAGGATACGGCCACAGACCCAAACTATACAACGAACTACTGCATGTTCCATTGATTCTCTCCGGCCCCGGCGTCGAATCCGGCGTCAGGGAGGGCCTCGTATCCCACGTCGACGTCGCACCCACCATACTGTCCCTGTACGGTCTGAAGCCGCCGGAAGACTACGTGGGGGAAAACCTCTTCACCGGCGGGAAAAAATACGTGTTCAGCGAGGCACTGCATAATGAGCGCGGCCAGTTCATAGAAGACGACCGTGTCTTAACCGCAGGCTACGTCAGCTATGCGGTGCAGTCGCGGGAGCTGAAGCTGATTAAGACCTTCAAAGGCGGGGAATTGGTCGGCAGGGAACTCTACAACCTCCTGGAGGACCCGGGGGAGACGGTGAACCTAACGGAAGACTCGCCGCTGGAGAAAGAACTCGACCGCCACATCCAAAGCAGGATGCTGAGGGAGGCGGCCGACAGAGTCTCCGAAGACGAACGTTTGTGAAAGAATTCACTCTAGTAGTTTCAGCAGCATCGCCTTCTGGGCGTGCATCCTGTTTTCGGCCTGGTCGAAGACGATAGAGTTACTGCTGTCCAGCACTTCGTCGGTGACTTCCTGTCCGCGGACGGCGGGGAGGCAGTGCATGAACAGCCGGTCACCCAACAGTTCGCCGGTCACCCGGTAACCCCTGAGGTCCTTAACCCTTTTTTCCTTCTCTGCTTCGTCGCCCATGCTCACCCACGTGTCCGTGTACACGATGTCCGCGTCCTCCACCGCCTCAACCGAGTCCCTGGTTAAGGTGAGGCCGTGCTTCAAACCGAAGTCGACAACCTCCGGGTCTGGCCCGTAGCCTTCGGGAGTCGCCACCGTAACCTTAGCACCTACTTTGCAGCAGCCGAGGATTAGGGAGTTGCAGACGTTGTTGCCGTCCCCCACGTATGCGAGGTGGAAGTCGTATGACCCTGTTTTCTCGTAGGCTGTCATCAAATCAGCCAGCGCCTGGCAGGGGTGGAAGCGGTCGCACAGTCCGTTGACCACCGGCACCTCCGCGGCCGCGGCTATGTCCAGTATCTCCCGGTGGCGGGACACCCTCGCCATTAATACGTCGCAGTACCGGTCCAGGCATCTGACCTCGTCCTGCAGTCTACCTTTGGTGAAGTTGGTGGTCCGCCAGTCCAGGTATATTGCGTCGCCCCCCAGCTGGTACATTCCGGCTTCGAAGCTGCACCGCGTCCTAGTCGACGGCTTCATGAACAGCATAATAAGTGTTTTGCCGTCGAGTCTGCCGCGGAAGGAGTCTACGTCAGACTTCACTTCCAAGGCGTCGCCTATGACGCCTTTAACCCATTTTCCGCTGTAGTCCCCGAGTGTCAGCAAATCCATTTACACGCCTTTATTGGATTACGGGTTGAAAAACTAAAGGAGTCTCCGGTCGAATCGTTCGTCCACGTACTTGCTCAACGCGTCCAAGGCCACGTCGAGGCCGTGTTTCTCCGCCTCCTTGAGGGACGCCCCGCGTTTGCTTTCGTAGAACTCCTGGTCCTCGTACAGCCTGTCCACTGCTTCAGTCCACGCGTCCACATTCGCAGTGGAAAGTTTGATGCCTGCGTCGCCCGCCGCCTCAGCCGCGCCGCCCACGTCCGAAACAACCACGGGCAGGCCGTTAGCCAAAGCCTCCAACACGGTGCGGGGGTAGTTGTCCGCCATAGAAGAAGGCGCCAACAGAATGCGGGCGCGTCCGTACACCGGCTTCATGTCATCGACGCGGCCCAGGTACTCGACGTTCGGCTCTTCAGCGAGCCACATGTAGTCTCTGTCGAGTCCGCCTGCCAATGTGAAACGCCTCTTCCGCATATTCTTTACCAGTTCCGCCACCAAGGCAACCCCCTTGTGTTTCACCGGGTTCACGAACAGTATACTGTCGCCCTGCTGGTCCGACACGTATTTCTCCAAGTCCACTATCATCGGCAGCACATCCGGCTCCACGCCCGTGTAATGCTCGGTCACCTCCCGCATGAACCTGCTTTGGGTGACGACGGCGTCCGCCTCTTGAATGGCCCTGCGGTTGCGGTCGTAGATGACCTTATACGCGGGGTACCGTATCAACCCTTGAACGCCTTCGCAGCGCCAGCACCGCTGCCTGCAATACACCTCCCCCTGCTTGAAGGAGTCGAGGCAGAAGTGCTCGAAACTCCGCACGTACATGAGACACGGTATGCCCCTGCCTTTACACCAGAAGACGGTCGGCGCCGCCGCATTCACCTGCGTCAGCACCAGGTCGGGCTTGAAGCCGAGGCGGTTCAAGTACCTGCTCCAGAACAGATTCACGTACAGTATGTTGTTCCAGCAGCCGACTTCATGGACGCGAACCCCGTTCCAGTCGTAATCCCCGCCTTTCCCGGACGCGAGGACGTGGACTTCATGGCGGGCAGCCAGCTCCCGCAGCAGCGTCTGCGCGCACAGCTCCGCGCCCCCCACATAGTTCAGGAAATGCTGGGCCGAAAACAGTATCCGCATAGTATCCATCAGGATTTAACGTCTAAAAACCTTTCCTAAACATGGTCGACTCCCGGATTCCCATGAGGTTGGCTGCCGTCTTCATACTGTATACGGTGGTGCTCGCCTCCTACTCACTAGCCTACACCGGAAGCCTGGATGTGACGGCGTTCATCCACGCCGGGGAAAACCAGACCCTACTGAAAGGCATACAGTACGATGGAGTCTACGTATACCCCGGTTTGGACGGATACGACGGACAATACTACTACCACATAGCACGCAATCCCTTCAACATAGCGGATGTAGCGCGAATCGAGTCGCCGCAGTACAGGTACCAGCGGATACTGTATCCGCTGCTGGTGTACGTATTGTCGCTTGGCCAAGCCTCCGCAGTCCCGTATGTGATGCTGGCGGTGAACCTCGCATGTGTCTTGGCTGCCGCGTACCTGTACATGAAATGGGCTGGCAGACACTGGTTCTATGCCGCATTCATCCCCGGGGTTTTCGTGTCGGTCATACTCGACCTCGCCGAGCCGCTGTGGTTCCTGCTGACGTTGGCTGCGCTGTGGGCGAGCAGCAGGGAAGAGCACTGGGGGTCCGCATTCCTGTTCGGCCCCGCGTTGTTCACGAAGGAGATGACCCTGTTCATCGTCGCACCCCTCGGCCTAGCGTATATCCTGAAGAGGCGTTACCGTGAGGCTGCTCCTTACGCGTTGCTGGCGATACCGTTTCTCGCATGGCAGCTGACGCTGCTGCCGTTGTTCGGTAAGCTGCCGGTTCAGCACAGTGGAAGGTTCGTGTTCTCGGGAACAGGATATGTGGAAGCGTTCACGGCGGTTGTTTCAAACCCGTCGCTCCACAAACTACCCGTCCCCCTACTTCAGCTGTCCATTATACCCGCCGCGTACGTCGCATACAGGGCGTTGAAGCGGAAGACGCCGCTGGCGTATGCGCTAGCATTCAACGCCGCCGTAGTGTTCCTGTTCCAGAAGGGCCTGTGGGTGGATTTGAACGCCGCCGCCAGAAACATCCTCCCACTGTCGACGATGCTGCTCGCATACTATGCGGTGGAACACGACGGGAGAATCCATTATGCGGCGGCCCCGCAGATTATTGTAACGGCGGCTGCAGCATCCTTCTATGTGGTGAAGGCGTTTAACGCGGTTTTCTGAGGATGTTCAGGAGTTCTTCCGCCGTCTTGCTCCACGGGTATTGTCCGGCGGTCTTGATTCCGGCGGCGCCCATCTTGTACGCCAAAACATCGTCTTCAATGAGTTTGTTCACTCTCCCCGCGATGTTCTCCGGCGTAGGGTCGACGAGGAAGGAGTCGACGCCGTCGGAGAGGACTTCCGTGAACCCGCCCTCCAGGCATCCTATCACCGGGGTGCCCTGGGCGAGGGACTCCAGGGGCACCAGCCCGAACGGCTCCCTCACCGGCGTGTACACGGTGCACAAACTCCCCCGGTATAGTCTGTCTAGTTCGTCGCCGAATTTCACGCCAGTGAACTCCACCCTATCCGTCAACCCAAGGTCGTCGGCAATCCTACGCAGCCCCCCCTCATACCCGCCTTCACCGACAACCTTCAGCTTAACGTCTTCGGGGAGGTGCCGGAGGCACCGGATGGCGAGGTCGACGCGTTTCTCCGGCATGAGACGGTTCACACACAATATGTAACCGCCGTCTTTTCCCGCGGGCTTGTCTGCGACGCCGTCAACCCCCATGTACACCACCTCATCTGCGCGGCCGTACACCCTCCGCAGGTAGTCTGCGGAGTACCTGCTGTTCGCGACGACCGAGTCCACCCTGATTCTTTTGTCCACCGACCTCAGGTAGGGGAAAACCAGCTTCATCAGGAGTTTCTTGTGGAACCCCAGGTCATCGCGTCTCATGAGTTCCGGGTAGAGGTCGTACAGCATCCTCGGCGGCTCCTGCGGATACCACACCGACGGGTGCCGGTCCACCAAGTGGGTGGGGTACAGTACCATGAGATAGGCGTCATGTAAGCCGACAGACCCCCCGTACTGTTTCATGAACAGGGATGACAGGAACCGGAGGGAACGCTGTTTGGGCATATGTGCCCGAACCTCCACGTACTCGGCGTCCAACCCCCTCAGAAGCCGGCTGTCGGCCGACATCGAATAAAGGGTGACGTCGTGTCCGCTCCACTGCTCCATCACCTTCAGCCCGAACTTTTCCGCGCCGCCCACGGTGTCGAAGAAAGGGTATAGTACGGCGATGTCCATGCATATTATTAAGTCCTCCTAGTTTAATGTACCCAAGAATGGAGGCTGTGGTACTGCACGACTACTTGTCGAACATCGGCGGCGGGGAGAAGCTGATGCTGTCGCTGGCTAGGGCGTTGGATGCGGACTTCGCAACACTGGATTTGAACCGGGACGTGGTTGAGGACGTGGGGTACGGTGACGTGAAGTTCATAGACCTGGGTTCGACGGTTAAGAAGCCGCCGCTGAAGCAGCTGCACGCGTCGCTGAAATACCGGCTCGCGAAACTCGACTACGACGCCTACATGTTCAGCGGGAACTGGAGCCACTACGCGGCAGTGAACAGTCACCCCAACATCTGGTACTGCCACACGCCCGTCCGCGCCTTCTACATAGACTGGGAGAACATAAGAGACGGCATGAACCCGGTTCAACGGCTGATATATGATGTGTGGGTTGCGTTTCACAGCAGGTGGGACAGGAAGTCGGTTAAACACGTCGACAAAATAATCGCCAACAGCAACAACACACGGGACAGGATAAAGAGGGTCTACGGCCGGGAGTCCACGGTCGTGTACCCCGGCGTCGACACCGGCAGGTTCAAATACCTGGGTGACGGCGGATACTGGCTGAGCGTTAACAGAATCTACCCGGAGAAGAGGATACGCCTGCAGGTTAACGCGTTCGAGCGCATGCCTGACCGGAAACTTGTCATAGTCGGAGGGTCGCTCGCAGGAGACCACAGCAGCCGACACGCCAGTGAACTACTCGATAATCTGCCGCCGAACGTCGAATACCGTGGAAGGGTTTCAGAGGACGAGCTCGCGGAACTCTACGGACGCTGCACAGGCTTCATATGCACTGCCGTGGACGAAGACTTCGGGATGACGCCCGTGGAGGCGATGGCCGCCGGCAAACCAGTGGTCGCGACCCGGGAAGGGGGATACCTGGAGACCGTGGTCGACGGGGAGACAGGGGTGCTGGCGGAAGCCGAGCCCATGTCCCTGAAGGCGGCGGTGGAGGAGATTTCAGACAACCCAGACTCCTACAGGAGGGCGTGCGAACGGCGCTCCCGCGACTTCGACACCAGCGTTTTCATACAGTCGATGAAGGGGCAGCTGGAGGACATATAAACAAGTCCGCCAAGATATTACAGAGGCGGTTTCCGGTGCCGGACGAGGACAAAAAAAGCATGGTGGAGAAGCTCAAGAAAGAGCTCGCGAAGCTGGAGTGGGAGGAGAAGCTGCTCCGCAAGAGAGACGACCGTCTGAAGTGGGAGGAGGAGATGCTGGAGATGGAGGAGGGCCTCAAAACCAAGCGCGCAGACTTCATGGAGAAAGCCCCACCTGAAATGCTGGAGAAAAAGGAGGAGGCTGAAGAACCGAAGGAATCCCATGTGGAGCCTGGCACAACCTACCTGCTGAAGGAGCAGAAGCCTGACCGGAGCAACCGAATATTCACGCAGCAGATGAACGCAGGCTACAAAGGCCTTTACATTACGCGCAGCAACCCCAAGCAGGTTAGGAAGAAATACGACCTCGGCGACGCCGACGTGTGCTGGCTCACCGGCGTGAAAACCGACGAAGACATAAAGTCGGTGTCGGGGCTGCAGGAGCTCAGCATCCTCGTCAGCAACTTCATAGACGAAAACAGCAAGAGCGTGATACTGCTGGACGGCCTCGAATACCTGATAAGCAACAACGACTTCCCCATCGTGTTAAGGCTTGTGCAGCAGATACGCGACAAAGTAAGCACGTCGGAATCCAACATGCTCATACCCTTGAATCCTGCGGCACTCGACGAACGTCAGGTCACGCTGCTGGAGCGGGAATGCGGCTCACTATAGCAGCTGCTCCGAAGGCCACAGCGGCTCCCGCTTCTCGTTGATTGGCGTCGGAGTCCTGAACTGCAGCGGCGTGGGGTTGCCGTGGTGAGGCACAAACACAATCCGCACGTCCTCGTCCTCGCCGATGCCGCCTGTCGTGTCAGCGGGCCCTGAACTGTAGTAGTTGAAACGCATCCGGATGACATCGCCTCTCGTGAGGTAGCCGACGCGGTGGTCGCCGCTGGCCTTCACGTACTCGACCGTGAAGTCGGACGTGGTGGCGGCGTTCGAGGTGGTGTCGCCGGCGCTCTGGTTGTAGTATATGTTCTGGGTGTACTGTTTGGTGGTGACGACCACCACCATGTTGGTGAGGTTCATGAAGCTGCTGCCCGGCAGCAACCTAGCCAACACCTCGAAGTGTTCGATGTCCCGTCCGGCGCTGCCGTCGGTGCCCATCACATACATCACCTCCATGCCGGATGTGACGCTCTCCTCCGCCTCGAAGCTGCTTCGGACGGCGGTGGTCTGCAGGCCGCCGGTGGAGTAGATGATGACAACCGCCGCGATAGAGGAAACCAGTATGACCGCAACCAGTATGATGAGTGCGGCCACTCCGCTGAGACCCCTGTTACACCCCATGTGCTCTCACCCCCGGAAACTAATTAGCTTTAATGCTATAAAAAGATGTGGGTAATGCATTGACGGTGTTGTCAGGGGATACGGGGCCTGAAATGCCGACACGCACCCGCACCCCGGCAACCGCTATTTATATATACCCCAAATACAAAGTAAGTATTGGGGGGTGTCCTCTAGTCGTGACTATCCGTTGACTGGATAAAGAACCGGTTTAACGGTGGAAAAGGGCTTTTACACCACCTATACAAACAGGTGGTGTATACCTCCGACGGTGTTAGAAACCGTTGGTGACTAGAATGGTGATGTTTGAGGAAGGCGCCGGAGCGCCCAGGGGGGTTAGTGTACTGAGAGACCTCTTCAGTTTCTACACGACGCTCGAACTATCTGCTCTGACGCGGATTTCACCTTGCCTTTGCGCTTCACCGCATGGGGGGTGTGTGAAGTGATAAAGGAGCTCCTCGACGGACTCACGTCGAGGCTTAAGGGGGTTGGAGAGAAAGGGGGTGAGGTGCCGCCGGCGGGCGGCATACCCCCGGCCCCCGGAGAGGATGAAATGCCTCCGGCGGGGGGTGAGCAGGCCCCGGACGTCAAACCACAGGAGGGGGAGGAAGACTTCAGCGCCCTTCTCGGCGGTGGGGACACGTCTGAGCTGGAGAACAAGGTCAAGGAACTGGAGGACCGGACCGTGAAGCTGGAGTCTTCTGTGAAGGACACGCTGGACATCGCCAAACAAAACCAGGAGCGCCTGGACAGCATAGACGGGAACATGAAGAAGTTCATTTCACTGTATGAGCTGGTCACCAACCAGATTAACCCGTTCGTCGACCAGTCCCAGCCGTTCAAGGAGCCGGAGAAGCCTCCGCTGGAGGAGGCGGAGGAGAAGATTGTCATGCCGCCGGCGGAGGAACTGGAGAAGGAGGAGCCGGATGAGAAGGAAGAGGAGGTGAAGCCGGAGCCTAAGAAGGAGAAGCCGAAGCCGGCTCCAGCCCCCAACGTTCCCGAAGGAGACGAGGAGCAGGTGATGTTCCTGCAGTCGGTGAAGGACGGGAACGCGTCGTTCGTGCTGGAGTGGATTACGTCGCTGGTGAACGAGGAAGGCGACGTGGAAGAGAACACGAAATTACTGACGTATCTGCTGAACATGGGGTGGATTACGCCGAAGGCGTATGAGGCGTTGATGCAGCACGTCCGCGCCATAGCGCAGGCCGGCAGGGTAGCGCAGCCCCAGCGGCAGAGGATTCCGCTGATGGCCGGGATGCCGTCGCAGATTCCGCAGACCGGGCAGCCGCCCGGCCTGGGCAGAGGGGCGCCGGTGTCGGCGGACGACAAGGGCTCGCTCATGGAGGTGCTGGAGTGGGTGAAGTATTTGGTCGACAAAGTAGGCTCCGACGAGGCGGAGGAGATACTCAAGTACCTGGTGCAATTGGGTTGGATTACGCCGGACGCGCACAGGGCGCTGCTTAAATACATAGACCGGACGCTTCCCGAAGAGGCGTTGCAGCAGTTCCGGGAGCCGGAGGAGACCAAAGTGCAGCTGCCGCCGGACCGTATACCGAGTCCGGACGAGTTCATGCAGCGTGAGGCCCAATACAGGATGCCTGTGCAGCCGGTTCAGCAGCCGGTGCGGATGCCGTTCCAGCAGCCTGTAAGGAAGAGTCCGGAGAACGAGATAATACCGTTGACTGAGATAGGCTCAGACATAGACTCACTCGCCATCGTGCTGGAGTGGATACGCTACCTCGTCGACCGGGCGGGGACGCAGGGTGCTAAGGACATATTCAACTACTACCTCAACATCGGGTGGGTGAGCCAGCAGGTGTACCAGCAGCTGGTCAAGTACGTGGACGGCATCAAGGCGAAGGAGGAGGAGACCGTCGGGTATCAGCCGACGGTTGAGGACCACGCCACATCCCTGTTTTTCATAAGCAGGCTGAAGCACATGGACTTGAGCGAGGAAGACATACAGAACATGCTGGGGAAATAACTTAAAAAGCGTCACCCATATATTCTATCATGGGCTTCAGCACCGTTGCTACGCAGCTGATATTCTTCATAGCCATACTGGGCATATCCGCTGGACTAATCTCTATCTTCTCAGGCTACGTCGACGAGGCGTCGGGGGCGATGTCCGACAAGCAGCAGCATATAACGGATCAGCTCCGCACCGACATCATTGTGACGAACATAGACAACAGCAGCGGCCACTTGCATGTGTTCGCGAAAAACATCGGCGACTACACGTTGGACACCGAATGCGTCGAACTCTACGTAGACAGCGGATGGGTTAACCTGGGCGCCGCGCAGATCGTGGACCCCAGCACCGACACCGCAGTCACAGTCTGGGCGCCGGAGGACACCATCCAGTTGAAGCCCAGCACGGTGGCGTTGAACACCGACTCGATACACGAGGTGAAGGTGATAACATGCAACGGCATCTCCGACACCGAGGAGTTCTCCACCTAAGACTCTTTTTATCGGCTGCGCAATAGATTACATGGGCTTGTCCACCACCTACGCCAACATGGTGTTGTTCGTGTTCATACTGTCGATACTCTACTTCCTGATGGGCGTGTACGGAGACTACCTCGGCGACACGTCGCCGGAGGTGAAGGCCCAGGCGGACAGGGTCCGCGGGCGCCTGGACACCACCATACTCCTGTCGTCGGCGACGACGGACGGCAACGACGTCATCATGTACGTGTTGAACAGCGGGAAGACGACGTTGGACCCGAACTGCACCGACTTCTACATAGACCGGGAGTGGATTCCCCGCAGCAGCATAGACGAGCTCCGCATACTCAACACCTCTTTTGACCCGGGGCTGTGGAATCCGGACGAGACGCTGCGGATGCAGACACAGTACGACACCGACGACGGCCAACCCCACGAAGCCAAGGTTGTCGCGTGCAACGGCGCAATGGACAGCCGCATATTCTATCACACGTGAAAATGGGCTTAAGTTCTTTGACGGCGATGACGTCGCTCGCGTTCATAGTGTTGCTGACGGCCACCGGGCTGATGATGATGCAAGACGGTCGATCAGATATCGCAGCCAAAGACCGCGGCGGCATACTCGAGCAGGAGCGGAAGTCCCACGCATCCTTCACGGACTTCAACGCAACCAACATAACACTCTCCACCGTAAACGTCACCCTCTACCTCGAGAACACGGGGTCGACGAACATGCGGGCGTCGTGCATGGACCTGTTCATAGACGACTCATGGGTTACCGTAACCGGCTCCAGGGTTGCGCCGGCCGCGTTCGACCCGATGCTGTGGAACCCCTCCGAAACACTGTTGTTGAGCGCGGAGGAGAACCTGGCGGTCGGCGAACACAACGCCACCGTCATCACATGCGCGGGACAGCGCATAGAGGCGGTGTTCAACGCCAGCAGATGCGGCGACGGAATCTGCACGGGCGGCGAATACTGCAGCTCAGACGACGGAGCATGCGACCTCCTCTGCTACTACACCCGCTGTGAAGACGGGTGCTTCCAGGAGCTTGTTCCCGCCGGCGGCACCGAAGCCACCGGCCTGCTGATATGCGATGAAACAGGCGCTGGATGCGACACAGACAGCTGCGTGTGCGACGGCGCGGGCGGATGCTGCGGCGCAGGCGGTTCATCGTGCAGCCAGGACAGCCAGTGCTGCTCCGGCAGCTGCCCCCCGCCGGGCCCGAAAACCTGCACCCCATACCCGTGAACGCCAAAGATAGCCTTTTTAAATCGGTAATGTACAATAGTTTATACTGGTGGTTGGTTGATTCATAAGGTGAAGGACATGAGTGAACACTCCGGCCCCAGCAAAACAGTCAAAGTAGCCTCAATACTTCTTCTGCTAGCGAATTACGCGTTAACCGCGTCCGCCGCACCCCTGGGGGCTGCGGAGATGACGGTGAGCAGGTTCTACTGGCTGTTCCTCATAGTAGTGTTGGCGGTGCTGTCGCTGATTTACATGTTCAGCAAGCAGGAGTCCCCCATCGAGGTGATGGGGTTGACGTACGACAAAACAACCCATCAGATGGAGTTGACGGTCAGGAACACGGGCAGCGAACGATACTGCATACGCTCCGCACTGCGCCTGATGGCGCCGGCGCAGGAGGTCATAGACCAGGTGGCGGACGACGGCAACATACCCATGGCCGCCGCACGGGCGTCCGTCGGCGACAGGAGCCTGTTCCAGCTGCTCTGTGAAGACGACTCGCCGGTGGTTTTGGAACCCAACGAAACCCGTACGCTGGCATACGACGTGCTGATGCCCGCTGAAATGATCAACCTCGACTCCAGCAAAGACGTGGAAGTCCACATAAACTTCGGGGAACACAGGACACCTTCGATGCAGCCGCAGCCGGACGGACTGTGCATACATATGGGCTCCGGCGACGTCATAGCCGAAGCGTACCTGCTGGAGGATCTGCTGGGGGCGGTCCGGAACTCCTCCGACGACGTCATCGCACACCACATGGCGGACGGAAACGACTTCGCAGACTGGGTGAGAAACGTCCTCGGCGACGGGGGACTCGCAGACCAGCTGGACACCGTCGAACCCGGTCCGGAGGCGGGGGAGCGGCTGGCGTCGATACTGGACTCCAAGGTGGAGTCCCTCAAACACCCGTACCTGAGAAGGGTTCATCCGGAGAAGAAATTCCTGCTGAAGGCCGGCCACGACGACGTGGTGTCGGAGATAACGGTGTTGGATGATTTGGCGGAGAAACTCGCCAAGGCATCCGCCGAGTCGGTGGCCTTCCACCTCCGCGACGGAAACGACTTCGCCGCCTGGACACACTCCGTCGTCGGCGACGAAGAGCTCGCCGAACAACTGAACGGGATCGAATACGGCAGCCCGGAGGATGCGAGGGACAGGATGGTGTCCGCCATCAGAGCCCGCGTCGACTCCCTGAAAACCTGACGTTGCATACGTGACCGAAAGGTATTTATATACTCAGAACCACTATCTAACCCCTGAGACAGGTATTTACCGATGGTATATACCGGTTAAAAAGCAGGGGGGTGAGAACGAATGAGAAAACCAACCGACAACAGAGGTATGATGGGGATTGGGACACTGATAATATTCATTGCAGTGATCCTGGTTGCCGCAGTCGCCGCCGCCGTGTTGATTTCAACCGCGGGCAGCCTGCAGCAGAGGTCTTTGGCGACCGGTTCCCAAACGGAGGAGGGAGTCTCCACAGGAGCCGAGGCGGTTTCTGTGATGGCTACCGACGGAG
>CAZPLO010000027.1:0-15867 GCA_964587725.1 uncultured archaeon
TAAAATAGACAAGGATTAGCTTCTGAATCCCATCCTTTTTATACTCTTGTTGAGTATAGATAAGAGCAGTTTTCTTTTGAGAATCTGCTATGCTTTTCCGGCGGCGGCGCGCCGCCAGTTCTTTATTGGAAGGCCTATGGCGAAGGTACATAAACCCCGCAAGGGTTCGAGGGCGTACCGCCCACTGAAGAGGGCGAAGAAGGAGACGCCGAGAGTGCACAGTTGGCCCCAGGGAGACGGGGAAGGCAGGATTCTTGGTTTCACAGGCTACAAGGCGGGGATGACGCACTGCATAGCCGTCGACGAAAGCAACGGCAGCCCCACGTCAGGGAGTGAAGTGTTCGTTCCGGTCACAATCCTGGAGACACCCCCTATGAAGGTTGTGGGCGTCCGCGTCTACAGGAAAGCCTATAAGGGAGACCAGGCGTTCACGGACGTGTGGATGGCCAACCCCGAAGACGACGTCCGCAAGAGAGCCCCTGTTCCGAAGAAGGGCAGGAGGAAGCTGGAGGATGTGGAGAAAAAACTGGACGACGTCGACGACATACGTTTGATAGCCTACACCCAGCCGAAGCTCACACACAGCCCCAAGAAGAAGCCGGACGTGATGGAGCTGGCGTTGAGCGGCGACAAAGCCGAGAAGCTCGCGTACGCGAAGGAGATGCTGGGGAAAGACATCGGAATCAAGGACGTGTTCAACGAAAACGACTTCATAGACGTGACGTCCGTCACCAAGGGCAAAGGCTTTCAGGGTGTCGTGAAACGATACGGTTTGAAGCGGCAGCCGCGGAAGGCCAGCGGCAAGAGAAGACATCTGGGCACGGGCGGCGCTTGGACGCCGACGCACAAGCTGTGGGTGGAGCCGCAGCCGGGCCAGATGGGCTACCACACCCGCACGGAATACAACAAACTCATACTCAAGATAGGCGAAGACGGCGAGGAAGTGACGCCGAAGGGCGGTTTCCTCCGTTACGGACCCGTCAGCAGCCACTACGTGATGGTGTACGGGAGCGTGCCCGGACCCAGCAAAAGGGTTGTGCGGCTGACGCACCCGCGGAGGCAGCACAAGGATGTCAGCTTAAACATTAAACACGTGGACACGTCGTCCAAGCAGGGAGCATGATGGTGAACGTATACAAACTCGACGGTAAGGTGAAGGGGAAAATCGACCCCCCCAAGGTATTCGAGACACCCTACCGGCCGGATTTGATACTGCGCGTCGTGGTAGCGGAGCAGGCAAACCTGAGGCAGGCGCACGGCGTAAGCAGTCTGTCCGGCCTGCAGACCAGCGCAGACTACTTCGGCTCCCGCAGAAGAAGCTACAGGCAGACCATAAACCGGGCCATGAGCCGCCTACCCCGCATCAAGAGAGGTGGTGGAGGCTTAGGGGATGTGCGGCGTGTGCCGCAGGCCGTCGGAGGCCGGAAAGCCCACCCCCCGCGAAAGAAAGACTACAGCCGAAAAATCAACCGCAAGGAGTTCCAGCTGGCGTTGAACTCCGCCATAGCGGCAACCTCCGTCAAGCAATTGGTGGAGGGCCGGAGCCACGTGGTAGGCGACCTGGAGCTGCCGATTGTCGTGGAAGACAGCATAGCGGGGCTGAAGAAGGCAGCCGACGTGGTGAAGGCGCTGGAGAGCCTGGGGTTGAAGGACGAGCTCTCATCCAAGAAAAAGAAGAAAGTACTCATTGTGGTCGGCGAAGACAATGGCATACGCAAGGCGGCCGCCGGAATAGCGGGCGTCGACGTAGCCACAGTGAAAGACCTGGACGTCGACCTCCTAGCTCCCGGAACACACGCCGGGAGACTAACCGTGTGGGGTGAGTCTGCTCTGAAGAGCATGTGAAGATGGACCCCCACGACATAATACTGTACCCGCTGATGGGCGAGAAAGCCACGCTGATGCGCGAACGCGAGAACACGCTCACATTCATCGTCCAAAAGGACGCGAACAAAAAAGACATAAAAGAGGCGGTCCAGCAGATGCTGGACGTGGAAGTGGTTTCCGTGCGTGTGATGCACACCACCGAAGGCAGCAAGAAAGCCCACGTCAGACTGAACGACAAACACAACGCCGAGGAGATAGCCTCGCACATGGGGGTGCTGTAATGGGCAAACGGCATATTACTCAGAGGAGGGGGCGGGGTACGCCCAGGTACCGTTCACCCGGCCACCGGTTCAAGTCGCCCGCAACATACCCCCGCATAGACTACGGCACCAAAATTATGGGACAGGTCGTGGATTTCGTTACAGACGCCGGGAAAACCGGCCCCCTCGCCGAAATACTGTTGGAGAACTTCACCACCGTCAAACTGATAGCGGCTGAGGGCATGAACGTCGGCCAGAAGGTCGAACTGGGGGCAGGAGCAGCCGTACAGTCCGGCAACATTCTGCCGCTGAAGAACATAACCCCGGGGACGCAGGTCTACAACATCGAGGTCAAGCCGGGCGACGGCGGCAAAATAGTTAGGAGCAGCGGCGCATTCGCCTACGTGGTCGCGCACGACGCCGGCACCGGGTTGACTCAGATTAAATTGCCGTCGAAGAAGACCAAGTTCGTGAAGAGCGACGCATTGGCGACCGTCGGCAGGGTTGCGGGAAGCGGCCGCAAAGACAAGCCGATGGTCCACGCAGGCCAGATGTACCACAGGATGAAGTCCAAAGGCAAACTATGGCCTAAGGTGTGCGGGCGCGCCATGAACGCGGTCGACCACAAACACGGCGGCGGACGGCACCCGCACGTGGGACGGCCCACAACGGTGTCGAGGAACGCCCCGCCCGGCAGGAAGGTCGGGCACATAGCCGCGAAACGCACGGGCAAGAAGAAGAGAGGATAAACATGGCAAAGAAAGAGTTCAAATACAGGGGTAAGACGGTCGAGGAACTGAAGAAGATGCCGTTCGAGGAGATGACAGAGCTCCTCCCCGCCAGAGCCAGGAGAACCCTGAAGAGGGGGTTGACGGACCAGCAGATGAAGCTGCTGGGGGAGATAAGAGCCGGGAAAGGCAAGACAATCAGAACCCACTGCAGGGACATGCTCATACTCCCGGAGATGGTGGGCGCCAAAATCGCAGTATACAACGGGAAAGAGTTCACGGAGTTCGAGGTCAAGGCGGAGATGATCGGGAAGTACCTGGGCGAGTTCACTTTAACAAGGAAGCCGGTTAAACACAGCGCGCCGGGCGTGGGAGCCACGCGGTCGTCGCTGTTCGTGCCAATCAAGTAAAGATGGAGCTGAAGTATTCTGTCAAGCCGGAGGGTAAGGCCGCGAAGGCCATGGGACGCGACATGAACGTGTCCTTCAAGGACATGGTGGTGGTAGCCGATGCCATACGCGGCAAAAAAATAGGGGACGCCATACGGTTGATGGAGGAGGTGATAGCGTTGAAGCAGCCCATACCCTACCGTAGATACCAGCGGGGGGTCGGCCACCGGAAAGGCACTCAGGTGAAGATAGGGAAGTACCCGAAGAAGGCGGCCGGACACGCACTCGACGTGCTAAAGAACCTGCAGGCTAACGCGGAATACCAGGGACTCGACGTCGAAAGACTTAAGCTAACGCACGTCCAAGCCCAGAAGGGCTTCGCCAGGATAAGGAGGAAGCCGAAGGGTCGTTGGACGATATGGAACACGGAATACTGCCACCTCCAGGTGGTGGGTGAGGAGAAATAATGGCAATAGAGAAACACTTCATACAGGAGGGTGTGATACGGTCGGAGATAGAGAGCTTCCTCCGCAGCGAACTCAACCGCGCAGGCTACAGCGGAATCAGCATACAGAAGACGCCGCTGACGACCAGGATAATACTGTACGTGGAGAAGCCTCCCATAGTCATCGGCAAAAAAGGGAAGCGGATTAACGCATTAACCGACACGCTGAAGAAGAAGTTCAAGATAGACGACCCCACCATAGACGTGCAGAAGATAGAGAAGCCGACACTGGACCCCAACATCATAGCACGGCGCATAGCGGTGGCGCTGGAACGCGGCATCAACCGCCGGCGCGTAGCCTACAAGGCGGTGCGCGCAGTAATGGGCTCCGGCGCCCGAGGCGTCGAAATAATACTGTCCGGCAAGATCGTGGGGAAGGGCGGCCGCAGCCGCAACGAAAAATACAGCGAAGGATACATGAAAAAAGCCGGCGACAGCCTCAAACTGGTGAAGATGGGCTCCACCCAAGCCTATTTGAAGGCGGGCGTCATCGGCGTCACCGTGAAAATAGTTCCTCCGGGCACGAAGTTCCCGGACCAGATAAGCGTCCTCGAAGGCGTGGAGGCAACGCCGGAGCCCGAGGAGGAGAAGCCCAAGAAGAAGGCCAAGAAGACGAAGAAAAAATCCGAGAAAAAGAAAACGTCAAAAAAGAAGGCGAAGGAGGAAGAGGGGAAAGAGACGGCTGAAAAGAAGGAAGAACCTCCTGAAGAAAAAAGCGGGAAGAAGAAACCTGAGGAAGAAGCCGCAGAAGGGAAGGGAGAACCCTCGGGGGGGAAGGCTGGAAAAGAGAAACCCGCGAAAGAGGAGAAAAAGGAGGTCGCATCCGCTGAAACCGGTGATTCAGGCGGTGAAGGCGCCGGCGAAGAAAAAACAGCGGGGACTGGAGGGGAGAAAACCCCCGAGAAAGCAGGTGGAGGCGAGGAGAACGCTTAAATACCATAGTTCATTATAATATAAACCTCATCATGGCGATACTACGTTCGGATGAAATACGGGGTATGACCGACTCTGAGATGGATGAACGCATGAGCCAGTTGAAGAAAGAGTTGATGAAGATAAACGGCGTGCTGGCCTCCGGCGGGATACCGGAGGAGGTCGGTAGGACGAGGGAGATAAAAAGAACCATCGCACGCATGGAGACCATCAGGGTCGAGAAGGCCAAGGGAGAGGTATCATCCAAGAAATGAACTGCCCCAAGTGTGGTCTGCCACAGGAGCTGTGCGTGTGCGATGAAATGACCCGCACGGGTCAGAGAATAAAGGTCAGGAGCGACCGCAGGCGGTACGGCAAGTACGTCACCGTCATAGAAGGCTTCGAAAACGTCGACGTCGGCAAAATCGCCAAAGACTTGAAGAGGCGGCTGGCGTGCGGCGGAACCTCGAAGAAAGACGTCGTGGAGTTGCAGGGGAACCACGTGAACCGCGTGAAAGACGTGCTCGTGGACATGGGGTTCTCCGAGAACATGATAGACGTCGCATAAACTGGTTAAAGCACTTCTAGCTACCAGGATGATAACGCCATACAACATACTCCGGCACGAACTGCTCGGGCTGGAGGTCAGAGCTGAAACCGAGGGAGCCACCGTCGAGGGGGTGGTGGACTGGGAGTCAGCGAAGACAATCAAGGTAAAAACCCCCGAGGGGGTTAAGACGGTGGCCAAGGAATCCAGTACGCTGGAGCTGAGGCTGCCCGACGGCGCGGTCGTCCGCGTCGACGGCACACTGCTGCTGTCGAAGCCGGAGGACCGGGTCAAAAAAAAGCATAGGATAAGGTTTTAGAAGATGGAGTGCACGGACAAGAACTGCCCCACACACGGGACGTTGGCGACTAGAGGCGCGGTCCTGGAGGGGACGGTGGTATCCGACAAGATGCAGGGCACGGTGATCGTGGAGAGGGGCCGGCTGGTCAGAGTAAGGAAGTACGACCGCTACAAGAAGGCCAGGTCCAGGATACCCGCCCACAACCCCCCGTGCATCGGCGCGAAAGTAGGCGACCAGGTGCGGATTGTGGAGTGCAGGAAACTGTCCAAGACCGTCAGCTTCGTGGTCACAGAGAAACTCGGCTCCAAGGAAGCTGAGAAGAAGGAGGAGCCTAAGAAAAAGGCCAAGAAGAAGGTGAAGAAGAAGGCCAAGCCCAAGAAGAAGGAGGTAGAGGATGGCTAAGCCCCTTGGAGGGATGCCCAAGAACCTTCCCCTGGGGAAGGCGGTGTCCGCCAACGTAACCAGGGCTCTGCCCGCCGGCGCCCGCATGGTGTGCGCAGACAACACCGGCGCCAAGGAAATCGAGTTAATCACCGTCAAAGGATACAAGGGCGTCCGCAGCAGGATGCCCAAGGGCGGAGTAGGCAACATGATAGTCGCGTCCGTGAAGAAAGGCCGCCCAGACATACGGAAGCAGGTGGTGTTGGCCGTCATAGTCCGGCAGAAGCAGCCGTACAGGCGCGCCAACGGCTCACGCATCTGCTTCGAAGACAACGCGGCAATCATAGTCACCGAACAGGGCATGCCCAGGGGCACCGAGATAAAGGGGCCCGTAGCCCGCGAAGCCGCGGAACGGTGGGGGAAGATAGGGGCTATAGCGAGTATTGTGGTGTGAAAATGAGCAGGCCGATGTCGTCTCAGGCGAGGAAGCAGAGGAAGTGGGTTGCGAACGCCCCACTCCACACCAGGAGGAAGATGATGGCGGCCGCGTTGAACAAAACATTGAAGGAGAGATACAAGCGCAACAGCCTCCCCGTCCGCAAGGGAGACACGGTAGAGGTGATGCGCGGGAGTTTGAAGGGCCGCAGCGGCGAGGTATTGCGGGTGGACCTTTCAGAGTACAGATTGTATGTGCAGGGCGTCACCTCCAAGAAGACGGACGGCACCGAGGTGGAGCGCCCCATACACCCGTCGAACGTAAGACTAACGGAGTTAAACGATGAGGATAAGGAGAGGAGGGATGTTCTCTCCAGAAACGTGGAGGAGGAGTGATGCACACTAAGAGAATAGCTTCCGGGCAGGGGAAGGAGATGAAGTGGGCCGCCACAGTGAATGGCCCGCACGAGAAAGACGAGTCCGTCCCGTTGATAACCGTCCTCCGCGAACTGGGGCTGGTGGACAAAAGCCGGGAGGCAAAGGCCATACTCAAGGCGGGGAAGGTCCTGGTGGACGGCCGAGTGGTACGAGACCACCGGTTCGGCGTCGGACTAATGGACATAGTCTCCATACCCGACGTTAAAGGAAACTACCGCATAGTCCCCGACAAAAAAGGATTCACATACAAGGAGGTCGGCGCCAAGGAGGCGAAGCTGAAGCCCTGCAAGGTGATAGGGAAAACCCTGGTCAACTGCGGGCAGGTGCAGCTGAACCTCCACGACGGCAGCAACATACTGTCGAAGGACGGTGTGAACGTGAACGACACCGTCGTCGTCGCCCTGCCGGACAGGAAGGTGAAGGAGACGGTACCGTACGCGGTAGGCAGCCAGGTGTTGATAGCGCGCGGCCGCCACCGCGGCGAAAAAGGCGTGGTCAAAGACATACTCCACGGGACAGCCGGCCGCAAGTCGCTTACGACGGTGGGCGACTTCCAGACCCTAACAGATTATGTGTTCCCCATCGGGGTGGAGAAGGCGGTGGTTGACGTATGAACGCCATGCGGAAGGCGCGGATAGACCGCGTGGTCGTGAACATCGGCGTCGGAGAGTCGGGGGAGCGGCTGGGGAAGGCCGAGAACCTGCTGAACAAGCTCACCGACAAAAAGCCGGTGCGGACGGTGTCCAAACACAAGATACCCGCCTGGAACATACGGAAGGGCGAGCCCATCGGGTGCAAGGTAACCCTACGAGGCGGCGACGCCGTGGAAATCATCAAGAGAACGCTTTACGCTAAAAACAACGTGCTCTCCCCACGGAACTTCGACAAAGACGGGAACATATCCTACGGGATACGGGAGTACATCGACATACAGGGCCTCAAATACGACCCCGAAATAGGCATATTCGGGTTGAACGTGTGCGTGAAACTCGAGCACCCCGGCCACCGGATACAGCGGAGGTCGCGGAATACGGCGAAGGTGCCGGACAACGCCAGGGTCGGCAGGGAGGAGTCCATGGATTTCATGAAGGAAAACTTCGGTGTTAAAGTTGAAGAAGAAGAGTGAGTCGGGCAAGAACCCGCGGATGGACGCGAAAAACCTTAAGTGCAGCGTATGCGGCAGCGTAAGGGGCCTCATCCACAAATACGGCCTCAACATCTGCAGGCGCTGCTTCCGCGAGGTCGCATCCAGCATAGGATTCAGGAAACTGCGTTAAAATGGCTGAGATAAAGTTGTTCGGGCGGTGGAGCTACGACGACATAGAGATACGGGAGAAGGGACTGGAGAGGTACATCAGCCTCACCCCCGTCTACATACCCCACAGTTCCGGCAGGATGGTGGGGAAACAGTTCAGCAAGAGCAGGATGAACATCGTCGAACGCCTGGTTAACAAGATGATGCGTTCCGGCCAGGGCACCAAGAAGGTGGCCGGCAAATACATCCGCGGCGGCGGCAACACCGGCAAAAAAATGAACGCGTTGAACATCGTGGAGAAGGCGTTCGAGATAGTCGAGAAAAGGGCTAAGAAGAACCCGCTGCAGGTGTTCATCAACGCCATAGAGAACGCAGGCCCCAGGGAGGAGACAACCACCATAATATACGGCGGAATACGCTACCATCAGGCAGTGGACGTTTCCACGCAGCGGCGGGTCGACTTCGCATTGAAGTATCTGACGCTGGGGGCGTTCGCCACCGCGTTCAAGAACAAGAAGCCCATCGAAGACTGTCTCGCCGACGAGATACTGTGGGCTTCGAACTCCGACAGCAAGTCGTACGCTATACAACGTAAGGAGGAGACTGAGCGGATAGCCCAGTCGGCTAGGTAAAAATGGGTAGGCAGGAGCAGGTTGCGCAGAAGGTCATGAAGCTGGTCAGGATGCCGGAGAGGATTAGGAACATGGGCGTGGTCGCCCACATAGACCACGGGAAAACCACGTTAAGCGACAGCCTCCTCGCCGCAGCGGGACTGATTTCCATGGACACAGCCGGCAAGCAGCTGGCGTTGGACTTCCACGAGGACGAGCAACAGCGCGGCATAACAATCAACGCAGCCAACGTCTCCATGAGCCACGATTTCGAAGGCGAAGAATACCTGATAAACATGATAGACACACCAGGCCACGTCGACTTCGGAGGCGACGTCACACGCGCCATGCGCGCAGTCGACGGAGTAATCGTCGTCGTATGCGCCGTGGAGGGAGTGATGCCGCAGACTAAGACGGTCATCAATCAGGCGCTGAAGGAGCGGTGCCGGCCGGTTGTATTCATCAACAAGGTGGACCGCCTCATCAACGAATTGAAGCTGACGCCGGAGGAGCTGCAGAACCGGTTCCTGAAGATAATCAGCGACGTCAACAAGATCATAGCGATGAAGCAGCCGGAGGGCATGGACTGGCGCGTCGACGTCAACAAGGGCTCTGTAGCGTTCGGAAGCGGCTACCACCGTTGGGCCATTAACGTCCCGTACATGAAGAAGAGCGGGATAAGTTTCGCGGACATCATAAAACACTGCAGCGAAGACAACCAGAAATACCTGTCAGACAACGCCCCGGCCCACGAGATAGTGTTGAACATGTCCATACGCCATCTCCCGCACCCCGACGAAGCCCAGAAAACGCGTATACCGCAGATTTGGAAGGGCGATTTGGAGAGCGAAATCGGGAAGAGCATGGTGGAGTGCAACCCCGACGGCCCGGTCGCAATCATGATAACCAACATCCAGACCTTCGACAAACGCGAGGGTGAGGTCGCCACCGGCAGGATATTCTCAGGAACAGTGAAGGAAGGCGACGAACTCTACCTGGTTAACTCTAAGGTCACCAACCGCGTCACACACGTCGGCCTCTACATGGGCGCGCAGCGCAAAAACGTCGACGGCGTGCCGGCGGGCAACATCGTCGCGTTGACTGGCCTGAAAAACGCATTCACCGGCGAAACACTGGGGGTTGAGGGGATGGAGCCGTTCGAGGCCATCCAACACCACAGTGAACCCGTCGTAACCGTAGCGGTGGAGGCGAAGCACATGCGCGACCTCCCGCGGGTCATCGAAGTACTGAGGCAGACCGCCAAGGAAGACCCGACGCTGCAGGCTAAAATCGACGAGGAAACCGGCGAACACCTGCTGTCCGGGATGGGCGAGCTTCACTTGGAAGTCATAACCAACCGTATACGGGAGAGCGGGCTCGACATCGTCGTGTCACAGCCGATTGTCGTATACCGTGAGACCGTAGCCGACAGATTCGGCCCCATCGAAGGCAAGTCCCCGAACAAACACAACAAATTCCAGATACGGGTGGAGCCTCTGGAGGAGGGAGTCTACCAGGCCATCCGCGAAGGAGAAATAGCTGAGGGGAGGAGGAAGGGCCGGAGCAAGGACATCTGGCAGGACCTCGCTGAACTCGGCATGGAAAAAGAGGAGGCCCGGAGGATAATAGACGTGTACCACGGCAACGTCATGCTAGACATGACCCGCGGCGTACAGCATTTGGACGAGGTGATGGAGTTGATGCTGGACGGCTTCGAACAGGTCATGGACTCGGGGCCGTTGGCTAGCGAGCCGATGGTGAAGGTCAAGGTCGTGTTGGAGGACGCTAGCCTTCACGAGGACGCGATACACCGGGGCCCGGCGCAGATTTACCCGGCGGTTAAGAACCCCATGTACGCCTGCATACTCAAGAGCAAACCCAGCATACTGGAGCCGGTGCAGAACGTGTGGGTGGACGTCCCGCAGGACTACATGGGCTCCGTGACCCGTGAACTCCAGAGGAGGCGGGGAATCGTAGGGGACATGACGCAGAAGGACGAATTGATGACCATCGAGGCCGTTTTGCCCGTCGCCGAATCCTTCGGGTTCGCGGGCGACATACGGAGCGCCAGCGAAGGGCACGCGCTGTGGAGCACGGAGAACGCCGGCTTCAGCAGGCTTCCCACGGAACTGCAGTCGAAGGTTGTGTCTCAGGTGAGGGAGCGTAAGGGGTTGAAGAAGGAGCTTCCGAAGGCCCAGGACTACGCAGACTAAATCATTTATTTAAAAGAAGACCGCAATAACTAAGGCTCAAACAAACAAGGAGGATAGGAACAAAGATGGCTGATAAACCACACATGAACCTCGTGTTCATAGGACACGTGGACCATGGTAAGTCCACGCTCGTGGGCAGACTGCTCTACGAGCTTGGGGAAGTAAGCGAGCAGCAGATGAAAAACCTCAAGGCAGAGGCTGAGAAGGCGGGCAAGGGCACGTTCGAGTTCGCCTGGGTAATGGACTCCCTCAAAGAGGAGAGAGAGAGGGGTGTGACGATAGACATCGCGCACAAGAAATTCCAGACCCAGAAGAACTACTTCACCATAATCGACGCCCCAGGCCACCGCGACTTCGTCAAAAACATGATTACTGGCGCATCCCAGGCGGACGCGGCCGTATTGGTTGTTGACGTGAAGGACAGCGTGCAACCGCAGACTAAGGAGCACGCGTTCCTCGCCAAAACATTGGGCATCAACCAGTTGATTGTGGCCATCAACAAGATGGACGCCATCAACTACGACGAAGCCAAGTACAAGGCCACCTTAGAGGATGTTAAGAAGCTGCTGTCGAGCATAGGATACAAGGTCGACCAGCTGCCGTTCATACCGACGTCGGCGTACATGGGCGACAACATCAAGGAGAAGAGCGCTAACACACCCTACTTCAAGGGGGACCCGTTCCTGACGGAACTGGACAAACTACAGGCCCCCGAGAAACCGGTGGACAAGCCCCTTAGGCTGCCTGTGCAGGACGTCTACACCATCACCGGAGTCGGCACGGTCCCCGTGGGCCGGGTTGAGACGGGTGTGATGAAGCCGGGCGACAAAATCATCTTCATGCCCGCCAACGTCACAGGCGAGGTGAAGACGGTTGAGATGCACCACGAGCAGCTGCCGAAGGCTGAGCCGGGCGACAACGTGGGGTTCAACGTCCGCGGAGTCGGTAAAAACGACGTGAAACGCGGAGACGTTGTGGGGCCGGTGGACAACCCGCCGACCGTGGCGGAGGAGTTCACGGCACAGATTGTCGTGCTGCAGCACCCCAGCGCCATAACCGTGGGCTACACGCCCGTGTTCCACATACACACGTCGCAGGTGGCCTGCACCTTCACGGAACTGGTTAAGAAAATCGACCCGAAGACAGGTGCGGTGAAGGAGGAGAACCCGGAGTTCCTGAAGTCGGGGGACGTCGCAGTCGTGAAAATCAAGCCTACTAGGCCGATTGTAATGGAGCCTGCGAAGGAGTTCCCGCAGCTGGGGCGGTTCGCCATCCGAGACATGGGTCAGACGGTGGCCGCGGGCATGGCTGTTGAGGTGAAGAAGAAGGAGATGTAAGTCTCCTTCCCACCACCAATTTCAGGGGAAAACGCGATGGAGAAGGCACGCATAATCTTGATAGGCAAGGACGTGGGCAGCTTGGACGACGTCTGCACCCAAATCGTGGACGTCACCAAGAAAACTGGCACGAAATACAGCGGCCCCATCCCACTGCCCACCAAGAGGATGAAGGTAACCACCCGCAAGAGCCCGGACGGCGAAGGCACGGAGACGTGGGAGCGCTGGAACATGCGCATCCACAAACGCATCATAGACGTCGACGCCAACGAACGAAGCCTCCGGCAGATAATGCGGATACAGGTGCCCGACGGCGTGCACATCGAAATCGAACTAACAAAATAAAACGGGGAGTCCACCTCCTATCCTCCCGGACCCCCCCACCCCCAACCTTTCTTAAAAACTAAAAAACCCTAAGAACAACACTACAATACGCTCCCGTAGTGTAGCCCGGCCTATACAATCCGGCAACCTTTTCTTAGAAAGAAAAGGTTGATCAAAAGAAGGCCGAGCCCCTGCTTCAGTGCAGGAGGGAGCAAAAACAAACTACGGAACGCTCCCGTAGTGTAGCCCGGCCTATCATTCCGGACTTTCGCGGCAGTGAAAGGCCCAAACACAGAAAATGTCGGAGAAATCCGGTGACTCGGGTTCGAATCCCGACGGGAGCATCCAACTAAAGGTTCGGTTTTAGGGGCAAACTAACGCCCCTTTATCCCGGTCACTTGTTGAAAACCGTTCGTATTCTTTTAGCTAGTAGCATAATATGTGATGATGGACTACCCTGAGCTTGTGACCTCGTATCTGAATTTTTGTCGCATACGTAGAGAGTCAAGAGAGAAAAAACAGATAAACTTGACTTCTGAGCAATGGTTCTATCCTACTACACTGCTGCCCCTAGGTGATTTCATACAATCCGAAAGAAAAAGTCTAGCATATATCCCACCAGTCAACGATGACATCTCAAACTACGTCAATCTAATGGTATATCCCCCGTTGGGTGAATTGAAGAAAGGAAAATCATACGTCTCCCTTGTCAGACTGCCCCTTAGAGACACAAAAAAGGGTGAAAATGCCCTGCATGGATTATACCCCCGCAATGGCGACTGGAAAAGTTATGGCGGACAATCAACATACTTGGAAATAGTCAACGAATTAGTGGACAACATCTACGAACACTCAAACTTCAGCAATGGAATGGTAATGGCACAAAGATATGACAAGAAAGGCTTCATAGAAGCATGCGTCTTTGACAATGGACGAACCATAGCAGGAAGTTTCAAAGAAGCTCTGGACATAGACTATCCTGGCCTTGAAGCGATTAAAAGAGCCCTTAATGGCGATTCTACTAAAAGTGGTAAAGAACGTGGGACTGGCCTTCAAAACACGACCAAACTCGTGCTAGAAGGCATGAAAGGCCAGATAATGATTGTATCCGGAAATGGGTTATTGTTCAGTAACTTTTCCAGTGCACCTCAAGGTTATAACCTAAAAGCGGATAATAGTTTATCAGGGACGCTTGTTTCTATTCGTTTCCCGATTCAACGCCAGGAGGTGAGGTGGTATGAGATTATCAAGTGACAGCTCAAAGGTGGATTTAGCAGCAGCCTTCTCAGACAATCTAGCTTTACGGCAAAATGCAGACAAACTTTTTGATGAAATGATATGTTCCTCAAAGAGTGAGAAGGTAGTATTGGACTTCAATAGGGTCGAGACTATGAGCCGGTCTTTCGCCCACCAGTACCTGCAACGGAAGAACAAATGCCCAAAAGAGATAGTGGAACAGGGACTATCCACTGACATTACCAAAATGCTGGAGATAGCAAAATCCCCAAAGATACGGCAACACCCTATAGACTTCAGTAGGATGAATGTCGTAACTCTCTAATGTACTATCCCTTGAGGTTCCTTGAATTTGCTTTCCAACCAGCCCCTGAATTCCTGGTTTCTATACAGTTCCACGAAGAATTTCCTAGCCTCCTGTTCCTCCCGCTCGACAGCTCCGAGGGCTTCAGGTATTAATGGTGTTGCGCATCGGTTGCAGAACCAGCCGTCCGGAGGGTTGACTTTGTTGCATTTGCTGCATTTCCTGGGTTCCCTGGCCTCCATCGGCTCCGGGGGTTTGATGCCATTCATCCCCAATATGACGTCGTCTACGTCCCCTCCGCTCAAGTGAACGTAGGTTGCCGCCATGTCCGATCCCATAATCCACCCGAAGAACGCGCATAGTTGGCTTTCAGTCATCACTTTGGCGAGCTCCGTCGCCCGGCTATGCCGGAAGTTGTGGGGGTAGCATTTGTTTACTGGTATTCCTACTTGTTTGGCTTTTTTCTTTATCATCAATCTTATTGCATCGTATCGTATGGGTTTCTTGTATTGGAAGTCAATCCATAGAGGGGAGTCAATGTCATCGCCGTAGGGGTGGTTTCTGATCCAGACCCTCAAGTACGGTTCCGGCTCTAGTACGAGTATGCTTCTGGCTCCGGTCTTTCCTTTTCGTACGTGGACCCGGACCCCGTTTTCCTCGAATACTATGTCTTTTATCCGAAGTGCCCCCAGTTCTCCAACCCTTAACCCACTATAATAGAGTAGGGATATTATGGCCCGGTCTCGGTCAAATTTGCATGCCCTAATCAGTTGGGTAACTTCCGTTATTGTCAGGAGCTGTTCAGGCAGTTTTTTGTCTCTTCTTTTGACCGAGCATTTGATGAAATCTACTTTTTCCGGGGGTTTACCCCCGTTCATTACCTTATAGAACTTCTTTATCCCAACTTTCAAATCCTTCTTGGTTTCTGCTGCGGAGTCGCAGAAGTTTATCGCCGTCACTAGTTCCCTGAGGTCTTTTTCGGTGGCTTCCAGGAAGTCGAATTTGTAGTCTGTTAACCGCATTATTTTGCCGTATATGGCGTAGTATTTGCGGATGCGCATTTCCCCGATGTTTTCCGAGGCTAACAGGTTCACGAACTCGTTTATGGCGTCCTTGTTTTTCTGGCTTATTCTTGGGTTTTGGTTGAACCGGTTCTTCTCATATCCTAAGCCGTATTTGCCACGATACAATGAATTATCGTCCATCTTCCCCCACCCTACTACAGGCCTCCTCCCACGATAGCCCATAACCATTGATAAGCCGCCTAAACAGCAATATGTGCTCTGGCAAGGCCTTCTCCAACATAACCTCAAATTGCTCTTCCATCCTATGCCACATGTATAGGAAGAGAATCGACTTGTCCCTACTGCAAAAAGCCCAAAAATCCACGTACACACGTGAGGCACACACCTATAAAAACGTTGACTACCCCAGGATGCCCTATACTCTCCAGATATCGTTATCGACAAGTGGATTCCCGTCAAGATATACTGTTGATGAGCTTTAGGTTCTGGAATAAACAGGGATTAGTCGATGAGCGGCCTGGCGAAGTCAAAGTAGGGGGTAGATTTCGTAGGGTATTGGTTGCTGAGGGCTTTCCGGGTAATGTCGGGGATGGGTGGTTGGATGAGCTGATAGCGATGCCCGGCACATTCGGCTTGTCGTTGAGCATAACGCCTTTGGAAAAGGATAGGGTGCTGGAGCAGCTTAGGCGAGAGTTGTTGAAGCAGAAAAGCGACATAGAATCCCACAGCAAACGAGGGGAAAGACCCCCCGATTACCTGCAAACCCAATACGCAGACACCTTACGAATTCGTGAAGCGATAGAAAACGACGAGGAAAAGATGCTCGACATATCGCTATA
>CAZPLO010000028.1:0-4702 GCA_964587725.1 uncultured archaeon
CGTAGTCGACTACGGCCTCGTTTTCCTCGGGGCTGAACGTGCACGTGCTGTACACGAGGACCCCGCCCTTCTTCAGCAGCGCCGCGGCAGTGTCAACCATACCCCTCTGCAGCTTCGCACACTTCAATACCTTCCGCATGCTCCACGTGTTCACAGAGTCGGGGTTGCTCCTCAGCTGCCCCGTGTTGCTGCAGGGTGCGTCCAAGAGTATGCGGCCGAAACGTATGCGGGGGTTGAATCTTGTCCCGTCATCGTTCACAACGACCGCATTCACCGCACCCATCCTGTTGAGGTTGAACCGCAGCGTCTTCAACCGCTTCACGTTCACATCGTTCGCGACTATGCAGCCGGTATTACGCATCAGCGCAGCCAGTTGGGTGGTCTTGCTGCCCGGGGATGAGGCCAGGTCGAGCACCACCTCCCCCGCATCAGGCGCCAGAACCTCGGCGGCCACCATGCTCGCCGCCTCCTGCACATAGATGAGGCCCTGGAAGTGTTCCACCGACTTCCCGACTTCATCGCCGGTGTAGAACCCTGTCGGACACCATGGAACGGGTTCTGCGTCGAACCGTTCACCCACCTCCAACCCCGCCTTGAGGGTGTTCACCCGGAACGCCGTCCTCTCCGGCCTGCCGCATGCTGCCGTGAACTCACGGTATTCCACCCCCAACTGGGTTTTCAGGCGTTTCGCCAGCTCTTCCGGAAGCTGCATTTTTATTGCTGTATGCGTGTATACTTAAACCGTCTTATTATTATAGAGTGTTTTGAGGATGGAATACAAGGTTGTGGTCTCGGACCCGAAGACAGGGAAGTCGTATCAGGTCGACGTCAAAGACGAGCAGGCGAGGAAGATTAGGGGCAGGAAGATAGGCGACTCCGTAGAGGGTGCTTTGGTGGGCCTCCCAGGCTACAAGCTGCAGGTAACCGGCGGCAGCGACCGCGGCGGCTTCGCGATGCGGAAGGGCATACACTCCCAGTCGTCCAGCAAGGTGCTGGTGGACAAGGGCGTGGGTTTCAAGGCCAAGGGCGGCTCCCGGGCGCGACGCCGCCTGCACGGGGAAGTCGTCGGCGAAGACGTAATCCAGGTCAACACCAAAATAACCGACTACGGTGGGAAATCCGTGGAAGAGCTCCTGGGCGGCGGAGAAGAGCTAGAAGGCGAGGAGAAGAAGGAGCCGGCTGAAGAAAAGAAGGAAGAGTCAAAGCCTTCCGAACAGAAGGCAGAATCTGAAAAAAAGGAAGAAGCTGAAGGGGGTGGCTGACTGTCATGCAGCCTGAAGTCAACATCGGCCTCGTAGGCCACGTGGACCACGGCAAGACCACGCTGACGAAGGCTCTTTCAGGCCGGTGGACCGACACCCACAGCGAAGAAATACGGAGGGGCATATCCATCCGCCTCGGCTACGCGGACATAGACTTCTACAAGTGCGGTAAATGCAAAGGCCCCTACGCCTACACCACCGACAAAAAATGCCCGAAATGCGGCGGGGAGGCGGAGTTCCTGCGCCGGGTTTCCTTTGTTGATGCACCAGGCCATGAGACGTTGATGGCCACTATGCTGTCCGGGGCGGCAATAATGGACGGCGCATTGCTTGTGATAGCCGCGAACGAGGAGTGCCCGCAGCCGCAGACCGCGGAACACCTCACAGCGTTGGACACGCTGGGTGTGGAACAGATTGTGATAGCCCAGAACAAGGTGGATCTGGTTGAGAAAGGCCAGGCTAAGGAGAATTTCAAACAGATTAAGGAGTTCATCAAGGGCACCTCGTTGGAGGATGCGCCGATTATACCTATTGCAGCCCACTACGGAGTCAACATCGACGTGCTGATTGAGGCGGTGGAGGAGTTCATCCCCACTCCGGAGCGGGATAAAAGCCTGCCGGCGCGCATGTATGTGGCCCGGTCGTTCGACATAAACAGGCCGGGGATGGAGTTCAAGGAGCTGTCTGGCGGCGTCATAGGAGGCTCCCTCATACAGGGAGAGATAAAGGTGGGGGACGAGATAGAGTTGAGTCCCGGGGTGAAGAAAAAGAACACCCACCACCCCGTAACCACAAACGTTGTTAGTTTGAGCGCCGGCGGCGAAAACGTAGAGTCCGTCTTGCCAGGCGGCTTGATTGCTGTGGGGACGGAACTCGACCCCGCGTTGACGAAGTCCGACAACCTGTCCGGTAACATAGCCGGTAAGCCGGGCACCCTGCCGCCGGTGTGGGAGACGTTGAACCTGGACATCCACTTGCTGGAGCGGCTCATAGGATCCCCGGAGGACATTAAGCCTGTTTCCAAGGGGGAGCCGCTGATGTTGAGTGCAGGCAGCGCCATAACCGTCGGCGTCGTCCAGAACCCGGGTAAGGGTGAGCTGTCGCTTAAGCTGCCCATATGCGCTGAGCCCGGCAGCAAGGTGGCGTTGAGCCGCCGAGTCGGCGCACGGTGGCATCTGATAGGCTACGGCGTCATCCAGGGCTGAAGATGATTGTGTTGTTAGACACCAACTTCCTGCTGCTGCCGCACCAGCACGGCGTGGACGTGTTCTCCGAGATAGAGCGGCTGGTTCCTGAGAAGCATGAGGTCGCTACGTTGTCGACGGTTGTAGGGGAGTTGGAGGAGCTCACCGGCCCGTCGAAAGACGGGGTGGCTGCGAATGTGGCGCTGCAGCTGCTGCGGGAGAAGGGTGTGGTGGTTCTGCCGGCTGAAGGTGGCGTGGACGAGTCGATAGTGGAGAAGGCCGGGGGAGGTGGTGTTCTCGTGGGCACCAACGACCGGGAGCTGAAGTCCCAACTCAGGTCAAAAGGGGTTGAGCTGCTGGTTTTACGCGGCAGAAACCACTTGGAGCGGATTTAACAATTATTTAAATTATTTTTTAAATTATCTGTAAAATTCTTTAAATTATTTCAAGTGCCTCGACAGGCCGCCTTTCTGACGCCGAAGCCGGCACGGAACCCGGTCTACACAGCAAAGCCCCCCCAATCGGGTCCTTTTTAAACTCCCCCAGCATAATACTATAGTTTCATATGCACCTGGCGCCGCCGATGCACCGGTTGGGCGGCAGGGAAGACAGCGTATGCTGGGAGTGCATCCAAGATGTATAAAATCGTAACGGTTGAGGACACGGTCAGGATTCCGCCGAACAGGTTCGACGAAGACCTGGAGTCCGTAATCACCCAGGAACTGGAGCTGATGGTCACGGGCAGGGTCGACAAGAGCCTTGGCGTCATACTGGCGGTCACGGAAGTGGACGAATACGGCGAAGGAACGGTTATACTGGGGGACGGCGCAGTATACTATAAGACGCGGTTCAGGATACTCGCGTACCAGCCCCAGGTCAACGAGGTCGTGGAGGGAATGGTGACGGAGGCCACCGAGTTCGGGGCGTTCGTGAACTTCGGACCCATCGACGGCCTGATACACGTGTCCCA
The DNA here is from genome assembly GCA_964587725.1 of uncultured archaeon. GTDB lineage: Archaea > Altiarchaeota > Altiarchaeia > IMC4 > SCGC-AAA252-I15 > WJMO01. The sequence continues at coordinate 3,417 of CAZPLO010000028.1, forward strand.
GATAACCGAGGACTTCATGAGCTACGACCAGAAAAACGCCGCCTTCGTGGGCAGGGAGTCGAACAAGCTGCTGAAGGTTGAGGACACCGTCCGCGCGAGGATTGTGACGGTGAGCATGAAGTCGAGGGTGGCGGACTCCAAGATAGGATTGACCATGAGACAGCCCTACCTGGGCAAGCTGGAGTGGGTTGAGGACGAGCGGAAGAGGATTCAGGAGAAGATTAAGGAGGCCGAGTCCAAGGAGTCCAAGAAGAAATCCAAGGAGGATAAAGAATGAGGGCGTGTAAATCGTGCATGAGACTCATCGAGGAGGAGAAGTGTCCGGTCTGCGGGGGGAAGACAAGCCAGTACTGGAGCGGATACTTCGCGGTACTGGACCCTGAGAACTCGCAGATAGCGAAGAAAATCGAGATAGAAACTCCCGGACAGTACGCCCTGAAGGTGAGGTAGCGGATGGAGATAACACCCCTGCTCAGGGAGGAGCTCAAGAAGCCCCTGGGCGAGCTCGTCGCGGACGCGGAGTCTGTTCCACGGGGCCGGCTGCTGGTGTCCGTGGGCGACACCGCATCCGACACCCTGCTGTCATCGGGCCGTGAACCCAAGATGATAGTGTACGACGGCAGGGCAAGGCGGCGGGAGATAGGGGTTTCAGGGAACATACGCTCATACGACGCTGACGAATACAGCGTCGCCAACCCCCCCGGCACCCTCAACGAAGACGCGTTCACAGTGTTCAAGGCCGTGTTCGCGGCTGAGCGGCCGGGGAAGGTCTTCGTGGAAGGTGAAGAGGACCTCACCGCACTCGCCGCCATCGTGGAGGCCCCCGACGGCGCCCTGGTGGTGTACGGCCAGCCCGACGAGGGCCTGGTGGTGGTGGAAGTCGGCGAGGAAATAAGGGATCAAGTCGAACACATGTTAGAGGAGATGAGAGATGGACGTTGAAGTAGTCGAGGACAAGGAAAACCCTCTGTTGAAGAGGAGGGAGGTCAGGATTAAGGTATCCTACGAGGGTGCCACGCCCAGCAGGCAGGAGGTCCGCGGCAAGGTGGCTGCGTTGCTGAGCAGCGACAAGGAACTCACCATATTGGATAAGCTGGAGCCCGAGTATGGGAAGCAGATGGCGGCGGGATACGTGAAAGTGTACGCCGACCGGGAGGCGTTGAGGGTCGAACCCCAGTACGTAATCGACCGGAACACGAAGGTCGAGGAGAAGAAGGGAGAGCAGCCTGCTGAAGCCGGGGAGGCGGAGTCAAAGCCCGAGGAAAAGGAGGAGAAGCCCGCCGAAG
>CAZPLO010000028.1:4802-14872 GCA_964587725.1 uncultured archaeon
GAAGCCGGGGAGGCGGAGTCAAAGCCCGAGGAAAAGGAGGAGAAGCCCGCCGAAGAACCCAAGCCCGAGAAGAAGGAGGGTGAACAGGTGGAGAAGAAGGAGGAGTCGAAGCCCGCCGAAGTCAAGCCGGCTGAAAAGAAGGAATCCGGCGGTAAGGAAGAGAAACCTGCAGAGAAACCGGAGGGTGAGTGATGGCTAAGAAGGAGCGGAAGGTAAGGGAGAAGAAGGAAAAAGTCGGGAAGCGGAAGAGCAGCAAGTGGAAGGCCTACGAGGTGTCCGGCGACAAGGTGGAGCGGAAGCGAAGGTCCTGCCCGAAATGCGGCGACGGCGTCTATCTGGCGCAGCACAGCGACCGGCTGTCCTGCGGGAAATGCGGGTACACCGAGTTCTCGAAGAAGCAGGCCGGCGACTGATTTAACCCTGTAATCCCTTAGCTTTCACATGAGGATTGTGGGACTGGACCTCGCCGGCAATCCGAAGAACGACACAGGATACTGTCTGTTCGACGTCGGCGACGTGAAGTCCGTTTCCACGCGCATCCTTCACAGCGACGAGGAAATACTGTACGAGCTCGAATCCTCCAGTCCGGAGCTGGTGGCAGTCGACGCCCCCCTAACTTACGGGGGTGAAAGGCGGCGGTGCGATGAACTACTCCGCCAGTACGGAGCCCTCCCCGTAACCATTAAAGGCATGGAGGTTCTCGCCCAACGCGGAACCGCGTTGGCTTCACATCTCAAGGACAAGGGCATATCCTACATAGAGGTTTTCTCCACCGCGTCCGCGAAGATACTTGGCGTGTACAGCAAAGACGACTTCCGGATGCAGAAGAGTATGATGGCGTTGGACCTGCAGGGCGACGTCAACACAAAGATACTGTCGAGGGACGAGCTCGACGCCGTCGTGGCTGCCGTCACCGCCTACCTCCACACCGTCGGCCAAACCAGGGATGTCGGCGACGAAGCCGGCGTCATAACCGTTCCGGAGGTGTGAGCTTCTCTTAAATGTTACATCCCATTATTAAGCGTATGTACGACACCGTCATCGTCGGAGCGGGCCCGGCCGGGTTGTTCGCAGCCCACCGCCTCAGCAGGGAGGGTGTTGGGGTTTTGGTGGTGGATGAGGGGAAGCCCGTTGCTGACCGGCACTGTCCCATGAAGGAGTCCGGGAAGTGCGTGAACTGCAGCCCCTGCGACATAATGTCCGGGGTCGGCGGCAGCGGACTGTACAGCGACGGCACCATGAATCTGCGGCCGGACATCGGCGGCGACCTGCGTGAAATCACGGGCAGCGACGAGAAAGCCTGGGCGTTGGTTGACGAGGTTGACCGGATTTTCCTGAAGCACGGCACCCCCCACAAAAAATACGGCGCGGAAGACGACCGCGTTGACGAGTTAAAGAGGAGGTGTGCGTCCGAGGACATCAAGTTCATCAACATACCGCAGCGCCACATAGGCACCGAGAACACTCCAAAGGTGATTGAGTCCATGTTCAAGGGCCTTGAGGTGTCGGGTGTGGAATTCATGCTGAACACCCGCGTCGAAGACTTAATTGTTGAGGACGGCGTGTGCGTCGGCGTGAAGACGGCTTCGGACGTCGTCCGGGCGGGTAGCGTGCTGCTGGCGCCCGGCAGAATCGGGGCGCGGTGGGTGGACCAGCTGGTCCGCGAACACGGCGTCAAAGCCACCTTCGGGCCCATAGACGTGGGCGTGCGGGTGGAGGTGCCGGCTCTCATCATGGCGGAGGTGGTTGAAGTCAACCATGACCCGAAATTCCACATCAGGACTCCCACCTACGACGACTTCGTCCGCACCTTCTGCACCAACCATGAGGGGTGGGTGGTTAAGGAGAACTATGACGGATTGGTGGGCGTCAACGGCCACAGCATGCTCAAGGACAAGTCAGGGAACACCAACTTCGCGTTTTTGGTGAGGGTGAAGCTGACGGAGCCGGTGGAGGACACGGTCGAATACGGGAAGGCGATAGCGGATTTGGCCACCACCATCGGCGGCGGCCGGCCCCTGATACAGCGGCTCGGAGACCTTCGCAGGGGCAGGCGCTCACACCCCCACTACATAACAGAGAATCCGTTCCACAATACGTTGGAGGATGTTACCCCCGGCGACATATCCATGGCGTTGCCCCACCGCATAGTCACCGACATCCTGGAGGGGCTGGAGCGGTTGAACGACGTAATACCCGGCGTTAACTCCGACAGCACCCTGTTGTATGCGCCGGAGATTAAGTTCTACAGCATGCGTGTCTCCTACGACAGCCGGCTGCAGTCCAGTGTTCCAGGACTTTATGTGGCGGGCGACGGGATGGGGTTGAGCAGGGACATCGTCAACGCCGCCGCCACGGGACTGTTGGCTGCGGAGGGGATACTTGCGAAATGATCTCGGTTCTGCGGCTGGGGCACCGGTTCAGCAGGGACAAGCGCATCAGCACCCACCTGGCGTTGACGGCGAGGGCGTTCGGAGCCGGCCGCATAGTCTATGATGCGAGGGCGGCCGACGTAAAGGAGACTGTGGACGCCGTCACGGACTCCTGGGGCGGCGGCTTCAAGGTGGAGTTCACCGGCGACTGGAAGAAATATGTAACCGGGTTCGACGGCGTTAAAGTCCATCTGACGATGTATGGCCTACCCTTAGACGATGTAGTGCCTAACCTGGATGTCTCATCCGACACCATGGTCGTAGTCGGCGGGAAGAAGGTTCCTTCGGAGGTCTACGAGATTGCGGACTACAACGTGGCCGTCGGCAGCCAGCCGCATTCGGAGGTGGCCGCGCTGGCGGTGTTCCTCGACCGGTTCCTGAAGGGCGAGGGAGTCCGCAGAAAATTCAGCGGAAGGAAGAAGATTGTGCCTCAGAGGCGTGGCAAGAAGGTGGTTGAGGTCTAGCGTCTCTTGTAGTGCTGGCTTTCGTCGCGGTCTTCGAGCATCTCCTCCAGCTGTTCGCCGCTTCCTTTCTCCCGGCTGCGTCTGCCCCCGTATGTTAGCTCCTGTTTCAGCTCCATGAGGCTTCTCTCTTTTTCAGCCGCCGCTATCTTGTCTCTATCCTCTCCGGCTTCCTCTCCTTCCTCCTTTTCACCGGTTTTCTCTGACGTGGGTTCCAGCTCGCCTTCGTCGGCTTTCGCGTCCGTTTTCTCGGCGTCTCTGGTTTCATCGACTTTATCTTCCGCGTCCTTCCGGTCGGCTTCCCCCTCCGTTTTACTCCCTCTGCCGTCCGTGTCCTTCTCTTCGGTGGATGCTGCCGCGGCCCCTGCTGCCGCGGTTCCGGCGACCGCTGGAACACCCAACGATGCGGCAGCCTTCCCCTGAATCTCACCGGCTCTGGCTTTGGCAGCCTCGTTTATCAAACCCCTCCTAGCTTCTGTCCCTATATTCTCCCATCCACCCTTCTCTTTGGCCATGTCCATAGCCATGTTCGTTATCTTGCCCCTCTCGTTGGGGTCCGCCCACAACGCCCTCGCCACATTCCCCCTGTCTGTTTTAGCAAGGTCTTCGACGGACTTTACTTTCCCGAATTTCTTTTTGCGGAGGTTGTCTGCCACGCCTTTGCCTGCGACGTCTTTCACGCTGGCTGCTTTGCCGCCTTTCCTGTCCGCGTCGGTGACTCCGGCGCTGCCCTTGCTTTTGATGGCGTTGACTCCGCCATATGCTTTCCTGCCGAGTCTAATGGCTCCTTTCCCCAGCCTCGGTGCCACGCTCAGGCCGCCGGTCATCATCGCCTCAGCCGCGAACACGGGCATGTCGTACAACAACTTCTTAGCCCCCCACCCTGCGACCGACATGCCAACACCCAATGTCTTCCCAACCACGAAACCTGTTGCGGCGGCCTTACCCGCCGCCTTCATCCCGCCGAAGCTTTCCCTGGAAGCTTTAACGCCTTCCGCGGCGATGCCTGTGAAGAATCCTCTGCCTAATCCTGTCCCCGCAAACTTTCCGAACATGGAGCTGGCCTTCCCCCCCATCGCCCTGCCCACTCCAGTGCCTTTTAATCCCACGTACGCTCCTGCTCCGACGATGCCAAGGGTGGCCATTCCGCCGAGTCCGCCTGCTAGTCCGCCGGCCAAAACGCTCAATCCGGCGACGGTGGCCCCCATCTTAGCGAAACTTATTGCGGTGTCCTCAACCCCCCTCATCCTCTGGCTTAACTTGGACGGCTCCTTGCCCTCCCCGGCTTCTGGTTTCTTGGCACCCGGCCCTTCCCCTCCGCCGGGCGGAGCCTCACCGGCCTTGCTGTCACCAGCCTTGGTTTTATCCCCCTTCTTGTCCTTCCCAGTCTTCTTGGATGCTGCTCCTTGGGCGACGTCCTTGGCTGCTCCGCCAGCTCCCGCCCCCTCGTTTTCGGACAGCAGGTTCATCATGTTCTGGCCCGTCATACTAGCGGCAGCACCAGCCCCCGCCAGCACGTCCCCTGCCTTCAGCTTACCAGGGCCCTTGCCCTCAGTCAGCTGCTTCCAACTCTTCTTCAACCCCTTCCCGGCACCCTGCTTCTTAATCGTGCCCAGGTTCCTCCCTATGTTCCCACGCAAACCCTTGCTTTTAGCGATATTTGAGGCTGCTCCCTTGGTTTTGCCCCAGGTTTTACTCGCTGCCCCAACTCCCGCACTCTTGAAGTGTCCCCCTGCTTTCTTGAAGCTGCTTCCCGCCAGTCTACCTTTGCCTCTAGCTAATGCTCCAATCCCCCTACCAACCTGGGCCAAGCCCTTACCTACTTGGGTTTTTCCTAAGGCACCTGCTATCCTGCTTCCCTTTGCTGCTGTTTTGCCTGCGGCGCCGGTGGTCTTGGCTGCTCCGTCGGCTGCTTTGCCGAATTTGGAGGCCGCGCTGCGGAGGCCTTTAGCTCCCTTGCCGAGGCCTTTCATGCCCGCGCCTGCGCCGGCTTTCATGCCGGCTGCGACGATTGCTTCAGGGCTTTTCGCCTGCATCATCTGGCCTGCCGCGACCAACCCCACTCCCATCCACCCGGAGGTCATCTGGCCGGCGCCCGCCATCATCGCCCCGAACAAGGCCAGGGCCCCCGCTATCTGAAGCGGCGACAACACCATCATGGTCATGAACGCGATGACCATGAGGGTTGCGGTGTTCACCTCCAGGTCTCCAGCCGACCCGGTGGTGGACAAAACCATGGTGGCGACGATAATCCACACGGCCATCACCATGGGCACCAGAGCCCATGTTATGCTGTATTTGAGGAATTTCCGCCCCACGCTTTTGGTGAAGCCGAACATGTACAGGAGCACCGTCAAAGGCATCAATACCGCGAAAATAATCACCGCGATGTGCCGGATGAATATGATAATCAAAGCCAGTATGGACATGATCTGGGCGCAGCAGAACACCAGTACGAATTTCTCGCTGGGGACTGTCGCATACGCACCCGATATGGTGTCTCCGAAGCTTCTGGCGCTCAAAGACTGCAGCATGCTGCCAAGCATGACAACAGTGATCTGATAGGATATGTTTATCAGTATCTGGTAGAGCAGCGGCGAAACAGGTATGATAATCAAAGCAATCAGGAGGTTCTGCAGCTGGGTTTTGGCTGCGGCCCGCTCACCGGGGCTGTGGGAGACGAACATCATCTTGATGGCCGTGTAAAGTATCATGAAGACGAGCAGGGGCATCAGCACCTCCATGACTATGCCTGCCATCTGGAGGTAGTATCCTCCGTCAACCTGGGGCTTGGTGATGGGCTCATACATCAGCAACGGCACAATCAACGCGTTAATGAAGTTCAGATCCCCAACCACCATCTTAAGAATCCAGCCCACCATCTTCAAGAATATGGTTGAGAACCACTCCAGGACCTTGGCTATGCCAAGGCCGGCGCTCACGTTGGCGGACGCCAAAAGCATCAGTAAGGCTGCCGCAAGGTATCTCTTAATCCGGTTACCGCGGGCTCTTGAATCCATGGCGTCTGCCTTAAATAAATTAGGTATGGGACCACTTAATATTTGGAGCGGTGGAATATATCCTATTTCTTGCCCATGTACTCGTCCCACATGTCCTTGAAGTCCATGGCTCTGCCGCTGAAGAACCTGTACGACATGACCGCAGCATACGCTATCAGCAGAATCCAGAGATTATTCATCAGGTACCCGCAGGTTGAGGGGGCTACGGGTATGTCGATGGGTGAGACCCTCTTCCTGGATTTGACGCCATCGTGTATCCCATATACCGTGGCCGTCGGGTTGACGCCCCACCGAATCTTGAGGGGTATGGTGTAGCCCACCGTGTAGTATCCGCTGTAGCTGTTGTAGGGGTAGTCGAATCTGACGTGGACTTCATCCGGGTCTGTTATGTCCGCGCCCGTGCATTCGTCTCTGGCTTTGACGTCCACCGCCGCTATGCCTGTGTCTTCGTCGAAGGTGCTTTTCACGTAGTAGCGGCGGGGGTTTACCTGCTCCCGTTCGACAGTGACGCCCCCTTGCGTGCGTGTGCTGTCCTCGGGGTCGCATACGTTTGCCGAAGCCAGTCCTGCAGCCAACAACAGGCCTGCCAAAACCAGTATTCTGTTCATTTTAAGCGAATGGTTTAATCCTGAATTTCCTAAGGTTGGTGCGTATCTCCAACTCCGCGTTGCTCATCTCGTCCGCTGTGAAACCCGGCGCATTGAATATTAGGGTGTACGACTGGGGGGGGAGTTGCCTGGGCCTGCACACTCTACGGTAGTTTATCTCGCAGTGCTCGGGAATCCACTGGCCGGTGTAGGGGTCCGGGTCCCAGTAACCCTCCACCCACTGGTACGTGAACTGGGATTCCTGGTCCGGGAACCAGTAGACGTACGCCTTACCGTCTGCGCAGAAACTCTTGTAGGGGCTGGGGAGGCCTTCGCACCGCGCAGGCTCCGACAGTTCCACCCCCTCCACCTTTCTGCACTGCTCCTCGGACACCGGGTACCGGCCGCTGTAGTAGGTTTTGAAGCTGCAGTCGCAGACGCCGTTGTTGCAGTACACTTCAGCGGCGGGCGAGCACATGTCCGGGCAGTTGATTGTGTCGCTGCCGCTGCAGGTCAATGTGACTCCGTCGTAGTATGGGCTGTCGCATCTGGGAGCGTATCTGACGTACGCTTCCTCTATCGGCTTCAGCGACCACGTCTGGAGTATGTTGGTGAGGAACAGGGGGTTGTAGTTGAGTTTCTGCAGGCCCTCCTCCGTGTCCTGTGGCATCCAGTATATTGAGGCGTAGTCGTAGTATCTGGGCGCGTCTTCGTGGTAGTTCCTGTAGAGTTTCAGGCCCGCCGACTTATCCTGGTAGTAGTTTATGCAGGCCGGGTCGGCTCTGTCGAACATCTGCAGCGGGTCTATCCAGCTGTACCTGCTGTAGTCCGCCATGAAGTTGTCGTGGTAGTGGTAGTATTTCTTCGCGGGGTTTCTCAGCCAGCGTAGGTATGCGGGGTCGTCTGCCTCATACTCTATAAACCCTATCAGGAGGGGATTGTATTTGAAGCATGTGTCGTCGAGTCCCAGGATGTCGGAGTGGCTTTGGTCTATCGTTATGTAGTCTCTGGGCAGTGTGGACTCCAGTGCAGTGAGCTCGTGAATTGCTCCGTAGTATCTGTTTTCGAACTCAAGGGTGGTGACCAGCGGCGGCCGGTTCGAGTTTACGATGTCCCTCTCGTAGTCGTATACGTCGAGGGTGAACCCCGACATGAGGTCTATGGACTCGGTTTCCTCGTCCACGGCTCTGACCGTGAGGTACCCGGTTATTGTGGACGGCTCATCCGGTTTCGGGCTTTCGTAAACTATCTTAGGATGTACGTCGACCTTGACTCCGGCGTTGCTGCTGGTGACCGGGTTCTCCACCCGCAGATACGGTTCGTCGCCTTCGAAGCCGTAAGGATTCGACTTGACCGTTGAGGTGTCGTTTATCTGCTCGAACACCAGCTTCTCCTCCCCGCTGTCGTCTGGCATGGTGACGGGATATTTGTAGCGCGCCCTCGCCCCCGCCGCGTGCCAGCACCCCCAGCAGTAGTACTGGCAGCTGCAGTCGTCGGAGTAGCTGCACCCGTCCCCGCAGCTGCACCATCTGCCGCAGCAGCTGGGCGGGGACCCGCTGGTGTATGTTGTGGTGCTGCATCCGCTGCCGGATATGCAGACGGTCCTGTCGTAGCTGACGACCGCCTCCTCCAGTCGGCTGCACCCCATCCATATGCACTGTTTCACATACGGCAGCCTCGATATCTCGTTGTGTACGGTGTAGTTTGTCTCTATCCCCATGTAGCGGGCGTCGTCTCCCACCGTGTAGTCTACGAAGTCGTCCCGCAGTATGGTATGTGGTGCCGCAGGCTCCTCCAAGACGTTGTCTCTGCTCCTCCTGCTGTTGACCACTTCCGCCCGGAGCACGTCAAGGTCTTCGTCGTATTCCGTGACGGTGTAGTTGAACCAGCTCTCCGGGGTCTGGTAGCTGTAGCGTGGGTAGTACCAGTCGCTGGAGTCCGCAGATTCCCCCGCCCTCGCCTTCTCCACAACCCTGTTCACCACCTCCTTCCTCTGGATTGTTCCGCAGGACTCCGGAAGTACTCCGACGTTCGGGTCCACGACCGCGTCGTCGGTCAGGTGGGCTGCAGGAGAGGGGAAGCTGCCGTAGCCGGTGGTCACACGGTTGCATTTGTGGACCGGCCCGGGTACGTCGCTTCTGACGCAGCTGGTCTGCTGCAGGTTCCCTGGGCAGTTGGCGTCGGCTCTGTCTCCGACGCCCGCCATGTCGCGGCCGCAGTTGCAGTCCCCGTCCACGCACTCCAGCTGGCTTCCCCAGTTATGGTATGGTCTGATAATTCCGTCGAGGTTGCTGCCGTAGGGTCCGTTGCAGGTTCTAACGTATTCCAGGGGGGAATCCCATTCTTTTTCGTAGTCGTTTCCGAAGTTCCTGGCCTCGAACCATATGGGGTCCGGAGGGCACCTGTACGACATCGACGCGTCGCAGTAGTAGCACCTGTAGCTTTGCTCGCTCCTGTCGTATACGCACTGGTCGGGGCTGCTGGGCCATGTGTCCCACCGGCTGTCGCCGTCGCAGGAGACGTTCCACCCGGCGGCTTCGGTGCCGTTGGGTATGGTCGCTCCGCCTGCCGCGTATATCCGTATGGGCCCGCCTCCCTCCTGGCTTATAACAGGCCCGCCTGTGCCGTCTCCTCCGCTGCGGGTCCACGAGGCCGCCCACGGGTGGGTGTCTTCCAGTGGGACGCATTCCTGTCCGTTCCATGACTCATCCTCACTGCAGCAGGCCGTATCCATCTCATTTGTGCTCTTGGTGCTCTGCATGCATATGAGGTCGCCTTCACAGTCGTCCACAAACGGTATTCCGATGAAGTATGTCTCCGGGCGGCAGGGTCCCTCACCATGTCCGCATTTTTTCCCCGTCTCGTCCTTCTTCTGCTCACAGTATCCGACGTCCCCGGGCCTCGTCAACAGGGACGTGGTGCCGATTTCCACGTCATCGTACATTTCAACCGACGCCACCGCCTGGTCTTCTGGAAGGCAGCACTCGTATGTTATGTCGTATTCATAGTTTTCACCCCCCAGGTTGCTGGGGCAGCAGTGCCCGGGCCGATACTCCTTGGACGCCTCAAGACCGTCCACGAGACTGAATGACAGCCCCAGTCTGCTGCAGTGCTGCTCTATCTCCCCGTCCACCGTATAGTAGCTGGCGCAGTCGCTGTCTCTCCTGCAACCTTGCTCCCCCAGGCCCATCAGGTACTCCGGCTCTCCGCCGTCGTCCAAGACCAGTTTTTCCGCCGGGCACGTGAGCGTGTAGGCAACGCAGTATGCTGAACTGTTGTCTCTGCAGCAGCCGTCGTAGTAGTAGGAGTCCTCTGGGCAGCAGTATTCGGTCGTGCTCCACGGCGCGTCTGTGCAGTATAGTCCGGGTATGCAGTCTTCGTCTCCGTCGCAGTCGCCTTCGTTCACGTTAAGCAGGCTGCATTTTCTCTTACCTGGCAGGTGCGGGGCGCATTGTAGGTTTGCGTCGGCAAGGGATTCATCTTCGGTAATCAGGTAGTTCACCTCCGGCGTCACCTTGAACACGTTCGCCCACAGGCTGTCTACATTGAACTGGCGGTAGTAGCTTAGGT
>CAZPLO010000029.1:0-14397 GCA_964587725.1 uncultured archaeon
CCGCCCCTGGGGACTCATCCTGAAGAACCTCTCGAGAAGGTCCGAAAGGCGTTTCCACCGCAATGTAGCCGCACCTCTTGACGCCCCCGTTCATTTGGTCGCGGAGGCCTTCGCAGGCGGGCGTTTAGTATAAGGGGAGGGGCAGGTTATAAATCAGAGATTTCCACAGGTCTATTGACCGGTGGTGTTGGCCAGTGGAAATCTACTATCAAGAACCGCCTTAAAAGTATATCATACCGCCGGTCTATGACCGGCGGTTCTTGATACAGCCTATTTGCCCCTGTAAACCTTTAGCGCGCAGTATTCGCCGCACATCGTGCATTCCCCGCCTTCATCGGGTTTCTTGAACCGTTCCTTCACCGTCGGGTCCAGGGCAAGCTGGAACATCCGGTCCCAGTCGAGGCGGTGTCGGGCCTCGCTCATATCATCATCCCTTTTGGTTCTGCCGAGCTTTACTATGTCGGCTGCGTGAGCCGCAATCTTCGACGCGATGACGCCGTCTCTGACGTCGTCTACGTCCGGCAGACCCAGGTGCTCGCTGGGCGTCACATAACATAGGAAGTCGGCTCCGTGCATTGCCGCCATTGCGCCGCCGATGGCGGAGGTTATGTGGTCGTATCCGACGGCTATGTCCGTCACCAGCGGCCCCAGCACGTAGAAGGGGGCGTTGTGGCATATCCTCTTCTGCAATTCCATGTTCTCCCTTATCTGGTCCAATGGCACGTGGCCGGGGCCTTCGACGATAACCTTCACGCCCCTCTCCCAAGCCCGTTTGGTGAGTTCCCCCAGCTTCTTCAGCTCATGCAGCTGCGCCTCGTCCGTGGCGTCATGGATGCTGCCCGGTCGGAGGGCGTCGCCTAGGCTGACGGTGACATCATATTCTGCCAACACGTCGAGTATGCTGTCGAATCCAGTGTACAGGGGGTTCTCATCCCGGTTCTTGGCCATCCATGCTGCGAGGAAGCATCCTCCTCTGCTGGTGACGGGTATGATTCTCTTGCCGGCGTGTTTCACACCCTCCTGTGTGACGCCCGCGTGGATGGTCATGAAGTCGACGCCTTCTTTGCACTGGCGTTCAATCTCCCGGAGGTAGTCTTCGAGGGTGAAGTCGAGTTTCTTTTCCGCGAACAACGGGTATATGGGCACCGTCCCCAGTGGTATGTCTGTTTTCTCCAGTATCATCTTCCGCGTGGGTGCGGTGTCTTCTCCGACGCTCAAGTCCATGAGGGTGTCCGCGCCGACTTCGCACGCCACCCGCGCCTTCAGCAGTTCCTCGTCTATGCCGCTTTTGTCTGGTGAAAAACCTATGTTGGCGTTGACTTTCGTGGTCACGCCGGCTCCTATGGCCAGCGGCTTAATATCTCTCCTGGGGTTCCGCACCAGCACCAGGCTCCCATCCTTTATCCTGCCCTCTAGCTTCCTCCGTGGAACGCCCTCTTTCTCTGCTGTGTAGTCTAAAGAGTCCATGGTTTCTGGCAACCATATGTATTAGGCGACCATATAATAAACGTTGACCTTAACCGCGTTTTCTGAATTCTCTCTCGAGATTTTGGAGTCTGGTGCCTGCGTTGTCTCCCGACTCTAATGCATTCTTCAGGAATCTGCGGCCTTCTCCCTCCCCCAACGCATTTATCACGCCTTCGACTATGGCTTTCCGGGAGTATATTTCATCCGGCTCCAACCATCCCTCGGACGATCCGTCGATTCCCTCGTCATAGGGGGCCACCTCCATGTAGAAGAGGAACTCCTCCAACAGTTTTCTTGGAGTATACTTCCGTATGCTTCCCGTGTCTATAAGCTTCACATTAACCTTGTCTCCCTCCTCGAAGACTCTGAAATTGTCTTCATGCGGGTCTGAGATGAAGTACCCTCCTGTTTTAGACCAGAAGTCGACCATTTTTCTAACAACCTCCGTTTCAACGCCTTCGACTTTGTCCCCGTGCATTTCACGTATGAAGTCTCCCAGGTTCTCGCCGCCAACGTACTCCTGCGTCAGCACTATCCTCCCGTCGTCCATGGCCCATACGCCCCCTATCTTGGACCCTAGGAGTTCGGTGGCGCTGACTTTCCTGCCCGTGTACTGGTGTATGTTCCCTGAAATCGGTTGAACAGTGTTGGTCATTTTAGCGACGAAGTCGGGCAGCCCCCTTCCGTCTCTTGTTTCAGGGGAGACCCTGTAGGCGGTCCTGTATTGTCCAATCGGGTAGAGTGCGTTGAACCTCAGGGTTTTGATGTCGTCAAGTCCCACATCAAGCCCGTGAACCCTCTTGTAGGTGGCTTCAACCAGGTTTGAACTGTTGACCACTCTGGTCAATCCTTCGATGTCCCTGGTGTTCGGTTGTTTATCAAACACGCACTCCACGCCCCCGCGGTGAACCCTTTTATCGGTTGTTCCGCGGACTTTGACCAAATCCAGCAGCCGGTCGAGGCTTGCGCGCATCCGCTGGTAGTCCGTGTCCAGGCTAAATTTTTCCGGCCCCCGGGACTCCATTATATCCTATATAAAACACTACCTCCGTATATATACACTCTAAAAACATTTGCCCTCGTGGGGTAGCCTGGATATCCTACAAGGTTGCGGACCTTGGGACCCGGATTCGAATTCCGGCGGGGGCATTGTTTCTGATTCCACGCCGGATCAGGTGAGACTTGTTGTCTCGCGGTTGTTCCGGCTGAGCATCATACTCTTTTACACGGCTTCTGTGTTGTCCGCTGGTTTTTCCATGTCTATTTCTGTGTCTACGTACCAGCAGCAGCCTCTGAGGCTGTAGCCCTGCCCCCTTTTTTTCCTGACTGCAAGGTATGCCTCCAGTATAGTTATGCTGAACAGCAGTATGAACGGCAGGAGGTCGAATGCGACGTAGAAGAACCCTATGACTGTGTTGTCCGGGGGATAGTAGGCGCGGAGCAGCACGGCCGCGATATACAGTAGGGCGAGGGCTACTGCGAGGGCGAGGAACCTTCGCATATTCAGCCTGATTTTTATTCTCCCATCCTCCTCCGATACGTCGTGCACCAGCATCGTTCAGCCCTCCGGTTCGGGGCAGGACATGTCCTCGCATCTCATGCAGACGGGGTGGACGTTGCCCTGGGTTATGGCCTTCGCCCAGCCGCCGCAGTATACGCAGCGTGCGAAACCTTTTTTAATGTACCAGCTGTCCGGTCTAGGGCGTATCTGCCTCACCTGTTTACTTGGTTGAGATAGCAATCTGCTGAGTCCCTCGAACATACCTAACCACCCATTAAACAATGTATGTGTGGGGTATATAAGCTTGCAGAGTCTAGGATGTCGGCCACAGGGTGATGCTGCGCGCCACCAGCGTGTTCGGAGTCTCTAGCTTAATCACTGTCTTGGGGCCGTTTGCGGGTATAATCAGTATTTTAACGCTTTCGTCCTCCCTTATGCCGCCGCCGACTTTAACCGCTATTTTGGCGACGTCTCCGAGGTTGAGGTAGCCTGCCTCGTAGTATGTGCCTTCCTTGAGGTAGTAGACGTTGTAGAAGCTGGAGGTGGCTGCGTTGCATTCGCTGGCGCACGAGGTGTTGTAGAGTGTGGTCTGGCTGTATCTGCCGGTTTCAACGTATATCAGGGTGTTGTTGAAGGGTGTGGTTATGGTCCCCGGAAGCAGCCGCACCATTATGTGGATGTCGTCCACTACGTGGGGGGTTGGGCTGGAGACGTCCGCCCCCGTGCCTATGACGCTGACCGCCTCCATGCCGGACACAACATTCTGTTTACCCTCCTGGCCTTTGCGGATGCTCTTCTGCTGCAGGCTGCCGCCGGATGTCAGCAGTATTATCCCCGTCACCGCGCTCACCAACAGTATGGCTGTGACTATGATGAGGGCTCCGATGCCCATTATGCCTTTGGAGGAAGATGCAGTCATCATTCAATTTATCTGCGTCGGCGTTTAAATAAAACCGGGATGGATGACGACGGCATGCAATGGGCCGACGTGCAGTTGGAGGAGCATTCCGACGAGGGTTTGCGTGGGAAACTTAAGTATGTGGCTGCGTTCTGGGATGAGGCTCTGGTGCTGTTGGTTCTCCTGTATCTTGCCTACCGGTTGCTGAACTAGCCCTTACCCTCGCGTATCTTGCATTCCTGTATGAACTCCTGGAGTTCGGTGTTGTTCAAGTCCAAGTCCGCTATGTCCTCCTTCAGCAACCTGATGGACTCGTGCAGTTCCATGTGCAGCGTCCTCAGCTCGGCTATGTTCTCCTTCAGCAGACGGCCCTCCAACCCTATGCTCTTCATGTGGGCTAGGATTACTATGAGAATCAGGAGTTCGATGGTGACAAGTATCAGCTCGACGGAGACGACGATGGTTTCGGTGAGGATTAAATCCATTTCATCCGTTGAAATATTACCCTGGAGTATATTAAAGTCATTCCCTGACCATCCGTGCGTCCATGGAGGCAGTGAGGTTCTGGGGTATCACGCAGCTGATGAGCTGGCTGAAGGAGCAGTCGCGTATGCCGGACTGCACATACAGGCAGACGTCTCCCTCCACCTTGGAGTGGCGTTCATCGTATCCTCCGGAGGGGTTGGCGAGAACGTATTCTACGGTTGCCTTAATCCACCCCCTCGACCACTCCCGGGTTGTTTTGCTCTGGCATACTGTCTCCACCATCTCGCTGGAGGTTATGTTGTCCCTGCACACGTAGTATGTCTGGGTGGTGGTCGTGGATGTCGTCGTCGTTGTAGTGGTGGTGGTCGTGGATGTCGTCGTAGTCGTGGATGTGGTAGTGGTGGTGTGCGTCAACGCAGGCTCCAGAATCAGTCCGGCGGTGACTCCGCCGGCTATTAGAGCCGCAGACCCCAGAAACAAAACAGACGCTACCTTAAATCGGACGTCATCAACCATATGATGTTATTGGATGCCGCGGTTAAATTCATGGCAAACGGGTCATCTTTTCACCCGTCAATAGGGTGTCGAGGTTGAAGTCGGACCCCATCAGATAAGTCAACGCTAAGTAGATGAGCACGAGAACGGCCAACACCGTCATGGCGGAAATCAGCGTCGACTTCCACCCTGACTTCTCCTTGACGACCTCCGTGGTCTGCTTCCCTCCAGTTTCCTCTGGCTCTGCACTCTGCCCCTCCTCAACACCCTCAGGTGTCTTCTCGGCTTCGGCCATGTTAATGATTCGCCCCCCGCATATAAAAACCGGCTACGGCGTGCATGTTCCGCGGAAGAACTCTTCCGCCGGGCATTCCCCGCCTCTGCCGAACACGCAGAAGCCGTACGTGTATCCCCCAACCGTCCGTTCAACGTAGACGTACCCCCTTCTCTCACAGTATTCTGCCGCTGCGTCTCCGACGTACCTGGACGTCAGGGTTGTAGTGGTTGTTACGGGACAGTCCCCTATCCTATATCCTGTTACGGACTCCGTCAGGGAGCCGTAGGTGCACGCCAGGCAGGGGTTCCTGAACGACCGCCACTTGACTGTCTCAACGGTATCGTTGCCGACCTCCACTTTGGCGCATACTGGACTATACTCCTGCGTGCACACCAGTCCAGTGTAGTATCCTGCGCAGTCCGTGAGGTTGCCGGTGTCTGGTCCGCACCTGCCCTGTAGGTATGCTTCGGCCTCGCACCATCCGTCGGGGAAAACACATGCGACATAGGTTATCCCGGTGGGCTGTTTCATCGTCACAGGCTCATAGCCGTCGCGCATGCAGTGGAGTGCGGCTTCGCCGGTCATCGTCGTGTTCATGCACCGTCCGCCTTCACAGTAGTACCTGATGCCGGATAAAGGGTTTTTTGGGAGGCAGTCTCCGTCTGAGACGCATTCGACCGCGGCCTCGGTGGATGTTGTTGTGGACGTTGTCGTAGTGTATGTTGTGGTCGTCGGTGTTTCTCCGTTCCCTACGCACCCCGTCAGCAGAAGCAACGCCGCTAGCATGGTCTGAACGCGCATGGTAAGTATTTGGCGGCGTGTTTTTTAACCGCGTAAACCTTTTTTTTCATACCATGAAGGCCAACTGGGTTGAGAAGCTTGTGCTCAACAACCTGTTCTGGGCTGCGGTGCAGCGGAGGGTTATAGCACCTTTCTGGGGGCGCAGCATACAGTTGCCCCAGAATCCACTGCTTCTGGAGATAGGATGCGGCAGAGGCTCTGGTGCGGTGATTCTCGTGGACCGGTTCAGTCCCTCAAGGGTGGATGCGTTGGACGTGGACGAGGATATGTTGAAGAGGGCTGAAGAGCATGTTCCCTCGTCCTACAGGGACAGGATACATCTTGTGCTCGGCGACGTCACCGATGTGCCGGCGGAAGACGCGTCATATGATGCAGTATTCGACTTCTTCACCCTCCAGCACGTCGGCGACTGGCGTAAGGGTTTGTCGGAGGTGTCGAGGGTACTGAAGCCCGGGGGTTTTTTCGCGTTCGCGGAATCCTACGGCAGCACACTCCACATGTATCCCCTCCGCCACATACTGACGGGGCCGGAAGGGCGTTTCGAACGAGCGGACCTGGTCAAGGCGTTTGGCGAAGAGGGGTTGAGGCTCATGGAGGGCGGCCACAGCATGTGGGGGCGCGGCATCGTCGGAGTGGCGAGGAAGAATCAGTAGTCAGTTAGCGTCATCTGGCCTCTGTATGCGCTGAGGTTACCTGCGATAACACCCACCCTCCGAACGTCCGCACTGTTTTCTTCGAGGAATTCGTTCAGCAGCTCCTTGGCGTTTTCAGCCAGCACCTCCCTGCTCTGGGTTTCGGCGGGCAGGGTCCTGCTCCTGCTTTTCGCCATGAGGTCCTCCAATACTACGAATAATGTGACGGTTCTGTATTGTCTGCCGCCGCCGACCAGCCGCCGGTGGACGTCGGATGCGAGCCCGTCCAATACCGAGCTGATTTCCCCGCAGTCTCTCGTGTCCTTCTTCAGCGACGCTATCCTCCCGTACTGTTTCTTCTCCCGCTCCACCACCGGTGATTCATCGACTCCCCGGGCGTAGTCGTGGAGCATCCTCCCCCTGGCTTCCCCGAACTCCCCCAGGAGTTTGTCGAGGCTCAGACGCTGCAGGTCCCTCACAGTGTCGACCCCCATCTCATGCAGTCTGTCGGCGGTCTTCGGCCCCACGCCGGGAAGCCTCCTCACGTCTTTGGCCTCCAGAAAGGAGGTGGTGTCATCAGGCCGCACCACTGTCACTCCATCCGGCTTGTTCAACGCCGACGCCATCTTGGCCGTCAGCTTGTTGGCTCCCGCGCCGACCGAGCAGGTGAGTCTCTCCCGCCGGTATACTGCGTCCTTCACCTGTCGGGCGTATTCTCGGGCGGAGTCGAAATCAATCCTGGATGTCACATCCATGTATGCTTCGTCCACGCTCACCTGCTCCAGTACGTCCGCGTAGTCCGCGAGAACCTCCATTATGCCGTCGGAGACCATGGTGTAGTATTCTTTCCGCACAGGCAGGAACACCGCGTCGGTGATCTTCTTCTTGGCCTGGAAGCACGGCATCCCGGAGCGCACTCCCAGTTCCCTGGCTCGGTAGTTGCATGTCGCCACGGAACCCATGCTGCCTTCCCGCGCCGACACCATGCACACCGCCACCGGCGTGTCTTTGAGTGAGGGGTTATCGCGTTCCTCCACCTGCGCGTAGAAGTAATCCATGTCCACGTGGAACACCGTCCGCGTCTTCATCTTTTATTTATGGGATTTAATATTGGTTTTATGGGGTTTGGGGATAAAAACCTGTCCGAGCGGGAGGGTCTTATGTGGTCTGCCGGCGGCTTCACAGCCATGATAATGGGTTTGTTCATAATGATAATGTCTCCCATTGGGGTGGTTGTGGCGGCGGTGGGTTTGGCGGCGGTCGCAGCGGGCCTGTATCGTTGGAGCCCCATCAAGGCCTTGGGTGGTAGCATATGAAGACCGCCGTAATCTATTTCTCACTCACCGGCAACACGGGAAGACTGGCTGAGATGCTGGACGTCGGCGACACCGACTTGATACGTCTGAAGAGGCGTCACGGACTGTTATCCCTGCTGGGGTTGGGTTCCGCTCCGAAGGTCGACAGCATAGGCTATGACCTCTTCATAGCGGGGTGTCCGGTGTGGGGGGAGGCTCCGGCGCCGCCGCTTATGAAGGTGTTGAAGAAGATGGATTTCGGCGGCAAGCAGGTTAACGCGTACGTGACATACGGCGTCAGGGCCGGCAAGTCTTTGGACAGGATAATGGAGGAGGTGGAGCGTAGGAACGGGATGCCCGGCAGGCGGATGGCGTTCAACATGAGCAAGGAAATATCCGAGGATGAGGTTCGGAAGCTCCTTTCATTCTGAAGATGGCGTTGGAATACGAAATAGTGGGGGATGACATGCAGGCGGTCGTATTCCGTCTGCGGAAGGGTGAACGCCTCCGCGCGGAAGCGGGGGCGTTGATGTACATGGACTCCGGCGTTAAGATGGAGACGTCCACCGGCGGAGGCATCGTGAAGGGTTTGAAGCGGATGGTGTCGGGGGAAAGCTTCTTCGTCCCCCACTTCGAATGCGTCGGCCCTTCCGGCGAACTGGGGTTCAGCGGCCCGTTCCCCGGCAAAATCATCCCACTGGAGATATCGCGGGGGAGGAAGATGCTGTGTCAGAAGGACAGCTACCTCTGCTCCACAGAAGGTGTGGAGGTGAGCATAGGATTCACCAAAAAACTGGGGGCGGGTTTCTTCGGCGGCGAAGGATTCATACTCCAGCTTCTTGAAGGCGGCGGGGAGGTGTTCGTACACGCCGGCGGCAGCGTGATTGAGCGCACCCTGGGTGACGGTGAGGAGTTGCGGGTGGACACCGGCTGCCTGGTGGCGTTCGACGAGTCCGTCGACTATGACATCAAGTTCGTGGGTGGCGTGAAGAACGCGTTCTTCGGCGGCGAGGGCCTGTTTTTCGCGAAGATGCGGGGGCCCGGCAGGGTGTTCATGCAGACTATCCCGTTCAGCCGGCTGGCGGACCGGGTTATTTCGGCCAGCAGACTGGGTGCGGGCAGGGGTGAGGTCGGCGGCATACGCGGCGCATTCGGCGGGGACCGGGGATTCTAGTCCCAGAACGCCAGCAGGTCGAATATGTTGGCCAGAAGTTCGAATGCGAGTTCCAGAGGGCTCTTGTAGATTAGTTTGTCTAATAGGCCGGGTTCCGGCTCCAGCGTCGTGGTCGTTGAGGTGGTGGTTGAAGTCGACGTGGTGGTGGTCATCCGCGTGGTGGTCGTAACCCGCATGGTTGTGGTTGTTGTTCTGACGGTGGATGTGGTTGTCCGTATCGTCGTCGACGTTGTGGGGGTGGTAGACGTCGACACTGGCACGCACACTCGTCCGCCGGCATCCAAATATGCTTGGTCGCAGTATGTGGTTAGGCCGCACACGTCTTCGGGTTCGCTTTCCCGGTCCGTGTCCCCGTCTTCGCACACGTTGTCTACGCAGTCGTATGTTGTAATGTACGTGTACACGTCTCCCCGGTAGCACCGGTACTCTACTTCCTCGCAGTCGTCGTCGTCTTCGCAGTAGTCCTCCTCGTCCACGCACCTTCTCCTGCCGTCCACGCATTCCTCGTCGCCGCCGCAGTTGTCTTCAAGCTCTTCGACAGTCTCGTTTTCGACGCATGTGTGGTTGACGCAGTTGTACACGGTCCTTATCTCCCACACCTCCCATTCGTCGTCGTCCTCCCTGCACTCGTAGTCTACTTCGTCCCCGCAGTCGCTGTCGGAAACGCACTCCGGCGTAGTGGACGAGCTTGTTGTAGAGGAACTGCTTGAAGACGATTCGGTGCTGCTTGAGGTGGGTGAAGAGGAAGATGATGACGTCGTTGACGAACTGGTGGAGCTGGATGTCGTGCTGCTTGATGATGAAGTACTTGTTTCTTGAGTGCTGGTTGTGGATGTGGAACTCGGGGTTGATGTAGGGTTGGTTTGTGCGTCTGCTGCCGTGAACAGTATTACTATAACCAGCAGAATCAGCAGACTCTCACCCTTCATCCTTCAGTTATTCGCGTATGTCGATTTAAAACCGTGTTTTTTATATTATTTAAAGTTTCTTTTAAACTATTTTGGTTTTTTCACGTCTTTTTTGGGGCAGAGTTTGTTTACGGGGCATTCCCCGCACAGGGGCTTGCGGGCCTGGCATGTCCTGCGGCCGTGTTCCACGAACACCCTGTTTATCACACCCCACTTCTCCCGCGGATACAGTCCCATCAAATCCCGTTCAATCTTCACGGGGTCCTTCTCGCCGGTCAAACCCATCCGGTACGACAGCCTTTTCACGTGGGTGTCCACGGCGATGCCCTCCACCCTGCCGAATCCAGCGTACAACACGATGTTTGCGGTCTTCCTCGCCACACCCGGCAGCCGAATCAATTCCCCCATGGAATCCGGCACTTCGCCGCCGAACTCGTCCACAATCATCCTCGCAGCAGCCCGGATGTTTTTAGCCTTGTTCCGGTAGAACCCGGTGCTTTTGATGTCCTCCTCCAGCCCCCGCAGATCCGCGTTCGAGAAATCCTCAGCGGATTCGTATTTTTGGAACAGGTCCTCTGTCACAATGTTCACGCGTTTGTCGGTGCACTGCGCAGCCAATATGGTCGCGACCAGAATCTGCAGCGGATTCCTGAAGTTCAACGCCGTCCTGGGGGCCCTGGAGTACTCCTCCTTAAGCACATCCAGAATCTTCAGCGCGCGGTCGGACATGGTAAAGTAAACGCCTTAGCGGAATAAAAGAAAACACAGAAGAAGGGTGCTATAGGGTCAGGCAGGGTTTTTACACCCACCTTCCGGAGGAAGATATTCCCTGAAACACCATCTAGCGTAAGCTTGACGGTTTTTTAGACACCACATCACTCCTGAGAGCATCCAACCGGAGTTGGACAGACAGCCTCCTACAAGGCTGCGCATGGGATGTCTACCAGGTGAATCACCTGATTGCCCCGCACTATTGGGATATCGTATATGAACACTACTATAAAAGCTTTTCGGTTTGAACATTATTGTTCAATCTATTATCTCAAGGCCGAGGCGTTCGCCGTCCCGGCTGTAGCATGCGATGTCTTCCGCTCCACGGTATGGGTGGCGTATGATGAAGTGTGTGTCGCCCGTCTTGCTGAAGTAGCGGAGGTCCGTGGAAGACGGGCTGTTGTTCGACGACGGGTGGCTGTGGACGCTCCCTATGATGGAGCGGTCTAGGGGGACATGCATCCACCTGACCTGCGCGAAGCCGCCGCCGTATATGCTCGCCGGCACGACGATGACCTCATCCACAGTATCCCTCACTCCGCGCAGCAGGCCCACGAACTCACGGGGATGCAGTTCCCTCGCCACACCCAGCATGAACTCCAACGCAGCCCTCCTCAAATAGACCATACATATTAATCTGTCCCGGCATTAATTAACAGGAGGTGTCTGAAGGTTGAAGGCTCCGATCGGGCGCAGGATAACCGCCTACCTGATAGATTTGGCGGTTTCTATCGCCGTGGCAGCGGTTCCCGTACTCCCCGGAGCGTTCATATACCTCAGTTTCGGCGGGAGCCTGGCGTTCATGGCCGCTGCAGCACTGGTTCTCACGGGGTTGATAGCTTATGTGGCTTACTGGCTGGTCCGTGACGCGTTGAACGGCGGCATGGGGGTCGGCAAAAAGTATGTGGGCCTCCGGGTGGTGAAGGGCGACGGAAGCAGATGCGACATGATGTCTTCGTTGATGCGGAATGTGACATTCTTCATACCGATTCTAAGGTGGTTTGAGCTGATACTGCCGTTCACCGACCGCGAAGGATACAGGGTCGGCGACATACTAGCAGGCACCCAGGTGGTGGAGTAATTCAATCAAGAAGCTCCAGCAGGTCGCTGAGCCTTGAGATTATGTAGTCAGGTTCCTCACCCTCGTCCACGGGCTCACGCAGCCTGCCGTCCGCGGCGAGCTGGACCGCCGTCATGCCCGCGGCCTTGGCTCCGCGGACGTCCCTGTCCAGTCTATCCCCCACCATCATGCATTCGCCGGGCTTCACCTTCAATGCGGCGGCCGCATTCCGGAACGACTTGGGGTTCGGCTTCTGGGCGCTCTCCTCATCGGTCACGGTCACGGCGTGGAAGAAGTCGCTTAAACCGAGCCTGATGAGCTTCTCCCACTGCTTCACAGGCACCCCGTCCGTCACCACGCCAATCCTGTATCCCCTGTCCCGTATCTCAAGCAGCGTCGGCACCGTGTCCGGGTACGGCACCAGATACGCTGTTTTAGCGTCATGGTATGCTGCGACCCCCGCCGCAATCGCCTTCGGATCCGGCTTCAACCCCAACCGGGCCATCATGTCGTCGTAGTGGCGGCCGTAGTTGGGGCCTCTCTCGGACACCACATCCGCGAGGGCGGCGGCAGCCTCCTCGTAGTCTGCCTCCAGTCCGGCGGCGATCATAGCCTTCACCGCGTTCTCCCTCGCCAACGCAACCTGTCTGCCGGTGTCATAGAGTGTGTTGTCCAGGTCGAACAGTACCGCCCTCAGCATGGTATTAATTAATTAGGTGGTTAATATTAGTGACGATGGAGTATGAGAGCACCAACCGGAAGGCCCCGAACGTATCATTCAGGGAGGCGTTGATTAGGGGGCAGGCCCCCGACATGGGACTCTACTTCCCGGTTGAAATACCCCGGTTCAGCGAGGGCGAGCTGGATTCCTACCGGGATATGGAATACCATGAGATAGCGCACTCCATAGCGTTGAAGTATGTGGGAGAAGACGTACCCCCAAAGGTGGTGGCGGGCATTGCCCGCGACGCATACGACTTCGACGTCCCCCTTGAGGAGGCGTACGACAGAGTATACGTTATGCGGCTGGACCGCGGGCCCACCGCATCGTTCAAGGATTTCGCGGCGAGGATGATGGCCCGCCTCATGAACCATCTCATGGAGGCGGAGGGCAGCGAATTACTCATACTCACCGCAACATCCGGTGACACCGGCAGCGCCGTCGCCAACGCATTCCATGGCCTCGACAGCATACGGGTGGTGGTGCTGTTCCCCGAAAACGAGGTCACCGCCCGCCAGAGAAAACAGATGACCACGTTAGGGGGCAATGTAACGTCGATTGCGGTGGACGGGAAGTTCGACGACTGCCAGGCGCTGGTGAAAAAGGCGTTCGCCGACCCGGCGATGCAGAACCTTCATCTGAGTTCAGCCAACAGCATAAACTTCGGCAGACTCATGCCCCAGAGCATATACTATGTGTACGCGTACACCCGTCTTGCTGAGGAAGGCGAAAAAATCACGTTCAGCGTGCCGTCCGGTAACTTCGGCGACCTCATGGGCGGGCTGCTCGCCAAGTACATGGGGTTGCCGGTGGACCGTTTCATCGTCGCAACCAACGAAAACGACGAGTTCCCACGCTACATGGAGTCCGGAGAGTACAAGCCGCTGAAGCCTTCCAAGGCATGTGCGAGCAATGCCATGAACGTCGGCCACCCCAGTAACCTGGCGAGGCTCTTCCACCTATACGGCGGTTGGATGGACGAGAAAGGCGTGGTCAGGGAGCACCCGGACCTTGAGAGGATGAGGGCGGAGCTCTGGAGTGAAAGCGTCTCCGACCCAGAGACCCGGGAGTCTATAAAACACGCCCACCAGCGATATGGTGTTCTCCTGGAGCCCCACGGCGCAGTCGGATGGAAGGCGCTCATGGACTACCTTGACTCCAACGATGCGGCGGTTTCGGTTTCCCTGGAGACCGCGGAACCCGCAAAGTTCCCGGAGGAAATAAAGAAGGTTCTTGGGGTGGAGCCGGAGATGCCGGATTCCCTGAAGGGATTAGATGTGCTGGAGGAGCAGGTGGCGTCGCTGCCGTCGGACTACGGCGCACTGCGCGACTACCTGAAGTCAATGGACTGAACATTATTTATTCACAGAATCCCTTCTTTTTTCCCACCATGTCCCCCTTGCTCGTTCTCGCCGCCGCCCTGCTGGGGCTGCTTGGAATCGGAGGAGCCGGCTACTTCGCCTACAGCCGACTGGCCAAGAAGAATCCGGAAGACGTTATGATGCACGTCGCAGGCGAGTTGAGAATCACCTACGAGCCCAAGAGGGAGGATAAGCCGGCGTTCGCGTCCGGAACCTACAGCGGCCGGGGCGTTACCCTGGATTTCCTGAACGAGAAAGGCTACATGGACCGGTGGCACCCCCACTCCCGCGTGGTGGTGTCCGTTGACAAGAGCGTCCGCGACACCCACATCGTCGCCTACAGGGGCCGGTTCTACAGCAGGAAACTGGGGGAAGTCAAAGTCGACAACACCCGGTTCAACTCCGACTACGTGTTCCTGTCGAGTTCCACCAAGAAGGGCGAGAAAATCGTGATGCCGGAGGTGGCGAACTGGGTGGTCAACCTGGACATGCCCTTCATACTGTCGGACGGCCACATAGTATTCCACCAGGAGAAGCACTTCGAGGACAA
>CAZPLO010000030.1:0-14025 GCA_964587725.1 uncultured archaeon
TGATATGAATGCGCCCACCGGGATTTGAACCCGGGTTTCAAGCTTGGAAGGCTTGAGTCCTACCACTAGACTATGGACGCGTGGATGTTATATGTTGCCTAAGGTTTAATACGTTTTGTGTACCACACTCAGAGGGGTTGAGCGAAGCGAACGCCCCTCCCAGGCGTGGACGGACTGAACCGTCCGACTATGGACGCGTGCGAGTGAAAGTGATGTGTTTTTGGTGTCTGTTTATTACGTATTTGGGGTTTTTATTTGCCGAGTTTTTTGTTTATGGCTTCGAGTTCTTTTTTGATTTTTTCTGCGGCGTCTAGTTCGCGGGCGTCTTCCTCCGGTTCCTCGGGGGGTTCCTCTGGTTTCAGGGTTTCCGGGGGTTTCTCCTGTTCGGGGGTTTTTTCGGGTTCTTCCGCGGGTTTTTCCTCTGTCTGCGGCTGCTGGGCGGGTTTTTCAGGCTCCTCTTTTTCAGTGGGTTTGGTGCCTCCTTTGGCTAGCAGGGCGTCCAGGCGCTTGCTTATGTCCTCCCGGGATTCGGGTTCCGGTGTCTGTTCCTGTTTTGTCTCCGGTTTTTCGGCGGGCGGTTTGTTTTCAGCGGCTTTCTCAGCTTCCTCCTCGGACTCTGGTATTTCGGAGAGTATTTGGAGTAGCGGAGACTCCTCTTCCTGCGGGTGCTCCGGCTTCGGAGGCTGCTCCTCCGGCTTCGGAGGCTGCTGCTCTTCCTTCTCCTCCGGCTCCGGCTCCTTCTCCTGCGGCTCCGGCTCCTCCTCATCCTTGGCGGGTTCTTCGGGGATGAGGGGGGTGTAGTCTACTTCCAGCTCCTTCTTTGGCTTTTTCTTTCGGAGTCTAGAGTATATGAGGTATGCTGCCGCAGCCAGTATCAGTAGTGTTGCTGCGGCTGCCAGCGGCAGGATTAGGGTGGAGATGTCGACGCCTTGTGTTTTCCTCTGCTCCTCTTCGGCTTCGAGTATGAGGTTGCCGGATTTGATGGCGTTGTCGTGGTCTTCTATGGTTCTGTAGAGTTGCCGGGCTTTGGCTGCGTAGTCTTTCGCCAATTCATACTGTTGGGCTGTGAGGTGTTCGAATGCCGTGGCGTAGTTTTGCTGCGCTTCCACTCCGGTGTTGCAGGTGGAGAGGAGTGTGGCTGCGGTCGCCTGGTTTCCGGTCTCACCCAGGTCGGCGTAGATGCCGAGTGCCTGCGTGGCCTGGTCGACGCAGCCGTGGTAGTTGCCTTCCTCGTATGCGGTTAGGGCGCGGCCGTAGTGTGACGCTGCCGTAGCCAGCCTCGCCTGTATCTCCAGCTGCTCCTCAATGCGTGACAGCAGCGTGTCGGCCGCCGTTATCCTTCCGCTGTCTCCTACGATGGCGTATGACTGCTTCGCCGACGTCGCGTGTTCCTTCGCGGCCTCGTAGTTTTCCTGCTGGTACAGCCGCAGCGCCTGGTCGTAGTTGTTGTTGGCGCTCCTGTATTCGACGGTGTTGTTGACGAGTTTCTCCGCCTTGAGTATGTTGGCTTCGTCTTCCAGGGTGCGGTACATCTCCAATGCCTTCAATGCGTATATGCTGCCTTCAACGTAGTCTTCGGCGCGGTTGTATTCCAGGGCCTGCTGGTAGTAGCCCTGCGCGGTTATCTGGTCTATTGCGTCGTCCACCAGGTCTGTTGCCGCTGCCGCGTTCACTGTGTCGTCCAGTGACAGGTAGATGAGGTGGGCTTCCGCAGCCAACTCCCTTGTTGCTGGGTAGTCGCCTGCCGTGTAGTTTCGGCGGGCCTGCACCATGAGCTTGTCCGCCTGCACGTATTTAACGGAGGTGTTGGAGAGTTCCCTGGCCTTCCTCACCTGTTCGGTGTCGTTGAGTTCGGCGTAGATTTCCTGCGCCGCGAGGGCGTGGTTCCTCGCCTTGGAGAAGTTCCCGGAGGCGTAGTGCGCCAGAGCCTTCTGGAGGTTGTCGTCTGCCGTGAGGTCGCGGAGGTAGTCTTGGTTTATCCTGTATGCCGTGATTTTCCTAGCACCCAACACTATCAGGTTGGTTTCCCCCTCCCAGAGGTCGGCGGCGGCGAGTTCGACTATTGGATACCCTACTTCGTGGGTCCACTTCAGCCGCCCCATGTGGTCTAACGCGTATACCGTGTCCGCTGCCGCTACGAACACTTCGGGGGTGTTGTCTCCGTCCAGGTCGCCTGCGGTCACGGTCGGCTTCACCACCCGGACGGTGGTGTTCCACATCAGTTTGCCGGCGGCGCTCAACGCAGTGACCTGATCGTCTTCCGAGACTGCGAGAACCTCCTTGAGCCCGTCCCGGTTTATGTCTTCACCGTACACTGCGACGACGGTGTCGCCGGGGTTGTACCTCCACATCCTGGCGCCGGTGTTCTTGAGGGCGTGGACGTAGTTGAAGGAGCCGGCAATTATCTCCGGCACCCCGTCTCTGTTCAGGTCTGACGCATGTACTGCGCCGACTGTGCCTTCGGCGGTGTACTTCCACCGGAGGGTGCCGTCGCTGTTCAGCGCGTACACTGCGCCATCACGGGTTCCGGAGATTATTTCGAGGCTGTCGTCGCCGCCGAGGTCTGCTGCATCGAGTGAGACGGAGTAGCCGTAGTCGCGGTGCACCCACTTCAGCTGGTTGTTCTGCAGGTTCGGGTTCCTCTCCAGCACGAACACGGGGGACGCGTACGGCGACATACCGAAGGAGCAGGTCTTCGCCTCCACCACGGAGCCGACGACTATCTCCGTGTAGCCGTTGCCGTCTACGTCGTCGACCACGAGTGCGTTGGGGCTGTTCTGCGGCCATATCACTGATATCTTGTTCCGCCAGATGAGGACTCCGTTGTTGTCTAGGAGGTATGCGTAGCTGCCTTGTTCGCTGAACAAACCCACGGTTATTTCCAGGCTGCCGTTGCCTTCGACGTCGCGGACCTCCAGTAGGTCGCCTCCCAGGTCTATGCTCCACGCCTCCGCCAGGGGGTCGTATGTGACTGCATCAGCGAGTGCCGACGCCAAGATTAGTATGACAGCAGCTTCCAGGACTTTCATTGTTAGATAGTGGCATACGGCCCTTATATATTCCTCCTCAGAGTATGTATTATGCGTCGTGGGGGAGCTGTTCAGGAGGGGGAGACCCTGGTTGTTCTGCCGGCGTACAACGAGGGGGGGGTGCTCTCTGAGACGCTGGAGAAGCTGCGAGAGAGCGTGAAAGCGGATCTGCTGGTGGTGGACGACGGCAGCTCGGACGATACGGCGGACATAGCGCGTGCCGCGGGCGCGAGGGTGGTCAGCCACGCCGTGAACCTGGGATTGGGGGCGGCGTTGTCCACCGGCCTGGAGGTCGCCCGCCGCGAAGGCTACGAGAGGATGGTTACGTTCGACGCCGACGGACAGCACAGCCCCGAAGACATAGGTAGGCTGCTGGAAGAACTCGGCGGCTGCGACGTCGTAATAGGCGTGCGGACGGTGCACGGCGAGCGGATGCCGCTGGTGAAGAAGATAGGGAACCACATACTGAACATTCTGACCGCGGTGGTGTTCCAGACATACTGCAGGGACAGCCAGAGCGGGCTGCGGGCGTTCAACCGGAAGGCGATCGATTCCCTGGAGTTGAAGGCCAACAGGTATGAGGTGTCGTCTGAAATACTGTATGAGGCCGGGAGGAATGGTTTGACGGTGGGGGAGGTTCCGGTGGACGCCATATACACGGAGCATTCCATGAGCAACGGCACCGGCGTGAAGGACGGTTTTAAGATACTGTGGCGTATGTTATTACACAGGGGCAGGTGAAGATGATAGTCGAGGTTTTCGGGATACTGTTTTCGTTGTTCGCTTTGAGCAGGGCGGTGCTCCGGTTCAGGGAGGGCCGGCTCAGCTGGGGGATGCTCGCCGTCTGGAGCCTGGCGTGGCTGACGGTTATAGCGTTCATACTGTCGCCCGCCAGCTTCGAGCGGGTGTCTAAGGCCATAGGCGTGCAGCGGCCCCTGGATTTGATGCTGATTGCGGGGGTTATTTTCTCGTACTACCTGGTGTTCCGCATCTACATTTACGTGGAGGAAATCCGGTCCGACATGGCGAAGGTGGTGCGTGAAGTGGCGTTGGAGAAGGATGGAAAATAAGGTGGCCCTGGGGGGGTTTAATTGGAGCAGCTTCCAGCCAGTTTCTCGACGCCCGTGAACGACTTGCCTTCTACGCCGTGTTCGCGGTTGCTGTACTGGAACGTCACATCGAACGAGTACGAGCCCCCGGATGTGCAGTTGAACGGCGCCGTGGCCTCCCACTTGTAGTAGTCGCCGGGCAGCAGGGTCAGGCCAAGCGCGGTGGTGCTGTCTCCGCCGTCTATGGAAACCCAGTCGACGGTGACCTGGTATTCCTTGTTGTTCTGCAGCACCAGGGTGCTGTTCTGGCTTGCAGACGTCTGGAATATCTCCCAGTCCATAATACCTATGTCCGCGGACTTCCAGTAGATAGCACCCTTCTTCTTGTACGTTGTCGCTGTTCCAATCTTGATGAAACCCGATAGAACACCGACAGCAACCACCGCGATAACAATCGCGATAGCAAGAAGAACCAGATACTCTACAGACGTCTGCCCCTTCCTGCCGGTTCTGAACGCTTTCAACGATTTCATGTTTTTCCCCGAGCCAAACACCTGTAAACAATTGGGATATAGTATTATATAAAGCAGGGAGCTTCAGCTGGGAAAGATAAAATAAAAAGAAAAGAGGATCCTGCCCTCGCGGACAGGGACTCAAAGCCAGTCAACCCCTTATGCGGAGGTTGAGCAGGTTCCTGCTAGCTTCTCGACGCCCGTGAACGACTTGTCGAGCACGGAGTGCTCCAGGTTGTCGTACTGGAAGGTTATCTCATACGAGTATGAGCCTCCCGCCGTACAGCTGAAGTTGCCGTTGTCGGTCTCCCACTTGTACGTGTCACCCGGTAGCAATGTCTGGGCTATGGCTATCGTGGATGTTCCGCCGTCGGTCGATATCCAGTCGATCCGAATCTGGTATTCCTTGTTGTTCTGGAATACCAAGGTACTGTTGGTCAAGGAGACATCGTATACCTCCCAGTCCATAATACCTATGTCCGCGGACTTCCAGTAGATAGCACCCTTCTTCTTGTACGTTGTCGCTGTTCCAATCTTGATGAAACCCGATAGAACACCGACAGCAACCACCGCGATAACAATCGCGATAGCAAGAAGAACCAGATACTCTACAGACGTCTGTCCCTTCCTGTCGCTTTTTACTGCCTTTAAAGGTTTCATGTTCATCTCACCCCCCTATTTTTATTTGATGGCTTGGTGGTATTCACCAAGCGTTTATATGGTTAGCCATTGGAGGCAACCCATATAAATACCGCCGGTTAATACGCCATCATAGGGGTTATAAACTAGGTTTTACAATATAAATACCTTTCGGTTGGTTTCACGGCCGGATAGTGGTATACACGAAGGGTTTATAAGCCTTCAGCCCGGCTGCCAGAAGAGTTTCTCCTCAGGCGAGATCTTTATGCCGTTGTCGAATATGAAGGGCACTATCTTCCGGGAGTGGTCTGAGCCCCGCATCTTCAGCACCTCTATGGCGTTCTGCCGGACGTTCCTTATCTGGATATTGTAGAGTATGATGACGCCGTCGACCACGTATTCCTCGAAGCCTATGCCCAACGTGGAGGCGGGCATCCTCTCCGCCTCCAACGTCATGAGGCTGGTGCAGTTGTTTTTCCGCAGCCACTCGCAGAATTTGAGCAGGCTCATCTTCCGGTCGAACAGGTCTTTGACGATGATGTTGAACGTGCTCAGCGGATCTATCACGAACCGCTTAGCGTCCATCGACTTTAGGGTGTCCCGTATTTCGCCGTAGTCTTCGCGGATGACCTGCATGACGTCCGACGGGTCCAGGCGTAGGACGGTCAACTTCTCCTGTTTTTCAAGCTTGTTCAAATCCCACCCGTACTGGCCCATGTACTGTTTCAGCATGCCGGGGGTCTCGTTGAAGCTTACGTAGACTCCATTTTCATTATACTCAGTGGCGCCGTTGTACAGGTATTGTAGGCAGAGGGTGGTTTTCCCGCTGCCTGCGCCGCCCGCCACAATGGTGGAGGAGCCCTCCGGCAGCCCGCCCGAAAGCATCTCGTCCAGCCCCGGTATCCTGGTCTCAACCTTTTTCATCGTTCGCGTATATGCCGGTTATGATATTTATTTCAGACTCTATTATAGTCTGCTGTTTCCTGGCCTCGTTCAACTGCTTCTCCATCACGTGCTTCTCATCCAACACCTTGATTATGTCCGCGTTCTTGGACTCGTATTCCTGGGACATCCTGTTCTTCCGCTCCTCCAGCGTGGAAAGCTTCTCCTCCACCGCCACCCTCTCCTTAGAGGCTTTGTCCAGTTTCTTCCGGGCCTTCTTCAAATCCGCCTTGACGGCCCTGATCTGCTTTCTCTGGTTCTTACGCTGGTCTTTGAGCTCCTTCAGCCGCCGTTTGGCCTCTGTCACCCGCGTAGACTGCGCGGCAACCTCCGACTCAGCCAAGGGTATCTGCTCCTCCTCCTCTTTGAGTTTGCGGGCGAGGCTCTCCTTCTCCAGCCGTAGTTCGTTGTTCTCCTTCTCCAGCGCATGGGCTTTCGTCTGCATCCCCACGTACTCCTCCTCCAGTGAGCTGACCTTCTCCCTGCATTCGCCGACGTAGTTTTCAGCAGCCTCCAGATCGGATTCAACGGATTCCTGCACTCTGACGGCCTCGTCCAAGTCCGCCTTCAACCGGCTTTTCTCGTCGAGGAACCGGTCCATCTCCTGTTTTATGGGGTACAGGAACCGCATCACCGTCAACCCGCCGGCCCACGACTTAATCTTCCGCTCCCGGTTCGCCTTCAACTCCTCGTCCTTGTGTATGAGCTCGGCTCTAGCGTCCTGTATCTGCTTCCGCAGCTCATCCATTTCGGACACGGTCTTCTTCACCTGCCGGCCGACCTTCGCAGACCTGGTTTTAATCCGCTTCCTCTCCGCCGCCGAATTCTTCAGCTTGGCTTCCAGGCGCTGCTGCTCCAGCTCCGCCCGGTCCAGCTGCTTCTTGAGCATTAGCCGCCCCTCCTCCGAGTAGCCTGCGGACCCCAGCTTGTCTTTCACGTGCTTCAGCTGCTTCTCCTTCACCTTCACTTCCTTGGCGGCGTCCTCCAGGGAATCCGACAGTTCCTTCACCTTCCCCTTGAGGCCGTCTTCCTTCTTCCCCAGGGACTTTATCTTTCCCTCTGCGGCGGTGATTTTCTCGGTCGCATCCCGTATGGACTCCCGCAGCACCTTCGGCAGCTCTATAATCAGCTTCTCCTCCTCGCTGCCGGATATCTCCCGCAGCTCCGACTCCAGGCTCTCCTTCTCCTTCATCACCTCGTCGAGTTTGGTCTTAAGCTGCTCCTCCTTCTCGACGACAGCCTGCATCTCCTTCCTGGCGTTGGATATCTCTGAACGGGTCTCCTCCAATGTCTTCTTCCCGGCCTTCAGCTGCTCCTCCAGACTGGATTCTTTGTCCTTCGACTCCGCCAGCGCCCTGGCTGCGTCGTCGAGCTCCGCGTACACGCTGAACTGGAGCTGAATCTCCCTGACACGGGATTTCGCGGCATCCAGGCCTTCCTTGATTTTCTTCTCCTTCTCTTCTTCTCCGCGGAGGCTGGACTCCAGCGACTTCCCCTCGGCCTCCAGCTCCGACAGCTCCCGCTCCTTCGCATCCAGCGTCTTCTCAGCCGCCTGTATGTCGTCCTTCAGCTTCTCCTTCTCCCTGCCTATCTCGTCGACGCGGTGGTAGAGGTTGTAGACTTCCTCTATTGCCGCGCGTTCCTGTGACACGCGGTCGTATTCACCCGCTATTCTGCGCTGCTCCTCCAACGCCGACTCCAACTCCGCTCTTGCTGAAGAGACCTCCTTGTCCAACACCGTGCGCTTCCGTTCAAAGTCCGCTATTTTGTTGAGGTTCTCCCGGATGCCGTTGTCCGCCTTGAGGATTTTATCCGGCATCCTCCGCACCTTCCGTTTGGCGGACGCCAGGGACTTTTTCGCCGACTTCAGCTCCTTCTGAAGGTCCTTGTATTCTCCGTCGGCCTGCTTTATCTCTGACTCCAAATCCTGCAAGCCGATGTCGGCCTCCTCCTTCTGTCTAGCAAATGCGTCGACGGTGTCGCGGAGCTCTTCCTCAGCCTTCAACTTCGGGTTC
This sequence comes from uncultured archaeon, assembly GCA_964587725.1. Classification (GTDB taxonomy): domain Archaea; phylum Altiarchaeota; class Altiarchaeia; order IMC4; family SCGC-AAA252-I15; genus WJMO01. The sequence continues at coordinate 8,187 of CAZPLO010000030.1, forward strand.
AGCTGCTCCCGTAACCCATCCTCCTCCTCTTCAACGGCGTCCAACGCCTCCCTGACCTTCGCCCGTTCGACCTCCACCGCCCGTATCCGCCTCTGAACTTCGAGGATGCCCTTGGACAGGTCTGTTATGGACGCTTTGACGTCGGCGAGCTCCTTCCGCAGGTCTGGGAGGTTGCCGGACTCCATCAGCGACTTCGACGGCTTCCGGATGAGCTTCGACAGATGCTGTATCCGCTTCTCCTCAGACCCCACATTAGAGGGAACCTTGTTCTTTCCCGTGCCGTGGGAGCCCTTGATTATGTCGGTCAACCGCTTAACCTTGTCGTCTCTGCCGGAGTCTTCCATGTCACCCCTCCCCTTCCGTCAGCTCCTGGAGCCGCTTCTCCATGGCCTTCTTCTTATCCAACACTTCCTTCAGCTTGCTCTCCGTCTCCTCGCGGGCCTGGGTTATGAACCCGAGCTCGTCCTCTACCTTCGCCTTCCGGTCGCGGACGTCCTCCAACTCCTCCTTCTTGCTGGCGCCCTCCTCCACCATCGACTTCAGCTCGTCCTTCAGCAGGTTGATTTCGGTCGCCACCGCCTCCCGGCGGCTGTCGAGGGATTCCAGTTTCTCCTTCGACTCCGCCACCTGCTTCTCACGCTTCGCCAGCACGTCCTTAAGATAAGGTGTGAGGTCTATGTAGAGTTCCCCGCCGCCCTCCACCAGAGACTGTATCTTGTCCTCCAGGTTTTTCTTGCGGTCGAGTATCCTGTCTATGCGCTCCTTGATTTTGTCCTGGTCTTCGACCAGCTCACGATAGCGTTCCTCCTCCCCCCCACGGTCCTTCTCTATGTCCGCTAACGCGGACTGCTTGGCAGCCACCGCCCTTCGGACGCTGGTCTTCCGCTCCTCAATCTCCCGGACCTCAGACTTCGCCTGGTTCTCCTTCGTCAGCAAAAGATCCAGCCTCTTCCTGGACTCCCGGGATTGCTCCTCCTTCTCATGGACGACCTCGCGGAGGCGGAGCTGCTCGTTCAACAGATCCTTTATCTCCTCCCCCAGCTTATCCGGCAAATCGTTCATGTCCGCCACGATAATCTGCTTGTCGATGTGCTGCACCGTCGGACCCATGGAACCGCCGCCAGCGCCGCCGGGACCGCCTTCCCCCCCCGCACCCCCTGCTGGGGGGGCTGCACCGCCCACTGAACGACCCCCTGAACCCTCGAATTTTATGTTCGACAACCCCTCCCGGAGGCCTTTCGCCAGACCTTTCTCGTCTATCTTCCCAGGCTCCATTTTGATGTTGGACAACCCCTCCTTCAGACCCTCCACCAAGCCCTCTTTGAAGTCTTCGAGGTAGCCGCCGGCGTCCATGTACTTCCTCGGGCCGGCGGGTCGCGACACGGTCACGCCCGGCTGCTGCTGCCACGCGAACAGACTGCTTTCAATCCACTCCCCCGTCTGCCCCAACGGAAGCTTCAGCACGCTTATCTTACGCACCCCCTTGTCGAACCCGAACTCCAGCACCGAATCGCACATCATCTTCAACGTCTCCTCGGTCTGGGGGTCGTGGAGGTCACGCTGCAGTATGAACGTGCCCGTGAACCCCGCCGACGTTATCCTGCTTATGTGCACCTTCAGGAACTCCTCGCACGTCGACGGCCTATTGTAAAGCAGCAGCGTGGATACGGAGTCGAAAACCACCAAACCCTGGCCCTTCACCTCCGACAGCGCCCGCATAAGCATCCGGTTCAACTCGTTCAAGTTGACGGCGGATGTGCAGTTTATCACGTACGGGTCGTTCAACCCCTTGCCGGTGACCTGCTCCGAATACGCGTCTATGAACCGCAGGAGGTTATGGTCCTGGAAGCTGCGGTAGTCTACCTTGAAGTACTCCATCTTCTCCCGTATCGACAGCGGGCTCTCATCCAAACAAATCCATATGCAGGGGAGGCTGTTCTTCAGGAACTCCCGCGCCAGCGTCAGAGAGAAGGTGGTCTTCCCCGAAGCAACCGAACCGTATAGAAGGGTGGAAACCCCCAAGGGAAACTCCTTCACTTCCCCGCCTATGTCTAACCGTACGATACGCACCAGATTCACCCCCTAAATACCCCGCCGCACCCCCCTCAGTGTACTGCCGCGGGGTTATGTATTGGACAATGGTTTAAATATACACCGGAGGTTACTATGCCCGCCCGCTGGAGGGAACCAGCCCCTGAACGTATTTATATTAGGGTAAACGTATTATTTACAAAACTTTTTAAGGTGATGTGAGATGGCAACTACACCAACGGACGAAGTCAAGGTCTTTGAGATTGAATGGGAGGGTTTCTTCGGGAACATGCATTTGATGAACATCGGGATACCGACGTTCGAGGACCTCTGCGAAATAGCGATTATTATGAGCAGGCCCGTCCTGAAGGAGAAAGGCAGGAACATATACCACGTCGTCGACGCCTCAAGCGTCTACACGTACAAGAAGAGGAAATAGGTTTCTAAAACGGGGTGGGTTGCAGACACCCCTTTCTTTAAATTTATCTTTATTCTATGGGAACAGGAACACCCGCTGGTCTATCAGCGCGTTCGGCGTCGTGAACCCGATGCGCCGTATGCTGCCCTGCGACGGAATAATCTGTATAACAAGCTTCTCGTCGGAGCCGATGGGTGTGGCGAGTGAAATGTTTATGACGGCGCTGTCTCCGAGGTTGACGTATCCGTCCAGCGGCGAACCCGACCGCTGCAGGTAGTAGACGTCGTAGGTTCCGCTGCCGGCGGCGGTGGAGTAGCGGAGGGTCTGGAAGGATGTGCGGCCGTCGATTGTTATGACGGTGGTGTTGAGGTTGATGGGGTCCGAGCCGGGCTTCAATTTCACCAGCATCTCCAGCTGTTCCACTTGGCCGTCGTCGCTGGCGTCCGAGCCGACGATGGAGTAGACGTTCAAGCCGCTGGCTATCTCAGCCTCCGTCCCCTTCATAGCCGTCACCGAACGCTGCTCCAGGCCGCCTCCGGAGCCTATCAAGACGGCGGCCGCGACTGCGGAGACTACGATAACCGCTATGAAGATTATCAGCATCCCTATCCCCATCAGGCCCTTCCGTCCTCTGCTCCGGTTTTTCATATGCAACACGCTTTTTTTACGTCGGCCACAGCGAGACGCTCTCCTGCGTCATGCTGTCCGGCGTGTAAAACTCTATCTGGGTGTACGTCCCCACACGCGGGATCATCTTAATCCGCACCAGCTGGTTCTCGCTTATCTCCGGACTCAGCTGGAATATTATCTTCGCCACGTCACCGCGGTTCAGGTAGCCGTTCTCGTGGTTGGTTCCGTTCTGTATGTAGTATACCACGTAAGCGGTCGTGGTCGCCGCCGTCGAGTCGGCCCCGATGGTCGTGTTGTATGTCAGACTGTACGACGCCGTCTCCGTGTCCACGGTTATTATGGTGTTGTTCAGGTTGATTCCCTGGGAACCCGACTGAAGCCGCACCATCACCTTGAAGTCGCCCACCTTATGCGGTGTCCCGTCGCTGGCGCTCGCATCCGAGGCCACGACCGTCATGGCCTCTATCCCCGAGGCGATGCTCTCCTCCGTCTGCGAGCCCGTGATAAGGGCTTTCTGCTGGAGGCTGCCGCCTGTGGTGATAAGGACCGACGCCGCAACCGCTGCGATGAGGATTATCGCAATGAATATTATCAACGCTCCTATCCCCATCATACCTTTCCTTTCCTTAGCCCTCATTTGCACACCTCTGTGATATATTGATTTACTTTACCTCTTTTTTAAGTTGTCGGCCACAGCAAAACCCGCTGTTCCACCATGGAATCCGGAGTCATGAACTCCAGCTGCGTCATAGCCCCCGTACGGGGTATGAGTGTGATGCGCGACCGTATGTTTTCGCCCAGCTGCCCGTTTATGTTGAATTTGAGCTCCGCCACGTCCCCCCGGTTCATGTAGCCGTCCTCGTGTATGGGCGCCTCCTTCACGTACGACACCACGAACGTGGACGTCCCCGACGCCGTGGCGGACTGCGGTACGGTGCCGTTGTACAGGAAGTTCTGGCTCGCCAGCGGCGTGTCCAACGTCACCACCGTGTTGTTCAAACTCAGCGGGTCGCTGCCTGCCTGAAGCCGCACCATCACGTTCAAGCTGGTGACTGCGTGCGGAGTCCCCGATGAGCTGGCGTCGGACCCGGTTATCTTCACCGTCTCCACGCCGGAGCCCACACCCTCCCGCGCCTCGTTGCCGGTTATCAACGCCTTCTGCTGGAGGTTCCCGCCCGTGGATATCAAAACGAAAGCCGCTATGGCAGAGATTAGAACAATGGCTATGAATATTATCAACGCCCCTATACCCATCAACCCCCGGTTCACCTTGTCGTGGCGGGACAGAACCAACAGTATCAGCAACACTATAGCGCCGGCACTGACTGTGCCTCTGCCGGGTTTCTTCAGCTGGGCCATCCGCAACCTCCACGTACCCAGGCAACCACCTCAAAAACAGCCAACCAGCCAGACCCCCCAAGCCCACGCATGAGCTGTTACATAATGTATTTGAGGATATATAAATTAGATGTTCCATTTTCACGGTATTAGGGGGCTGCTGCGGCTGTCGTGGCGGTCTATTTTCTTCTGAATCTCCAACCCGACAGTGTCCACCACCTCCCTCGTAACATTGTACCGCTCCTGCAGGTGCTTCAGGAACCCCTGTATGTCGTCGTTGGGGTTCTCTATCGACGACGTTATCGCATATGCTATGTAGGCTGCGAGCTCCTCCCCCCATTTGTCGCCGTAGTATTCCTTCACGAAGTGGTCTTTAACGCCGCCTATGTGCTTCACCACCGCGTCGAAACGCGCCCCCAATTCCCTGGACGCGAATGCGTCGTATTTTTTGTCGGGCGCGTTGCGGTGCTTCACCGGCGTGAAAATCGGTATCGTAGCGTCCTCCAATATGGCAATCTTCATGGTGTCCCAGTGCTTCTCCACCGCCCCCGTCGCGTACAGCAGCATCATCACGTCCTTCACGTACACGTCGAGGAAGAACCGTTTGCCGATGTAGTCTATGCCGTCGTGTGTTATGTTCAATTCGATGTTGTTGAGCATCTCCAGCAGCAGCTCGTGCATGCCCTGGTATTTCTTGTTGGTTACGTCGGTGGTCCTCGACACGGATATGAACAGCAGCTTGAAGAAGAAGCGGGATATCTCCCGGCCCATGAAAATCAGCGGGAACAGCGTGTCCAGGAACCGCATCCGCTCCCTGCTGGCGAGCTTCTCGTCCAGGCTGCCCATCCAGTTATCGTCTCTGCTTAACTCCTTGAATGTGGCCATCGCCGCCTCCGCCTCGTAGTCGGTGAAGGAGTAGCGGTTGACGATGGAGTGGATTACGTTGACGTTAGCCTTGAACGGATTCCGCGGCTTCCCGTCAACATAGTATCGTTTGCTCCTGGACAGGAAACCCATCTTCACGAACTTGTTCAGCTTCTTCCGGTACGCCTCCTGGCTCTGCTTCTTCAACAGGATGTCCTCCTTACGGAGCTGATACGACCAGGTCTCTTCCTTCAGCAGCCGGAGGAAGAAGCGTGTGAGGGCGTCCTGGGTGTCGGCGTCCATGTGTTTGACCTTGAGAAAGAGTTCCCTGGCTGTGTAATCCGTCAACCTGCATCCCCCCTAGACACCGTATACGTGGAACAAAGACCCTCAGGAGCACGGGCTTATGCAACCACAAGTTTATACACTACCATATTACGCAGGAGTATATAAAACTGACGCATGGGTTGAAACAAAAAAAAAAAAGAAGGGGGAGTTTTGGCCTGGCTTATGGCCAGAGCGTTATACGCTTGTCGGTGACTACGTCCGGTGTGGTGA
>CAZPLO010000031.1:0-13806 GCA_964587725.1 uncultured archaeon
TTGGGCTCAACGGGGTTCGAACCCGCGACATCTCGGTTAAAAGCCGAGCGCTCTACCAGACTGAGCTATGAGCCCGTAAAGGTTTAGGCAAACCTTCCTTATTAGGTGTTTAGATTTAAATAATATCCGTGGACGCGTTATCCGGTTTCCTGGTGGGGCTGCTGCAGGGTATACTGGAGTGGCTGCCGGTGTCGAGCAGCGGTCAGAGCATGCTGGTTCTGCTGGACGCGTTCGACCTGCCGGCGCAGACCGCCTTCACATACGGAATCTTCATGCACGTGGGTACTATGGCGGCTGTGCTGGTGAAGTACCGGCGGACGTGGCTGAAACTGCCTTCCGACCGTGTGACACTGCGTTTTCTGGCGGTGGCGACGGCGTTCACCGCCGTATCCGGATTGGGCGTGTATTATCTGTTCAAACGGGGGATGGAGTCGTTCACCGGCGAATACGTGAACGCGCTGGTTGGGCTGCTGCTCATCGCAACCGGTCTGCTACTCTACTTCACCGGGAAGAAAAAGTTCGGTGTGAAGGGCGCATCCTCTCTGAGCCTGTTCGACACCGCCGTCGCCGGCCTGGCGCAGGGGTTCACCATCCTACCCGGTATTTCACGCAGCGGCGTCACCGTGTCGGCGCTCGTGTTAAGCGAACTCCGGCAGGAGGAGGCCCTCCGCCTCAGCTTCTTGATGAGCGTTCCCGCGGTCGCGGGCGCTGTTGTGTTGGAGCTGCTGACCGAGGGTGCTGGCGGAATCCAGCCGTCGGTCGCGTTCGCCGGCCTTTTGGCCGCATTCATCTCCGGCTACCTGCTGATGGAGGCGCTGCTCGCGTTCGCCAAGAGGATAAGGTTTGATTTGTTCTGCATGGTGTTCGGCGCGCTCGCCGTACTGTGGGGGGTGATATAGTGGGTGAGGACCCCCGGCTGGCGGGAACCAAACGGAAGAAGTTCGTCAAATCCGGCCGCGACGTACTGAACATGTTCTCCGACAAAACAATGAGCGGCCACTCGCTCGCCTCCAAAGACACCAGCTTGGGGGGCGGCCACGGACTCCACGGCACCAACCCGGTGGAGAGCGGGAAACAGGACCCGTTGAAGATGGAGTTGGAGAAGATGGATGAGGCGAAACAGGGTGTGCATCCCAAGAAGCCTAAAACCTACAGTGAACACACCGACCGGCTCAAGGAAGTATACGACCAGTACGTTGACGCCGACTCAAGCATGAAAAAGAAGAAGCTGAGGAAGAAATGAGTTTTGAAGACGACAGGGATAGGATGGTAGACCGCCTGCTGTCGTCCGGTTACCTGAAAGACCCTAGGGTGGCGGAGGCGATGCGGAAGGTCCCCCGTCACCTGCTAATCCCCACAGAGGCTAGGTCTCAGGCGTACGCCGACCACCCCCTGCCCATCGGTGAGGGGCAGACCATAAGCGCCCCACACATGGTGGCGATAATGACCGACCTCCTGGATGTTGACATGGGTTCCAGGATACTGGAGGTTGGAACGGGCTCAGGATACCAGGCCGCCATACTGGCTGAACTGGCGCCGAAGGGGTTCATATACACTGTGGAACGAGTGGGGGAGCTCGCCGCCCGGACCAGGGAGCGGCTTAAGAAACTGGGATACGAGGACATTCAGGTGATACAGTCCGACGGCACATTAGGTTATCCTGCTGAGGCGCCATATGACCGCGTCATAGTGACTGCGGCCGCCCCAGAAATACCGCCGACCCTGGTCGAACAAATCGACAGGGGAGGGAAGATGCTGATTCCCGTCGGCGGACGGTGGAGCCAGCGTCTGATGGAGGTCTTCCGCGACGAAGAAGGCGACGTAGGTGAAAGAGACCGCGGAGGGTGCGTGTTCGTGCCGTTGATAGGCGAGGAAGGCTGGAAGGCTAGGTGAACTCCGCATCGTCCCCCACTGTAATCCCGTGTTCCGACGCGTATCCGCGGTTGACCTCCAGGACATAGAGTGCGTCGGCTGCTGGCGCGTACACGGGGCAGGGGTCCAAGGTACACGGCACCGCCTCCTCTATATGGACTACAGTGAACTCCTCGTCCAACCATATCATATCCAATGGTGTCAGCGTGTTCTTCATCCACATGCCGTGTCTGCCGGGGGAGTCGAACACGAACAGCATGCCAGCGTCTTCCGGCAGGGAGTTTCTATGCATCAACCCCGTCCGGCGTTCCGCCGGCGTGTCTGCAACCTCAACAGTCACGCAGGAGCCGCTGAAGCAGACGTTGGATGCTGAGGAGATGCACGCTGAAACGAGGAGCACAGCCAACAAAGCCCTCATCTTTTCAGGTCTTTGGCTAAAAGCTCTGCGACACTGACTTTTGCGACGGGGTTGTCCAGGGTGTCTGTCGCTATGAGGCGGTCGACGACGCCCTTGAAGGCTTCGACGCCGTTGATGAACAGTCCGTGGACGCACCCGACGTTTATGGATGCCGGATGCCAGCCGCGTATCACCTTCACCGCCTCCACGATGGTTCCGCCGGTGCTTATGATGTCGTCGAGGATTATGATGTCGTGGCCTTTCACCTCCAGGTCCTTAGACTTAATCACCACCTCCGTCCCCGAAACCCGTTTCTTGGAAAGATGGTTGAATTCGCAGTCCATAACACGCGCCGCCTCCTTCGCGTAGTTGAGCGACCCCTTGTCCGGGGCTATGACGAGGGGGTTCTTCACCTTCCCGTTCAGGTACTCCGCCAGCAGCGGCACCGCGTCGAGGTTCATGAAGTTCACGTGTTCGTAGTATGCTTCTCCTCCGCCGTTGAGGAAGTGGCAGTTCACCATGGATATGCTGTCCGAGAGTTCGTGCAGCAGCTTCAACACGGTTTTCGCGCTCAACGCCTCCCCCTCGGTGAAGCGTTTGTCCTGGCGCATGTACGCCATATACGGCGTCACCGCATGCACCTGGGTGGCGCCCAAGTCTCTTAACACGTCAAGGGTCAGCAGCAGTTCAACCAGGTCGTCGTTGCTCCGTATTGACTGCACGACCGCGCATTCCTTTCCCGCGACGTCGGACACTATCCTCACGTGTTTCTCCCCGTCCGGAAAGTCCTTGACCTCGCTTTTACCCAGCTCACCGCCCAGGGACTTCGCAACCGACCAGGCGAGCCCCGTCGACCTGCTTCCGCCGAAAACCAGCATCTTCAAACACTTATATTAGCTCCCATGGTTAAATATATTCTTGAGGTAAGATGGAACGGGTTTCTACGGGCGTTCCCGGACTCGACGACATGGTTGAGGGCGGGTTCAAGAAAAAAAACACCATACTGGTTGTGGGCGGATGCGGCTCCGGTAAGTCGACGCTGGCTATGCAGTATCTATGGCACGGCACCCAAAACGGGGAGCCGGGCGTGTACGTGAGCTTCGAGGAGGAGCCAGACCAGATACGGGAGAACATGATGCGGCACGGCTGGGACCTCAGGAAGATGGAGGACGAGGGCAAGCTCAAGATAGTCCGCATAGACCCCCAGGACGTCATGCACATCATCAAGGAGGAGTACGGAACGATAGTGGACGCCGTCAAGGACACGGGAGCCAAACGGGTGGTCGTCGACTCCCTCACCAGCATAGAGATGATGATTGACGGCAGCTATGAGAAACGGCAGGGGATACTGAAGCTCATCAGCTTCATGCAGAAGAGCGACTGCACCAGCGTGATGATTGCGGAGAGCGAGCAGGACCCCACACGCTACAGCCGCCACGGCATCCTCGAGTTCATAGTCGACGGCGTAATCGTGTTGTACAACCTCCGCCGCGGCAAATCCAGGATTAGAGCCTTGGAGGTTTTGAAGATGCGTGGCACCGACCAGATGACCAACCTGGTGCCTTACAAGATAGAGCAGGGTATTACGTTGCAGCCGCATCAGATGATATTCGGCAGCGTCGGCGGGGAAGAGTAGCTAAAGCAGTTGCGCCTTCTTTGTGACTTCCACCAGATAGTTGAGGTGGTTTTTCACCGCGTCCCTTTCAGCGTCTGCACTGTGATGTATCTCGTGCTTCCCCACGGTGAAGGGAACGCTCTCGGCCTTCAGCAGGCTGCGGACGTTTTCGTTCACGTACTTTCGTATGTCCTCCTGTGTGCCGCCGGCTATCCTGTAGTCTCTCTCGAATTCCTCGTCGCCGACGTCTATGCTCCTGGCTCCCGGGATGTTATTTTCACTGAAGTATTCTTTTGGGCCGACGGTGAACGGCTCCCCCACGTCGCTTGCGTGGAACACCCGCAGCCGCATGGTGTCGTCTGAGACGTCTACTACGACGTCCCGCCCCCTGTAGAATCCGTTGACCGACGGCGGCCTCGTGGGCACCGTCTGGCTGTAGTTCAACGCCAGCTCCGAAGCCAGTTTCCTCATCATATGGTTGAGCTGCAGCCGCTCCAGAACCTTGTAGGAGGCCACCAACACCGCGAACGCCATAGCCGCCAACAGTGCGGCTGGGGGCGTCAACTCCGCCAAGCCGGCCATGGTAAGGTATTGGACCTCTTATATTAAATCCGGGCCTCTAAATCTATTCTGTATGGACAGAAAAGACCTGACTAAATGCAGGAGGGTTGTGGTGAAGGTCGGCACCGCCAGCATAACCGACGACCTGGTGCTAAGCGACCGTAAGGTAGGTAAAATCGTCAGGGAGGCGGTGTCTCTGATTCGCGACGGCCGCGAGGTAATAATCGTGTCTTCGGGCGCCATAGGAGCTGGAATACGGAAGCTGGGGTTGAAGACCCGTCCAAGGGACATGAACCTGCTGCAGGCCACCGCCGCGGTCGGGCAGAACGAGCTGATGAAGGCATACGGTAAGGCGTTCAACCGCCACGGATTCAACGTGGCACAGATACTGTTGACGAGGGAGGACTTCTGCAGCAGAACACGGTTCCTGAACATACGGAACAGCGTCAACACGCTGCTGAGGAACAAGACCGTGCCCGTCATCAACGAGAACGACTCGGTGGCGGTGGACGAGATAAAGTTCGGAGACAACGACACGTTGTCGGCGCTGGTCGCATCCAACCTGGAGGCTGATTTGCTGGTGCTGATGAGCACCACGGACGGACTCTACACCATGGACCCCAAACGCAGCAAGAGGGCCGTGAAGATAGACGTGGTCGACAAGATGACCGGCGACATAGCATCCATCAGGGGGAAGTCGAGGAAGGGCGGCGTCGGCGGAATACAGTCCAAGATAAAGGCGGGTGCGATGATGATGGAATGTGGCATACCAATGGTCATAGTGGACGCACGCAAGAAAGGCATACTGTCGAAGGTGCTGGCCGGCGAGAAGGTCGGCAGCATATTCCTGCCCCGCCGAAGGCTGGAGAACCGCCACCAGTGGATATTGTTCTCGTCGTCGCCCGACGGAGCCATCAGAGTGGATAAGGGAGCTGCCAAGATACTTTCGAAGGGGAAGGCCAGCCTCCTCCCGTCGGGGGTGGTCAAGGTGAACGGGGTGTTCAGGAAAGGCGACCCCGTGAGGATAACGGATTCGGCAGGCAATGAGATAGCCAGGGGCATAAGCAACTTCAGCAGCGAGGAGTTGAAGAAAATCAAGGGCAGGCAGTGCGACGAAATAGCTAAGGTACTGAAGCGTAAGACGTGCAAGGAAGTGGTGTACAATGCGAACATGGTGTTGGTGAGATGAAGGGTTTGACGCTGGTGAAACTGGGGGGGTCGGTGATTACGCGGAAGACCGACGACCGCATGGAGGTGCGTGCCCGCGTATTGAACAGGCTGGCCTCGGAGGTATCCTCCGCCCTCAGGGTCAGGCCGCGGATGAAGTTGCTGATGGTCCACGGCGCCGGCCCATTCGGCCATGTATTGGCGGACGACTACGAGCTGCAGAAGGGTCATAGAGGCCCGTTGCAGGTGGAGGGGGTGGCCGTGACGCACCAGAGCATGGAGTCCCTTAATTCGACGGTCGTTAACGCTCTGCTGACCGCCGGCGTTAATGCGATGGCGTATCAGCCGTCCGCCGCCGGCGTACTCGAGGACGGGAGACTGGCTTCCTTTCCGCTGGAGCCTGTGGAGAGGCTGTTGGGTTTGGGAATAGTGCCCGTCTCATACGGCGACGTCCTAGCTGATTTGAAGAGGGGTTTGGGGATACTGAGCGGAGACCACCTGATACCGTATCTGGCGGAGAAGCTCGCCGCCGAAAGGGTTGTCATAGTCACTTCATACAATGGCGTGTTCGACCGCGACCCCCGCGTCAAAGGCGCGGTGAAATACGACGTCGTGGACGAAAAAATGCTGTTGAAGCTTAGGGGGCGTTCAACCGAAGGCCGGGACGTCACAGGCGGCATAGCCCGGAAGGTCGGCGAACTGGTTTCACTGGCCCGCCGCGGCGTGAAGTCCGAGATAATATCGGGCGTCGAACCAGGCTACCTGGAAAGGGCCTTGAAGGGGGAGAAGGGAATCGGCACGAGGATAGAGTAGTTTAGAGCCGCAGAGCCTTTCCAAGCAGGGCTGCGGCGAAGCTCACCGGCGCCAGCAGAAACGGTATGCATCCGAAGAGTCCGAGCAGCAGGTCGGTGAGAAAATCACCCCCTACGGTGTAGACAATCTCCTCAGGTTCATCACCCCCTCCTTCTCCCGCGTCATCCTTCTTTTCCACGCACGTGTTTTCCCTGCATTCCTTGCCGTCGGGGCAGCCGCAGTCCCTGCAGCAGGTGGTCTGGTCTTCCCCCTTGTCTTTCACGCAGTTGCCGTTGCCGCATTTTTCCTCGTCGTTGCAGTCCTTGTCGGCCATGTAGGCGCAGGCGTCGGCTTCCGCGTAGCATGTTTTGCAGTATCCGCTGCTGCAGTCCTGGAAGTCGTTGCCGGGGCACCGTGCGGCCGTGCACGCCTTCAATGTCTCTATGCATCTGTCGAGGGCGGGGCACATGCCCAGGAAGTATTTGCCGGATGAAATCGGGTAGGCGGCGGACACGCACAATTGGCCTTTGGTCTGCTGGCTGTCCTTGCATTTCTGGTCTATCCGGCCGCCGGTGAACGCGCAGTTCCTGCAGGAGCGGTCGAACGACTCGGACGCGCAGATGCTGTAGGCTGACGCGTTAGACGCTAACAGGATAAGCAGCAGTATCATGCCTGAAAAAGCGACGGCAGTTTTCATCGTGTCTGTCCTAATATTTCCTCCACAGTATATAAGTAAGCTGGTTGATGCAGTCATATTCGACTTGGACGGCACGCTGGTGGATTCGATGGAGGCCCACTATGAATCCTTCAGGGACATGTTCGGTGAAGAGTGTGGGCTGGAGTTCACCCGCGACGAATTCCGCATGCTGTTCGAGAAAATCACCACCCGAATAGTGGGGGACTACCTGTCTGCCAAGGGTGTGGAAGGGGGGCAAGACTATGCTGCGTTGGCGGAGCGGAAGCAGGAATTGTTCCGGGAACGTTACGTCGGCGACGTCGAGGTCCTGCCGGGCGCTGCTGAACTGCTTAAGGATTTGAGGGGGTCTGGTTTGAAGGCGGCGGTCGCATCCAACAGCCCCCGCGCCAACATCGAAGCCATGATGGAAGAAACCGGCATGCGTCCCCACCTGGATGCTGTTGTGGCGGTGGACGAGATATCCCGTCCGAAGCCGGACCCCGAGATTTTCCTGAGGGCTGCGGAGGATGTCGGCGTGAAACCCTCCGATTGTGTTGTGGTGGAGGACAGCGTTCACGGCGTGGAAGCCGGAAAATCAGCGGGCATGCAGGTGGTTGCCGTTCTGACGGGCGGCGCCACAGGGGATGAGGTGTCTTCCGCGGGCGCGGATTTGGTGGTCGAATCACTGGAGGAAGTTGATTCTGACAGAATTCAGGCACTCTAGAGTTTTTCTTCCACCAGCTTCACCTTCAGCGGCCTAAGCTCGTCCAGCAGTTCCATCGGCGGCGGCTGGGGAACCACCAGTTCCCTGGCCCCTATTTTTTTGGCAGCCACTATGGAGAGGGCGAAGTCCTCTTCTATGTTGTATTCTTCCGCCAGCCTGGAGGCTTTCTCGCGTTCGCCGTCGTTCAATGTCACGCTCCTGAGTTTCCCTGTGTCGGCGAGTTCCGGGTACCGGAGGCTGCTGCTGTGGAGGGTGTGGACCCTCCTGTATCTGCCTAACGCGTCCTCTTGCACGAGAAGTCGCAGTGCCGTGGGGGTCATGAACACCTTCACGTGCCGCCTCCACAGGAGGTATGCTCCCGCCAGCAGGAAGAGTAGGGTGAGGGAGGTGCCTGCGGCTACCGCCACGGCGATGGGGGCGTCGTATACTAGGAACGTTTTTTCCACTGGCTCGTACCTGTCTTTGAACGCGGTCAGCCTCCACAGACCCGGCTCCGACGCGGTTACGGTTAGGTATCCGGTGTCGTTGGAGGTGGCCAGGCTGAAGCCGGTGGAGTCGATAGCAACGTTCAAAGTTCCAGAACAGATGTGTTTGGCGATAGTGGCTATGAGCTGATGCAATATCCGGCACGGGAACCGTCCCGCAAACTTCTGGAAAGTCGTAAAGTGGGGTGCTTTCTTTAATCCCATGCAGTTTCTTAATGTGTCAGAGACTTGTAACATTTCAGCTAGCTCACGGTACTTCAGGCGGTAGATGGTCTTGACCACCAGACATTGCAGAAGCTGATGTTGCGTGTAGGCCTGTTTGCTGTATTTGCCGCTGTAAAACGGCACGTTTTCCACTTCCAGCCAAACACAACGGACAGACATAAGCTGTCCGTGTGCGCAAACACTCTGCGTGTTTGCCGCACCCCCTCCGAAACCGCCTTAATTAGGCGGTTCCCACAAATATCAAACACGGTGGGCACCTCAAAAAAAGGTTTAAGTATTCAATAAACAATTAGGTGCCCACCATACAAAATCACAGGTTTTCTACAGATCCTCAAAGGGATATAAGTTGCCTTCAGACGGGTTTTATTCCGGCTTATGGTGTGTGGTGGGGCAGAAAACATGCAGGGTTTCCACGCCCGTCGGCTCCGGGTTCCTCGACCCCTGCTCCAGTGCCAGGACGCACTCCGGCTTCGCGAACCCTACCACGTAGTTGTGGAGGGGGTGGCGTCTGCTGAACGAGTACCCCTCGGTTCGGGTTTCCCCCGGCTCCAACTCAACCCCCCATCTGCCCTCAACCATCATTTCACCGGCATATGCGCTGACGGTGGAGTCCACGAGTATAACCTCAGCAACTTGTGTTGAGCCGCAGTCGTTCATGAACGTTACTGCACCCACGTACCCCCACGGCATGCCGCCGTCCAGTGAAACACTGCAGTCGTAGACTTCCTCCAGTTCACCCACGTCGAGGTGGTGGACCGACCTGCCGGGCGGGAACGTGACGTTGAATACCATATGCTTGGTTTCCAGCGGCGGCGTCACCTCAACCGACGGCTGCTCAACCTGCTGAAAAGTCGGATACAGGAGCGCCGCGGAAACCACCAGCGCCAGCAACGCCAACGCAGTCGGTCTCCACCCCCCACCCTTGAACATGCCATAGGCTCCTAAAGCGGCTGCAATCAACGCCGCCGCGGCGACAATCTTCAAAACCGTCTCATAGATGCATGCCGGTTTCAGATACGCCAGAGGCGATACACTGCCTTCAACCACTTTCTCGTCGACTCGCTCGTACACAGTAACCCTCACCTCCGCGGTTTCGCTGCCTGCTTCGTGGTTGACGGCCGCGAAAGACAGCAACCCTCCCTCCCCCCCATCGACTCTGTACATCATGTATTTCCTACCAAGCACCCGGTCTTCTTCGCTGTCCACGAGGGTGAAATACTCGGGCTGGCCGCCTGCCAACCGGTACGCGGCCGTGTGTTCAACCGCCGACAACGGCGGGGTCTCGGCGACCTCCAACACCAGCCCCCCGTCTATCCTGTACTGTGGGAGGCCGCCGTCTGAAACCACGGCAAAATCTCTGTCAGACACCAGAATATACGCTACTCCCTGGTCGGAGAGGATGTCTGCTGCCTGCCTCTCCGTCAGCCAAAGGCTTCGGTGCGCCATATACTCTATCTCCCCCGCGGTGGATACCGCGTCTGAATCCGACAACGCCTCAACCATGTAGCCTCGGTCCCAGGCGGCGAATACCCTCCCCTCAGGGACTCTCCCATAGAGTCTGTACTCCGCCTCCGACACTATGCTGCCGGTGTCGACTGTGAAGTTGGCTGCAGCCAACAGCACTCCAGCGGCGAGGACAACCGCTAAAGCCCCCCTGTATTCCGACTCCACCGTCAAATATACGAGTGCTAGCCCTGCGACACCAGCGATAATCCTATATACTGGAGGCGTCGGAAGGAGGAAGGTTGAGACGCCCAGCAGTGCCCCCGAATAGAACATAAACCTCCTATTCCACCTGGGATGCCATGACGTAAGCGCATAGGCGGCGAGCATCGCCACCCCAATATCCGATATCCTGGTTCCGCGGTCCATTATCACCGCGAAAATAACCCCCACAACAGCGTATGTTAAGCTGATGTTCTCCCTCCTACGGTAGGCTGCCAACACGCCCCAGGGGAGGAGAAGGAGGAGTACGTTGTATCTAAGCCACAGGTCGCCTGCGGACACGGGGGTGACGTCGGCGCTGCCGAACCTGCCCTGAGGCAGCCTGCCGAGCTGATACTCCATGAAAGACGGCAGAATGCATAACCCGAACAACAGCATCGACGCCAGCGTCAACGCAGCCAATACGCGGTAGTGTCTGTAGTTCCTGAACATTTCACCGGTCAGGTACACCGCCGCCACACCCACTCCCACGTAAGCGCCTATGTGGACGCGGGCGCCCAAGAGGAAAGCAGCAGCCGCGCACAGAACCCATAAAAACCTGTTTTTCAGCCTCTCGTCCTTCACCGCAGACACTATCCCATACACGCCCAGCAACGTGAGGGGGGTTACTAGGTGGTCGTGTGTGAACCCCACAACAGACAGCGACAGCGTCTCCACCATGAACCCGTACAGGAGCCCCGCGTACAACGCCGCCCTACCGCCCCAAACCTTAGAGACTATGAGGTAGATGATGGATGCGGCCGCAGCAGTCAACGCCGCAGCCAAGAAGGCTATGGCGTACATGAGCGCGTCTCCGGACAGCAGAGAACCCAGGGTCCGCATAATCCACACCGTCGGGTCGGACATCCCCGGCCCAGTCACATGCTCGCCGGTCGCCACACCGTAGTACAGCCACAGTTCGACGTGGTAGGCTGAATGCCAGCCGTAGAGGAGGTAGAATACCGTGTTAAGGAGAAGCCTCACGCCGAAGGCGGCGCCGAACACCGTTGCAATATCCCCGGCCTTGGACATGACAGCCTAATATTGGCTTCAGATCATAAAAAACACAGAATACATATACTCTATAGTTACTTTCTTTTTGTTCGCGGGTTTTTAAAGGATTATTACAATATATAAGCGGGAGGATGGTTGACTGAATGTGGGATCAACTAATTCTCCATACCTACATGGGGGTGGTATATATGAATTTCCCGAAAGCGAAGGGCTCCACCAAAGGCGCTACCGGGCTTAAGCCGGTGCTGATAAACGACAGGAACAAGTCGTTCATCGTAGACCCGAAGGTCTTTATCATCTGGAGCCTTTGTAATGGAAGGAACACTCTGGACGAAATCCGGTCCAAGTTCGGCGACAAACTGGGCGTCTCCGACATGAAAAAAGTAGACTGCAACGTCGAAGGCGTCATAGACACGCTGACGAAGATAGGTTTGATGGAGACATAACCTATCTTCCCGGTTTATTATTCCTACACAACACGGATGATTCCTCCAGACCTGGGCATACGCATTCGACTCCGCAGTTTATGTACTTCAGCTCCCGGCAGCAGCACACCATACCCTGCTCCCCAGACGGGTAAACCTGCCTGTAACTGCATTTCACGGCGCACTGAACCTCCTCCCCCAGGTAGTAGGTGCACGACCCATCTTCGACCACGTCGGCGTCCGAGTAACCCAGTGAACCGCAGTGGAGGCTGCAGTTTTCAACCACCATATCATCCGTTATGGGCATGCACTCGCAGTGCTCACAGTATCCGGAGTCGCAAGGGTGTTCAGCCTCGCACTCCTCCCCCACTTCCAGGACGCCGTCTCCGCATTTAGCCTCCGACGCAGCGGGAACGATGGATGGGACGGTGGTGGTGAACAGGCACCCGACGTCATTGCATTCCTCAGTTTCACTTACGCACCCTGCAGTCAACACCACCAAAAGCATAATCCACTCCTTCATCCAGGCATCATCCCCATGAACTGTCCCGGCCGCAGTATCCTTATTCCGTCGTACTCCTTCAAATCCAGGAGGTGGTGGTCGTTGGATATCACGTAGTCGGCGTCGCCTGCCACAGCCGCCTCCAGGAACCGGTTGTCGCTCTCGTCCTCCGACGCGTGAATCTTTTTCTTCGGCGACTTCACCCTGTCGCCTTTCCTGTAGAACTCCTTTATCTTGTCCATGAACTCCTCCGGAGGCTTCACCTTCTTCAGGATATACAAATTCTCCTCCTTGATTTCCTTCGTGTACACGGGCTTGAACGTGCCTTCTATGCACAAATCCAGTATCTTCAGTGAGCTGCTGCGCTTGTTCCACCTGCCCGCTATCAGCAGGTTGGTGTCCAACACAATCCTGACCATTTTTTAAACTGTTTATATTTCGCCTTAAACTATTTAAACACCGGCTTGTATTTGTTTACCAGCTTGGGGCGGTTAACATGGGTTTAAGGGATTTCTTGGACGAGCTGGAGAAGGACGGGGAACTGACACATATCGAAGAAGAGGTCGACCCGCGGCTGGAGGCCGCGGGCGTCATCAAAAAACATCCGACGGACACGGTGTTGTTCGAGAACGTCGAAGGCTCGGACTACAAGGTGGTCGTGGGGGTGTGCGCGCGCCGCGAGAACTTCGCCCGCGCCATGGGAATCAAAAAGGAGGAGTTGTTGCTGAAGATTGCGGAGGTCATAGACAAGCCCACCGAACCGGAGGTGGCGAAGAAGGGTGCATGTCAGGAGGTGGTGGAAAAAGACCCTGATTTGTCCACGATACCGATTCTCACGCACGCGTCGAAGGACCTCGGCCCCTACATGACCGCAGGCGTGTGGACAGCGAACGACCCCGAATGGGGTTTGAACGCAGACTACCACCGCGCCTCGCCGATTGCTAAAGACAAGCTGGTGGCGAGGATATGCCACCGCGACCTGTACCGTTACCTGCAGAAAAACGACCCCCTCGAAGTTGCCATCACGTTGGGGTTGCATCCCACCGTCAGCCTCGCAGCATCCATTTCAACCGAGCCGGGCACAAACGAGCTCGCCATAGCCAACACGATGCGGCCTCTGCAGCTGGTGAAGTGCAAGACCGTGGACGTGATGGTGCCCGCGGACGCTGAGATAGTCATAGAGGGGGCCATAACGGAGAAGGAGAAGCATGAGGAGGGCCCGTTCCCCGACATCAGCGGAACATTCGACAAGGTCCGCCAGGAGCCTGTGTTCACAGCCAAATGCATAACCCACCGGAAAAACCCCATATATCAGGGTCTTTTGCCGGCGTACAACGAGCATCGCCTGCTGATGGGGATGCCCAAGGAGCCGACGATATACCGGGCGGTCAACGAGGTGGCGACGTGCAAGAACGTGTTGCTGTCGCAGGGCGGGTGCAGCTGGCTGCACGCGATAGTTCAGATTGAGAAGAAGAACGAGGACGACGGCAGGAAGGCGGGCGAGGCCGCGTTCAACGGACACAAGAGCATGAAACACTGCATAGTCGTGGACGACGACGTCGACATATACGACCTCAACGAGGTGGAATGGGCTATTGCGACGCGCTGTCAGATGACAAGGACGCGAACGTGTTCAACGCGAAGGGT
>CAZPLO010000032.1:0-12958 GCA_964587725.1 uncultured archaeon
GCGATACTGCGGTACAGGATTTGAAACAGTTTAAACCTTTTTTAAACAATATAAAGTTTTTTTCTAAACAGTTTAAACTACTGCTGTATGTTCACCGTCGTGTTTGCGGTGAGGTTTTTGTCGTAGACGGTTACTTCCGCGGTTACGGTGTAGTCGCCGGGGCTGATGCCCGCGCAACCCGTACACGACGGCGTCCTGTACTTAATCTTTATCACGTTTTCGCCCTCCTCGAGTGTGTAGTTGTCGCGTATGCTGAGGCGTTCGCGGTTTCTTGCGTTGATGCCGTGGACCCATATGCCGGCGGGGCCGCCGGTGTCCGACGTCACGGTGAGGTTTATCCACATGTCCTGGTGGCTGCGGTATACGGCCTTGTCGGTTGAAACACGGAGGTCTCGGGCGGGTTCGGGGGGGCACGGCTGGAAGCTGCAGTCCGGCGGCACCCGCACCACGGTGGAGCCGTCCGGGCATATCTTTGCGTCGGCCGGGCATGCCTTGACTGTGGTGGTAGTCGTCACCAGAATTTCATCTGACGTGCATCCGCACAGCAGTAGAACCACCACCAGTATAGCGTATTTCATCCTTCCCCGAGTTCGAGTTCGCCTTCGTCGCGGGCCGCCTTCCGGGCGTCGCCAACGAGGAGTTCGCAGCGGTCGCGGTCTGGGCGGCGGTCGTGCTGCCTACACGGCCAGAAATCCAGCAGGGATATTGCGACGTCGTTTATGCACTTCTTCCGGAGGTCCTCGTCGAATATGTCCCTGCACAGTGCCGCATTGGATGCTGCCGTGCTCTTGTTGTACATGCACTCGTCTGCGACGTCCTTGTCCTCTATCAAATCGCAGTTGACATCCTCAGCCCTTTCATAGTGTTCACAGCCTGAAACCAGCAGCACCAGCAGCATTAACGCGACGGCCAAACGCATGTTAGGTTAAGGTAGTGGGTAGTTATTAAGGCTTGTTCACCCTTGTTCACCAGCAGTCTTATATACGGTTCATGCGTTCACCATAACATGGTCTCGGACAGAACCTACTTGGCTGCGCTGTCGGCGGCGGTGGCGTTGGTCACTTTCGCGGCTGCCCTGCGCCTATGATTTTCCGGTACCATAGGAACCAGGGAGTGTCCAGCAGGCCGATTACGTTTTTCGCCACCAGCTGGCCTATGATAAGGGGCGTCAGCGGCGTACCGGTGCCGGCGAAGGCGAGGGGCACGAATATGAACGAATCCAAGGTCAGGTTCATGAAGTCGCTACCCACGCTCCTCAGAACCGGGATGTTGGGGAACCTCTCCTTCAGCTTCGAGAATATCCAGGCGTCAAGGTTCTGCATTAGCAGGAACGACACCCACGAAGCAACGGTTATGCGTATGCTCAATCCCAGGAGGCTCTGCCACGCGGTCTCGTACTCGAAGAACGGCGCCGGCGAGAGGCTGTTGGTCATGACGATGAACAGCATCAGCAGCACCTGGGTGATGATTGCGATGGCTATCGCCAGCCGCGCCTTCGAAAGACCGTAGACCTCGTTTATCATGTCCAGGGCCTGCGCGATGAACGGGTAGATGAACACGGCAGCCGGCGCCATATAAACCGCGAAACCCAGGTCGAACTCTATTATGCGCGCCGCGATTATCTGGCTCGCCCCTATGTAGATGACGTAGAATCCCGTGAGTGCGGCGAACCCGTGCTCGCGGAAGTTTTTCACGATGTATGCGCTGGCGTAGGTTACGATAGTCAGTGAAACAATCCAGTAAATCCACACCGCGGGTATCACTCTGTCCTCCCGCGGCGTCGGTCGACGTCGTCCATGAAATCCAGCATCTTCCTGCACGCCGTACGAACGGCATCCGACATGTTCACGAACTTTTTGTCGTCCCCTATGTGCTCCCGCAGGTCATCCAGTATCTCCTGCGGAACCTCCACACAAACACGCGGCATAATATTACCCCAATATGATTAAGATAATATTGAAATAATATTTAAAAACGTTTTCACAGTCCAATACATGGTCCTCCGCACCCGCAGACAGGGTTTAACGGCGTATCTGCTGTGGTTTCTCCTCGGTTATCTGCTGCTGGTGCGGACTGGACTGGTGGAGAATACTGTTTTGGCTGCCGCCGTGGTTGTTTCATCCCTCTCCAAAGACTACTGGGACAGCAGGAGGGGTGTGCCCGCCGGCCCATGGTACCTCGACCACTACCCGCTGGTCATGTATGTGTTAGCCTATACTGTGTGCGGACGTGATTACGGCACATGGAATACTATCCTGTTCATACTCTCATCTGCCACTGCAGTGGTGGATATCCGACAGGACTGGTTCAGATTCACCCGCTGACTGCACTCACCTGCAGAGGCTGACATATTTGCCGCGGCATACTCCGCTGCAGCATTCGCTGGCGGAACCGCACTGCACCCCGACTGGGAGACAGCACCTTCCGCCCGTACATATCTGCCCGAAGGCGCACACGTGCTCCCTCAGGTATACCATGTCGTCCTGGCACCGGTACTCTATCACGGTCGTGTTGCTCAGACAGTAGTCTGAAACCGTTATCCTGTCCCGGGGAGGGTGGCGGCGGAGGCCGGATGTTGTTCCCTGCACATCCCACGTTTCCCCGCCGTCGCTGTCACGGCACAGCGGCAGGGTCGTGGACGTCGGCAGATACGTTACCTTCAACGTGGAGGAAGTAGTCGAGGATGTGGTTGTGGACGCCGGGAGAGTTGTGGAGGTCGTGGACCCGTTCGCCAAGAGGGTGGATGATGTGGTGGAGGTGTTGGCGAGGGTGGAGGAAGTAGATTGTTGGGTTGCTAACGTGGACGACGTAGTTGAATGCAGGGTGGTTAACGTCGTCGGCGAAGTCGGGATGGGTGTCGTGGTCGGCGAGGACTCAGCCGGCGTCTCCCTCTCTTCGAGGCTGTCGCAGACTTTGTTGCCGTTGCTGTCGAGGCAGCAGCCGGCCGGGTACTCTATGTAGGGGAGCTGGCAGTCGGCAGCGTAGCCGTACTGTTCCTCAACGCTGTCGCATACGCCGTTGCCGTTACCGTCCAGACAGCATTGGCCGCGTATCCTCACCATCGGCTTATTGCAGGGTAGGAGGGTGCAGCCGGAGACCAGAACAATGACCGCCAATGCCGCAGCAATCCTCATGGTAGAGAATTAGATGGCTTCATTTTTAACCCAGCGGCGCCGTGTATATAATGATGAAATGCTCCGGCGCCGACGGAATGAAGTCGCTGAACGAGGAATACGAGGTATGCAGGAGACTCGACCACTATCTCTACTCCAGGAGAACCCGTTTCAGCGGAGACTCATGCGAAGGCATGTTCTTCTTCGCGGTGTCGGAGACGGGCGTCGACGAGCAACCCCACAACGTCGTGGTGGGGTTCGTCCCCAACGAAGACGTTGAAGAGATTGGAGTGTGCGGCGGCGACTACGTGCGCCTGGGAGTATTCTACAACGGCGACGGCGGAGTACACCAAACCAAAGTCCACGGCTCGGAGGCGAGGGAATCACTACTCGACTTCTCCAGGAAACACTTCCGCGAATCCATTGAACGGCACCTGAGCCACAGCCGCGGCTCAGGCGAACTGCACCCGTCAGCGGACGGCGTGTTCAAACGCTTCCTAGGCTAAAACAGGGGTGCGAACACCAGCGCCACAATCGACACCAGCTTAATCAGTATGTTCAGGCTGGGGCCGGCGGTGTCCTTGAACGGGTCGCCGACGGTGTCGCCGACCACTGCCGCCTTGTGGGCGTCGCTGCCCTTGCCGCCGAGGTTGCCGGACTCGATGTATTTTTTCGCGTTATCCCATGCGCCTCCGCTGTTCGCCATAGTAACAGCCAGCAGGAACCCCGTGACCACCGTGCCTGCGAGCAAACCGCCGAGGGCCTCAGAGCCCAAGGCGAAACCCACCACCAAAGGAGTTAAAACAGCTATTACGCTGGGCTTCACCATCGCACCCAACGCAGCCGAAGTGCTTATGTCCACGCACCGGTGATAGTCGGCTTTGGCGGTACCCTCCATGAGCCCGGATATCTCGCGGAACTGCCGGCGCACCTCCTCCACCATCTGCTCCGCCGCCTTCCCGACCGCATCCATCGCGTAGCTGCTGAACAGGAACGGCAGCAGCCCGCCGACGAACACGCCGACGGTGACGTACGGGTTCATGAGGTCTATGGTGGTGAGGTTCGCGGCCTGCGTGTACGCGACGAACAACGCCAGCGCCGTCAACGCCGCTGAACCGATGGCGAACCCCTTCCCGATAGCTGCGGTGGTGTTTCCGACCGCGTCCAACTGTTCGGCGCGCTCCCGGACCTCATGGCCCATGCCCGCCATCTCCGCTATGCCGGCTGCGTTGTCGGCCACCGGACCGTATGTGTCCGATGCGAGTGTAATGCCTAGTGTGGCCAGCATTCCGACGGCGGCAATCGCTATCCCATATATGCCTGCGAACGCGTACGCAATCACGATGGCCGCGCAAACAGACAACACGGGTATGACGGTGCTGTACATGCCCACGCTCAATCCGGCGATGATATTTGTTCCGGCGCCGGTGGCGGAGGCCTCCGAAATCGAACGCGTGGGTCCGTGGTCGGCGGACGTATAGTATTCCGTTATCTTCCCAATCACCACGCCCGCTACGAGACCCGACAGCACCGCATAGTAGACGCCTTCGTAGCCCGGACCCATCACGAGGTTGACGACGAAATACGAAGCCGCGGCCGCGAGCAACGCAGCCACCCATATGCCCCTGTCCAACGCCTTGTCCGGTTTGTCTCCGCCGACGAAGAAGCTCCCGGCCAACGAAGCGAGTATGCCTGTGCCCGCTATCGCCAGCGGCAGCAACACGGCTGCTTCGGACGCGGATATGAACACGACACCCAGCGCCATTGCCGCGATGATGCTGTCGACGTAGCTTTCGAACAGGTCCGCGCCCATGCCCGCGACGTCGCCGACGTTGTCGCCGACGTTGTCCGCTATTGTCGCGGGGTTGCGGGGGTCGTCTTCCGGGATGCCGGCCTCGACTTTCCCGACGAGGTCCGCACCCACGTCCGCGCCCTTCGTGTATATTCCGCCGCCTACACGGGCGAACAACGCAATCGACGACGCTCCGAAGCCGAACCCGAATATGACCCCGGGATTGTGGAATATGAGGTAGAATACGCTGACGCCGAGGACACCCAAGCCCACGACGCATAAGCCCATGATGAGGCCGCTGGAGAACGCGGTCTTCAAACCCTTGTCGAGTTCCTCCTTCGCAGCCTCGGCGGTGCGGACGTTGGCTGCGGTGGCAATCCGCATGCCCACGTTCCCGGTCAGCGCGGAACAGAACGCCCCCACAAGGAACGTGACCGCAGTCCGCCAGTCGATGAACGCCGCAAGTAAAGCAGCCACAACAACGGCGAACACCACCAGTGTACGGTACTCTCGGTTGAGGAACGCCATAGCCCCCTCGTGTATCGCGCCTGCTATCTCGCGCATTTTGTCCGAGCCCGTCGGCTGGGAGTAAAGCTTCTTCGTCAAAACAGCTGCAAACATCAGGGCCAGCAGGCTGGCGCCGATAGAATAATACACAATCATCTTGTGAACCACCGTATGGAATGTCATGTGCGAGGTTGCTTAAATATCCGAAGGCGACTGTCGAGCATATTTATTGCAGCGTGGCGAATATTCTGTGTTTCATTTCCCCACGGTGACAGGATGTTTTTCGAAGACATAGGGTTGAAGGTTCCGGAGCTGCTGCTGCCCTCCGATTCCGTCGACCTCACCCGTTGGTCGGTCATCGCATGCGACCAGCACACCGCCAAACCACAGTACTGGAAACAGGTTGAGGATATGGTGGGCGACCAGCCGTCGACGCTGAACATCATATACCCTGAAGTCTACATGGGCTCCGAAGACAGGACCGCGCGTGTGAACAGGATAGTGGAACACATGAACCGTTACCTTGAAGCGGGGGTGCTGACGCCACAGAAGCCGGGGTTCATCGCAGTGGAACGGACCCTCGCGTCCGGGCGCGTGAGGAAGGGGTTGGTGGCGGCGCTGGACCTGGAGGGATACGACTACAGCCCCGACTCCAAAAGCCTTATACGGCCGACCGAAGGCACTTACATAGACAAAGTCCACACCCGCGTGGAGGTGCGGGAGAAAGCCCCCCTGGAGGCCTCACACATTCTCGTGCTCATAGACGACCCTGAAAAAACAGTCATCGAACCCCTGTTCAAAAAAAAACTGGAGAAGGCATACGACTTCGAGCTGATGATAGGCGGCGGACGCGTGAAAGGCTACCGAGTCGACGATGAAGTATTGCTGGAGGAGGTCGCGGACAGCCTCAGGAAACTTCATAAAATGGAAGGCAGATACTCCGGAGGCAACGGCATACTCTACGCCATGGGCGACGGCAACCACTCCTTCGCCACCGCCAAGACGGTGTGGGAGAAGGTAAAAAAAGACGGTGGAGGGCTGGACCATCCCGCACGGTATGCGGTGGTGGAGCTGGTGAACATACACGACCCAGGGTTGTGGGTGGGCCCCATACACCGCGTACTGTCGAACGTGAAGGCGGAGGACGTGCTGGCGGAGATGGAATCCTTTTTCACCGGACAAGGCAGCGTATTCAACGTCGGAGAAGACTCCGGCGAAGGACACCATATACCATACGTCTCCGGCAGCACACGCGGGACAATAACCATCAAGAAACCGAAGGCAATGATAGAGACGGGGAGCCTGGAGGCGTTCCTCGACCACTACATCACAGTGAACAGGAAGGCTAAGGTGGACTTCATACACGGCGAAGACGTGGTCTACGAACTCGGCTCCCGAATGGGCTCTGTGGGATTCATCCTCCCCGACTGGGACAAAAACGAGATATTCGACTATGTCACAGCCAACGGCCCGTTCCCGAGGAAAACCATCTCCATGGGCAGAGCTGACGAGAAACGATACTACGTGGAATGCAGGAAAATAGTTGAATAATCAGCCGGGCCGCTTCAGTTTCACGTCGATGTCTATGAGCTGCTGCTGATAATCTGAGACGATGCGCTTGAAGTTTTTCTCCTCCAGTCCGCCGCCTGCGAACCGTTCCTCCGCCTTCCTAATCAGCTCCTGTATGCGTTTGCGCTCCGCCTCCAGGCGAAGCACCTCCTCCGGGGGAACGCCCTTGACCTCGTCTTCCTTCCTGCCTATGACCTTCTCCCGCTCCTCCAGTTCTTTGACCTTTTCGGCCTTCAGCTTGGCCTCCCGGTCGGCCAGCTGTTTCTCCCGCTCCGAAAGCCGCTCCCGCTCCGACTTCGGTTTCGGCGGAGGCTCCGGCTTGGGCTGCTCCTTCACCGCTGTCTCCTCTGCGGCCTCCCGGAACGCGGTCTCCTCGGTGAATCCGCGGCCTCTCCTGCCCACCAACGCCCTCAGAATCAACACAATAAGGCCTGCGGCAACCAGCGCTCCCACCGCCGTCAAACCATACAGCAGCTCCTCAAGCATATTTTTCCCCCGCCCACACGCTATAATCCATTTAAACCCAGCGTAATATAACTTTACCAAGATGCGGTTGGCTGCCTTGATTCTCGTAGCGTTGGCTGCCGGTGCAGCAGCCCAGGACTGCGGCGTTGAGCTAGTGGACGAAGCCTACGGCATACACGTGGTCGTCGAATCCTGCAGCAGCATAGGCTCATACTCCATCGGCGGACTATACGACGGAGGCTGGGAGAGACTCACCTTCCACTACCCCCTGCCGTGGCGGGGAACGTTCACCACATTCAACGCCAATGGCACACTCTACTGCACCTCCCGGAACCCCCGGGACTGCACGTTGATGGACGAATACAGTGACGGCGTATCATCCGGCCGAGACTACGTGACCGCCTCATGGACTCTCCCGGAGGCGGAGGTCACCCAGACCCACCGGGTGATGGAGAACAGGACCGTCATCGAATACAGTATACGGAACACCGACTCCGTGAACCATACTGTGGGGGTGCGCCTGCACATCGACACCATGCTCGGACTGAACGACGGAGCACCCATATACCTGCCCGGCGTCGGACTCAAAACCACGGAGGCGGAGTACACCGGCGGCCAGCTGACATTCGGCTACTGGAAGGCCTACAACCGGCCAGACCACCCCAGCATCGTGGCAACCGGCACCCTAGACCCAAAGCAGGACATGACCTATCCCGTGAAGGTTGTGGTCGCGGACTGGAAACGGAGCAAAGACACCGCATGGGAGTATGCCCCAGCAGAGCTGCCGGTGACCGGAGACAGCGCAGTAATAATATACTATAGTATGTTCCTGGAGCCCGGCCAAGAAGACACGATATCGTTCGGGTACGGCAGCGAAGCCCCCGTCCTCCGCGAAGAACAGGGGAGGGTGGGGTTGACTGAGATAACGTTGGACCGCATACGCGGCCTGTACTGCCCGGGCGACACAGTCCAATTGAAGGCGGACGTGCTGAGCGCCGGAGAAGACCGCAGCGGCACAGTCCGCATGGAAGTGTACGACGGCACAGTATACTACAACGTCTCCGAGCAGTCTTCGTTCCCGGCGGACCAAGTCCGCACCCTAACGTTCAACTGGCCCATACCAGAACTCGAAGGCGACCGAGCCTTCACAGTCAAGGCCACACTCTACAACGACTCCGGCGTCGTGGGAGAAATCGTCCGAGAGGACGCCGTCCGCATACAGCAGAGCAGGTGCGTGAGCCCGGTGGTGAAGGTGGGCGGCGACATACTCAAGGGCTCCCTGCTGGTGGCGGCAGTGGTGGCGGTGGGCCTCCTGTCCACAGCCCTAGCGTACCTGTGGTACAGCCGCGGCAGCGTCGAATTCACCAAACACGTCGACGGCGAACACGTGTCTGTGACCGTGTTCAACAACACCCGCCGCACCATCCGGGACGTGTTGATAGAAGACACCATCCCCGGGGACGCGGAAATCAGCGTGAATACCATGAACGTCTTGAGGACGCAGAACATGCTGCGGTGGAAGGTCGGCAGCCTAGCAGCCGGGGGGGAGGCGACGCTGGAATACAGGATAGACGGAGGGAACGCGGTGCCGGATTCGGTGCTGCGGTGGGACCGCGGCGCAACCAGGCTGAAGTAGTTATAAACGAGGCATCGAATATGTATCGAAGATGACGGAAGTGGATGAACTCTTGAACAAGATCGTGGAGGAGAGCGGGAAGCCGGTGGACGAGATTAAGGAAAAGATGCGGGAGCGGAAGGAGAAAACCCACGGCCTCCTCAGCGACTACGGCGCCCTCTACGCCGTGGCGAAGGAATACGGCATAGACCTGAGCAGCGGCGAAACATCCGTCACGCCGCTGGCGGACGTGCAGCCCGCCAACTCCGTCAACGTCATCGGCAGGGCCAAAACCATATACAGCGAGCGTGAGTTCAGCAGGAAGGACGGAGGCAAGGGGAAGTTCGCGTCCGTTGTTATAGTGGACGGGAGCGGCGAACGCCGGGTCGTGCTGTGGGACCAGAACACCGCCGCGGTCAAGAAACTTCACGTGGGCGACATACTCCTGGTGAAGAACGGCTACGCCAAAGACAACCGCGGACAGATTGAAGTCCACGCCGGAGCACTCACCAACCTCGTAATCAACCCCCAGAACGTGACCATAGAACTGCCGGAGGTTTCCGAACGCATAGACAGCATCAGTGCGCTGGATCCGGGACTCCCTTCGGTGAACGTGACATGCAGGGTCGACACATACTACCCGAAGACGGAGTTCAAGCGGAGCGACGGGTCGACGGGTTCGCGCGCATCCTTCATAGGCGAGGACGAGACGGGAACCATACGCGTGGTGCTGTGGGACCCGCTGTCCGAAACGGAACTGAAGGAAGGCGACATAGTGAAACTGGAGAACGCCTACACCCGCGAAGGATTGAACGGCGAAACGGAATTGCAGGCTGGCAGCCGCAGCCGCATAGTCAAGTCGGACGCGAAACTGAAGCTGAAGCCCCTGGAGAAGAAGACCGCCGGCGTGGTGAAGGTGTCGGACGTGAAGCCGGACATGAAATCATTGACTTTGGAGGCCAGGGTATTGAGGGTCTACGAGCCCCGGGAGTACAGCAAGGGGATGATGGCGTCGCTTATCGTGGGCGATGAGACAGGCACCATCCGCGTGGTACTGTGGAACGAGCAGTCGAAGGTCGCCAACGAGCTCAAGGACGGGGACGCCGTCCGCATCAAAAACGGTTACAGCCGCGCCAACATGAACGACGAAGCGGAAGTCCACGTAGGCAAATACAGCGAGGTGACGGTGGACTCCGGAATCAAGGCCCCGTCCGTGGGCGAAATAAACGAGTTATTGACTGAAGAGAAGAGCATCATCGACTTGGATGCGAGCGACCGGTTCGTGAAGGTGAAGGGCAGGGTCGTGGAGGTGGAGGAGCGGCAGATGTTCTACATGACATGCGGCGAATGCGGGAAGAAGGTGCAGAACCTCGGCGGCGAATGGATGTGCGACGAATGCGGGGTCGTGGAAGGAAGCCCGAACATGATACTGTCGATTGTGCTGGAGGACGACACAGGCAACATACGTGCTGTGGCGTTCAGGGACATGGCGGAGAAGCTGGCGGGGTTGGACGCGGAGGAGGCGATGAACTTGATAGGGGAGCTGCAGGATGAGCTCGCTCCGCTGGCGAAGGCCCGTGAAAACCTGGGAGGCTCCGAGATAACCGTGATGGGGCGCGTAAACTACAACGAATACAGCGACCAGCTGGAGTTCATAGTCGGCGAGGTCGTCGCCTAAAGATTCTCCAGCAGACCCATCTTACGGTTTATCCACCGCACACCAGCTGCGGCCATGACCTCCCAGAACACGTTAACCCCTTCCTGGAGGCTGCGCTCCCGCATCTTCCGCAGCTGATACCCTACGGACGCCTCGGATACGCCGGCCTTCTCAGCTATCTCACGGTGGCTCCACCCCAGCGCACGCAACTGCATAATCAACGCCAGACTGTCTTCAGCCATCTAAAATCACCTAAACAAAATTGTATCTTTCCTTTAAAAAACGAGTGAAAGATATGAAAACGTCACCCCAGGATGAGGAGGATGCTGTTACGTATGGCGGGGCCCGCCCCCAACACGATGATGACGAACTTGATGAAGCGGCGGCCGAATTCGTCGCCGCGCATCTCATCGTCTATCACATACAATGCCGGCAGCAGAACCAGGGCCTTCAGCGGATACATTACCGCTGCAGTACCAAGCAGGTCTATGAAGAACGTCGGCACCACATGCTTTTCCACATGCCCCAGCAAATCCACTCCAACGTATGTCGTCGACGCGTCGAACAAGTGCACTAACGCAATGTGGAAGTTGCCTTCAAAATCCAGGTACGTGAGGTTCATCAGCCGCTTCAGCGCATACAGCAGCCCCGCAGCGATGAGGAAGAACACGGTGACCGTTACGAAACGGTCCCAGTGGCGGACGACCGGGAGGATGAGCAGGATATTGTATATGCAGAGCAGGCCGCCTAGGCCGCCTGCCACCAACCGGTAGTCGACGCCCCATTTCCTCTGCACACCCAACCCCAAGAGTATCGCCGCCAGGGTGAGGAGGAACATGGTGAAGTAGATGCCCGGCGCGACGAGGAAGAAGTTGCCGGGGTACTCCGCGTATCCGGGGTATATGCCGAGGCCGCGGTCCACCAGCTCCCGCAGCGTACTCCCGTAGAATATGTAAGGGAAAAGCATCAGCATAAACCACCCGTCGAATCTTCCCAGAAGCGGCTTCAGCCGCGGAATCAGCCGAAACACCAAGTAACCCAGCACCAGCCCATACGTCAACGTGTTCACGATATTATAACCCGGCGTCAGATACCACCGGACGATAAAGTCCTGGAGCACATCCAACATGGTAGATATATGAGGACACTAGCTTTTTATTTCCAAAACACACATCAGATCCCCTAAAACACTTATAAAGGCTTTGTTTTTAATAGCAATACGCCTAATAATAAATAGTGGGTGTAGAGGTGACACATGGAAAAAGTTTCTATTAAGGATTTCTCTAGAGAGTCAAAGGTATTGCTATTAAAAGAACTTGGGTATACTGCTAATGATATGCAGATAATAGACAAGGATGGTAGAATTGTGAGGGACAAATACACTGGAGAAGAGGTAAGTCTAGATAATATGGTGATTTTTCCAGGAAGTGAAATAATTCTCAATGACAGCCCTTTGAGTATAGCAGCGTACATGCAGGAATACGGAGATGTCCTCTGAAGGTCCTGACTACTCTGATTTAGTAAAGGGCACTACAGGAGCCGCTATTGAGTATGGAGAAACTAGGATAAAAGAGTTAGTCAAGAAATTTAGAAACAGAGAATTATCCTTCATAAATGATCCATCAACTATCGAGATAGTTAAAGAACAGATAAGAACTAGTGAGTTTAAACTTACGTCAAAATATGTGAGAGATAGAGAGCTTCAGCTTATAGTACAAATGGGGTTAACCCTAAGGCAGTTGGAGAAAGAAAAACAGATGGATAAAGTTCTAAAATTAAAGGGGGACATACATAGAAAATATAAAAGCTGGGGGGTACATGCTGCACAAGCAGTTCAGGCAGGCATTGTAATAGGTTTCTTGGAACTTTTTATTGACAATATTACAGATGAGACAGAACTTTGTTATGCTATAGAAGATATTTTGATAAATATTGACAAACTTGTTGTATACGTCAAGGAGGAACATGAAGTAGAATATTTGCTAAAGAGGATAGAGACAATTTTACTGGCCCACAACCCACAAGCAATGTTAATATGTAGTAAATACTCAGCAAATAAGGTAATGGAAAGATTAATAAAAGAACTTGAATCAGAGTTAGTTGATTATAATATGGAAGTAAAAAGAAGTCAAAATACAATATTCACAGCCTTGGAACGGAAAGACATCCATTGTGCTTAAAATAGTGCTGTGTTGCACAATTAGTGGGTGTTCTTTGGTTTTTTCAAGTCTAAACCATTT
>CAZPLO010000033.1:0-12083 GCA_964587725.1 uncultured archaeon
CTGGTTAAACTGGCCAAAGCGTTGGTCGAAGAAGGATACGATGTCAACTACGTGTCATTCTACAGGACATCCCAGTTCAGAATCCCCGAAGAGGACATGAGACTGTTCAAGAACTCGTTCACCCTCGCAGGGTCAAGGGGCTCTAATCTGAAGGACACGCTCATGTGCATCCTGAAGACCCCGCTGTTCCTGCTGTGGGCCGCCCGCAGAAGGGGGGCGGTCATTGGAGTAAGCGAACCCAACTGGTTCGTAGCGCTCGTGTTCCTGGCGTTCAAGCCGTTCGCCTCTGCGCTCATATACTCCCCCTACGACATCACCTACCTCCGGTTCAAAGACTACCTGAGGAATCCGTTGAGGGAGCGCATTGCAGAAAGATTCAACTTCAGACTATGCGACGGCATAATGCACAAGGGTCCGGAAGACGAGCTGAAACTCCTCCCTGGTTGGGCGGACGGCAAACCAAGCCTCCAGTTCCTGCCGTATGCGAGGGACGACTTTATCGTCGAACCAGCTTCGAAGGGCGGCACAGAACTCGCGTACGTCGGCGGCGTACCGTTAACCAACCCGGAACTCAACGTCCTCGAAGTGTTCACGTCGCTCGCGGACCAGGGGTTCACCATACACGTGTACGCGCTCACTCACCCGGAGCTGAAAGACGAGGAGAGCATTAAGTCGCTGGTAGACTCCGGCTCCCTGGTACTACACGAACCACTTTTCGGGAAGGCACTGGCGGAGGAGATAAG
This sequence comes from uncultured archaeon, assembly GCA_964587725.1. GTDB lineage: Archaea > Altiarchaeota > Altiarchaeia > IMC4 > SCGC-AAA252-I15 > WJMO01. The sequence goes on from CAZPLO010000033.1 coordinate 744, forward strand.
CAGGTTCGACTGGGGTCTGCTGCTGTTCTTCCACAGTTTCAAGGACATGAGGAGGGAGTGGGTCGACACAGCATACAGCAACAAAATAGCCACATACCTGGAGGCCGGGCTACCAATAATAGTGAACTCGGAACTCGCGTTCCAGGCGCAGGTGATACGTGAGAACCGCCTGGGGTTGGTGGTTGACGGAGTGGAGGAAGTGGGGGATAAGGTTAGAAAAGCCGATTACGGGAAGATGCTGGAGGAACTGGCCGCAGGCAGACATAAATTAATGCTGTCCCATAATATAGACAGGTTGATGGACTTCATGGAGGGACTGTGCGGATGAACCGGCTGAGCTTCGACAAAATATTCCACCACCACGAGCACTTGAACCGGGTATTGAGCGAAGGCGACGCATACCCGCTGCACCTGGAGCTGGGGCTGAACAACTTCTGCAACCACGACTGCGAATTCTGCGCAGCCGCCCAGTCCAAGTTCGAGGTCGGCGGCGACCGCGTTGAAATCGACAAAAACCGGTTCCTCGAAATAGTTGGGGAGATGCAGTCCCTCGGCCTCAAATCCACAAACATAGTCGGCTCCGGTGAGCCGACCCTCCACCGACACTTTCCCGAGATAGTGTCGGGCATAAAAGAGAGGGGGGTTGAAATAGGTTTGTTCACCAACGGCAGCAACGCCCGCGGCCGCGTCGCCCAGGCCATAATAGACAACCTCACCTTCGTACGTTTCAGCGTCACCGGCGCATCCAACCGCGTTCACGAAATGGCCCACGGAACCCGCGACTTCTACCGCATAATAGACAACCTCAGCAGCCTGGTGTCCATGCGAGGCGACAGCGTCTTCCCCACCATCGGCCTACAGTTCATACTCATACACTACTCCGCCCCCGACCTCCCCAGGATAGTGGACATCGCCAGGGACGTGGGCGTAGACTACCTGGCGATAAAGCCGGTGATAGGTGTGGAAGGCACCCGCTCCAGCAAAAGCGAACTAACAATAGACGAGACGTTGAAGCTGCTGAAGGAGGTTAAGAGGATGGAGGGCGACGGCCTTGAAATACATGTGAAGCCGGAGCAGACAAAAATCGTTTACGAAAACGACCCCGGCGACCGCGGCTACAGCCGCTGCCTAGGATGCCTCACCACCACCACATTAGAGGCTAACTTTAACCTGTACATATGCGACAACCGCAAGAAAGACCAGTTCCTCCTCGGAAACCTAAGGGACAAAGGTTTCCGGGAGGTGTGGGACAGCGACCGCCGGAAAAAGGTTATGGCGGACGTGGACGTCGGCACATGCCCTGTGGCCTGCAGGATGGACCCCCTCAACCGCCTCTACCAGAAGATACTGGACGGGGAGGTGGAGATACCCTATAGCCTGCCGGACCCCCGTCCGGAAGACCACATAAACTTCCTATGAAAAAAAGGTGTGAACTATGGCAGGGAAAAAGATAAACGTGTTAGTGGGTAGCATAGGCTCTACCGGTTCCATAAACATAGTTAAGACGCTGAAGAGCCAGAGGAAATACAGGGTGCGGGTGTACGGAATCGACTGTATGGACAACGTGGCGGGCAAATATCTCTGCGACGGATTTCAGGAGGTGCCTCGGGGAGACCACCCCGACTACATATCAGCCGTCCTGGAATTGTGCGAAAACAGGGGGATAGACATATTCATACCCATCTTCATGGAGGAACTCCTCTCCGTCTCAGATAACAGAAAGTTATTCGCCGGCAAAGGAATCATGGTTCCCATGTCTGAAAGGCGAGTGATAGATGTATGCAGGGATAAGTCAAAAACCAACGATTTTTTCAGAAAGCACGAAATACCCCACATACCATTCATAACAGCCGAAGAAGCAGCAGAAAGGTTTCCCGTGTTTGTTAAGCCGAGGACTGGAAGGGGTACTACAGACTGCTTCAAAGCCGAAAACGAGAAGGAACTCAAGTTCTACTTGGACAAGCTCAAGGACCCTGTGATACAGGAATACGTTTCCGGGGATGAATACAGCATAGACGCATTTAACGACTTGGAAGGTAGATTCATAGGGGCGGTTCCCAGGGAGAGACAAGAGATGAAGGGGGGCATAGCCGTTAAAACCCAGACCGTATACGATAAGGAATTAATAGAATACACGGAGAAGATAACCACTTCATTGGGTCTGGTAGGTGCCTCAAACATACAGTGCTTCAGGACGCCGGAGAAGGTGCTCTTCTTCGAGGTAAATCCCCGTTTTGGGGGTTCATACATACTGAGTATCAAAGCGGGGTTAAACGCTCCACTCTTCCTCCTCGACATGTTCAAGGGGAATACTCCAGACTATGAAGGATTCCAGGACTCCCTCTACATGGTCCGGTATTGGACAGAGGAATACGTTAAACTATGACGAACATGTACATCGACTTGGACGGCACCTTGATTGATGTGCGAAAAAGATTTTATGAAACCTACAGTTGCATCATGAGGGTGGAAAACCAGGAAACCCTGGGTTACACAGACTACCTTACTCTTAGACTGAATCATGTTCCTCTCAAGGAGATTCTGGAAAAAACCAGAAGCCAGGGAATCTATGGGGAGTTCATACGACAGAGAAACCAGTTATTCGAATCTATGGAAATGCTCGACTACGATAAGCTGATTCCAGGGGTCAAGGACACCTTGGGGGAGCTCCGGAAGAAACACGTCCTCACTATGGTGACCAACAGAGACAAACAGGAAAACCTGTTTAAACAGCTGGAATGGTTCGGATTGAGGACATACTTCGTTGAAATAATGGTGGGAAGCCAGTTCGGGGGGTGGGAGGCAAAGCAGAAACTAATATCGAGCAGTGGAGAACCCCCCATTTATTCCATGATTGTTGGAGATACTGAAGCTGACATAAAAGCGGGTAAAAACCTTGGAATCAAAACATGCGGGGTGCTGACGGGCATGCGGGCCAGGAAACTCTTAGTGGAGGAGGAACCCGACTACCTCATTAAGGACTTTAACAAAATATTTGATGTGCTTGAAACAGAAGACGGTGTTGGGTGACCCGCTGTAAGTGTTTAAAGTAAATAATTTAAGTGATACCATGGATGTGTCGTTCGTGAACTTGAAGGAGCAGCAGAAGAACATCAAGCAGGAGTTGTTGGATGCGGTCGCAGACGTACTGGATGAATCATACTTCATCCTCGGCGAGGACGTGAAGGAATTCGAGAAACGGTTCGCCGGCTACTGCGGCACCGAATACGCGGTGGGCGTGAACTCCGGCACAGACGCCCTGACCCTGTCGCTGAAGGCCCTCGGAGTCGGTCCAGGGGATGAAGTTATCACAGTTTCCAACTCCTTCCTCGCCACGGCATCGTGCATCGCTGCTGTCGGAGCGAAGCCCGTGTTCGTAGACGTGCTGGAGGACATGAACATGAACCCCGAGTTGATAGGGGATGCGGTGACAGGCAATACGAAGGCGATAATACCAGTGCACCTCACCGGCAGGCCGGCGCGGATGGACGCCATAAAAGACGCTGCGGAAGACCATGGACTGTTCATCGTCGAGGACGCGGCGCAGGCGGTAGGCGCCGAATATAAGGGTGAAAGGGTGGGTTCGTTCGGAGTAGGATGCTTCAGCCTGCACCCCCTGAAGAATCTTAACGCGTGCGGCGACGCCGGCATCATAACGACAGACGACGAGGAAATCTTCGCCAAACTCACGCAGCTCCGCAACATAGGGTTGAAGGACCGTAACCATGCGGACGTGTGGGGGTACAACAGCAGACTAGACACAGTCCAGGCGGCGATACTGAACGTTAAATTCAAATACCTAGACAAATGGACTGAAAAGAGACGGGAGAACGCAAGGTACTACTGCCAGCAGCTGGAGGATGTGGTAGACTACGTCCCCGCCGAAAAAGACGGGGAGAAATGCGTTTACCACACCTACGTCATCCAAACCGACAGAAGGGATGAGCTGCAGAAGCGCCTGGGCGAAAAAGGAATAGGCTCCAAGATACACTATCCCATACCAATTCACCTGCAGAAGGCAGCCGAATACCTGGGCTACGGGAAAGGCAGCCTGCCGGTGACCGAAGAACAATATAAGAAGATTCTGTCGCTGCCCATATACCCTGAGCTGACAGGCGAGCAGCTGGAGTACGTGGCAGCCGAAATAAAGACTTTTATGACCTAACTCCATGTGAATTACTATGAATGTCGCCGTCACAGGGGGTGCAGGGTTCATCGGCAGCCACATGGTCGACCGCTGCCTCGCGGAAGGCCACAACGTCACCGTGGTAGACAACTACAGCACCGGCAGGCCGCAGAACCTCAGCCACCACGAAGGCAACGAAAACCTCACCCTCGCGGAGTCGGACATCAACGACACCGATAAACTCACCGAAGCATTCGAGGGCGTGGACTGGATATTCCACTACGCCGCCTTAGGCGATATTGTGCCGTCGATTCAGAAGCCACGTGAATACTTCCGCTCCAACGTAGACGGCACATTCAGCGTGCTGGAGGCGGCGCGGAAAAACAACACCCAAAAACTTGTGTATGCGGCGAGCAGCTCCTGCTACGGCATACCCGACCAATACCCTACGAGAGAAGACGCTGAAATCCGCACAGAGTACCCTTATGCTCTAACAAAGTATCTGGCGGAGCAGATGATACTCCACTGGGGGAAAGTATACGGGCTGCCGGTGAACTCGCTGAGGATATTCAACGCCTACGGCCCCCGCAGCAGAACATCAGGCACATACGGTGCAGTGTTCGGGGTGTTCCTCGCGCAGAAGCTGGCGGGCAAACCCTTCACGGTCGTCGGAGACGGAAAACAGACCCGCGACTTCGTGTATGTGACGGATGTTGTCGACGCCTTCTATAAGGCGGCTGAAACGGACGTTTCAGGGGAGGTGATGAATGTGGGCGCAGGAAACCCGCAGAGCGTCAACCGCCTCGTCGAACTGCTGGAGGCGCCGGACGTAATACACATTCCGAAGAGGCCGGGTGAGCCGGACTGCACCCACGCGGACATAACCCGGATAAGGAAGCTGCTTGGTTGGAAGCCGAAGGTCGGCTTCGAAGACGGGGTGAAAGAAATGCTCGACAACATAGACTACTGGCGGAACGCCCCCGTATGGGACCCGGAGAAAATACGGGATGCCACGAAGGACTGGTTCAAATACCTTGGAAAATGAAAAACAATTATCTGTCGAAGATTAAGTCGAGGGAGGAGCTGAAGAAGATAATCGGGAGCCCGCCGCGGAAGAAGACCGTGGTAATGTGCCACGGCACATTCGACATCGTCCACCCAGGGCACCTACGCCACCTCATGTACGCGAGGGAGAAAGGCGACGTACTGATTGCCACCCTCACAGCCGACAGATTCATAGACAAGGGCATGGGCCGGCCGTTCGTGCCGGAGGATTTGCGCGCCAAAAACCTCGCAGCCATAGAGTTCATAGACTACGTCGTCATAGACTACGAGAAGAAACCCCTCAAAAACATCAAGTACCTGAAGCCCGACATATTTTTGAAGGGGTTCGAGTACACGAAAGACGGGCTCCACCCCAACACCCAGGAGGAGGTGAAGGCCGTGTCATCTTACGGGGGGAAGGTTATGTTCAGCCCCGGCGACATCGTGTACTCGTCAACCCACCTCCTGTCCGTCCACAAGCCCAGGATTTCCATAGACAAGCTGGTTGCTGTGATGGAGGCGGAGGGCGTCACCTTCGAGGACGTGCTCGAATACCTGCAGGGCCTGGACAAGCTGAAGGTCCACGTCATCGGAGACACCATAGTCGACAAGTACTCGTACTGCAGCGTCCTGGGGCCGTCCACGAAGACGCCCACGTTCTCGGTGAAATTGAACGAGTCTAAATCGTTCGTCGGTGGGGCAGGTGTCGTAGCCAAGCACCTGAAGAGCCTCGGCGCGGACGTAACATTCACCACCGTGTTGGGAGACGACGACATGGGAGCGTACGTCCAAGAAGACCTGAAGAAGTGGGGCATCAAAACCCATGCGATAGTCGACGACACCCGACCCACAACCGTTAAGGAACGATTCTGGGCGGACGGCTACAAGCTCCTGCAGGTCGATGTCGTAGACAACCGCATAGTGTCGGACGACGTCCTCAAGAAAATAGGGCAGTCGATTAAAAAACACAAGGCCGACATCGTGGTGTACAGCGACTTCCGCCACGGCATCTTCCAGGAGGAGACCATCAAATACCTGGACGGCAGGGTTCCCAAAAAGACGGTGAGGGTGGCTGACAGCCAGGTCAGCAACCGGTGGGGCAACATACTCGAGTTCAAGGGCGCGGACATCATATTCCCCAACGAAAAGGAGGCGCGGTTCGCGTTGGGCGATCAGGACACCGCCATACGCCCGCTGGCGGAGAAACTCTACAGGAAATCCAAGGCCAAGTACCTGGTACTGAAGCTGGGTGAAGCTGGGCTGATACTCTACCGTGAGCGGGGCTCCGACCCGCGGAACTTCATCGCATTGGAGAGCTTCGTCGAGGAACTGGTGGACGGCATAGGGGCCGGCGATGCGCTGCTGGCGGCGGCGACGCTTGTCTACCGGAAGACGGGGGACATCTTCACCGCCGCGTTGGCGGGGAACCTGGCCGCCGCAATAGCGTGTGAGACGGAAGGGAACGTCCCCGTCAGCGTGGACAAGATACGGGAGAAAATCGAAGCAATAAGGCGCAGGGAACTCTTATGAAATACGTCATCGTCGGGTTGGGCAACATCGGCAGAAAAAGAAAAGAGGTGCTGGGAAGCCGGTGCGTCGCAACAGCCGACCCCAACGCCGACGCAGACTACGGAGACTACCGTGAAATCTCCCTCGAAGAATTCGACGCCTCCATATTAGCTGTCCCCAACGATTTGAAGGCGGAGATGGCCGAATACTTCATGGCATCGGGGAAACACGTGCTGTGCGAGAAGCCCCTGATGATTGATGAAGACACGATGAAGAAGCTCTCCCGGCTCGCCAAAGAAAACCGCGTATCATGTTACACGTCATACAACCACCGGTTCGAACCTAATATGGTGGAGTTGAAGAAGCTCCTGGACGGGATAGGGGAAATATACTTCGCAGACCTCACCTACGGCAACGGCACCGTTCGGAACCTCGCCGGCAGCTGGCGTGACGACGGCGCCGGAGTCGTGGAAGACCTGGGATGCCACCTCCTGGACCTCGCGGAATACCTGTTCGACAGAAGTGACGGCTACAGGATAACCGGACTGGGCAGCAGGGAGGCGAACGCGTACGACTGGTGCCGTTTCACAACCGAAGACGGCATGATAAATTTCCAGTGCTCGTTCCTGATGTGGAAGAACACGTTCACGGTGAACGTATATGGGGGCGAAGGCTCCCTCCACATTGACGGCCTAGACAAATGGGGCGGCTCCCGCCTCACACGCAGGAAACGGGTGTACCCCAGCGGCGTGCCAGAAGAGAAGATAACCGAAACCATGGGGCCGGACAAGACGTGGGCCGCGGACATCCAATACTTCGAACAACTTGCGGTGGATGGAATGAATACGCTGGAGAAGGATTATAGAATCGCGTCAGCAATCAACGGCATGTTGGGGTGTGTGGAATGAACGTCGTTGTCACAGGCGGCGGAAGCGGCATAGGCGCGGCGGTGGCTGAAAACCTCGCAGCAGACGGCCACCGAATACTGGTATGCGGCCGGACCGAAGGGAAACTCCGTGAAGTCGCCTCCAAGGGTATGTTGTGGTGTGTCTGCGACGTCGCCGACGAAAAACAGGTGAAGGGGTTCGCAGAATACGCTGGGAAAGAACTGGGTCACGTGGACGTGCTCATAAACGCTGCCGGGGTTCAAGGCGAAATAGGGCGCTTCGACGAAACAGACTCCGAAAAATGGTTGAACACCTTCAAGACCAACATGTTCGGCGTCTACCTGATGGCGAAGCACATGCTGCCGCTGATACTGAAGTCCGAAACCAGGAGGATAATCAATTTCTCCGGCGGCGGCGCATTCAATGCGTTCCCAAACTACAGCGCCTACGCGGTGTCTAAGGCCGGCGTCATCCGCTTCACCGAAAACATCGCCGAAGAACTTCGGGAACTGGGTGTCGCCGTCAACTGCGTGGCTCCGGGGTTCGTCGCCACCGGCATACACGGTGAAACCCTGGAGGCGGGGGAGCGCGCGGGCAGAGACTACCTCGAATTCACGAAACAGAAGCTCAAGGAAGGGTCGGTGCCGATGAAGGTCCCGGTCGCATGCGTCCGGTTCCTCATACACGACTCCGGCGGCCTCACCGGCAAGACGCTGAGCGCCGGCTTCGACCCCTGGGACAAAAAAGAGTTCAAGGACTTCATAGATGGGTTGAACGAATCGGACCTTTATACGATGAGGCGCATAAACTTAGTCAACCTCGATTTGAGGGACAGGCTGAGGAAACTGGGTGAACTGAAGTGAACGTTTTGATAATAGGCGGGACGGGATACGTTGGCTCGAAGCTCGCGCCGAAGCTGCTGGAAGACGGATACGACGTAACAGTAGCTGACTGGATGATGTACGGCAACCACCTCCCGTTCGACAGAAACCTGAGGTGCGTGAAAACAGACATACGCGACAGAGAGGGGGTGGAAGGGCTCTTTGAAACAGGCTACGACGCGGTGGTGATGCTCGCTTCGATATCCAACGACCCCATGGGCGACCTGAACCCAAAGCTCACGGAATCCATCAACGTCGACGCAACAGAAAACATAATCGATTTGTGCGTGGGCAAAGGCGTGCCACGCTTCATATTCGCGTCCAGCTCCAGCGTATACGGGGTCAACGACCAAGAGAACATTACAGAGGATGTTCCCACAGCCCCGATTTCACTGTACAGCAGAACCAAGGAGTGGGTGGAAGACTACCTGCGTGAGAAATCGTCCGACTCCTTCCAGCCCACCATCGTACGGCCCGCTACGGTATGCGGATACAGCCCCCGCCAGCGCCTCGACCTGATAGTGAACCTCCTCGCCTACAAAGCATACTTCGACGGAGGAATAACCATCGAAGGCGGGGAACGCATACGGCCTCACATACACGTGGACGACATGGTCTGCGTATACCAGAGCCTCCTTGAAGCTCCTGAGGAGAAGGTCGCTGGGATGACGTTCAACTGCGGCGCAGAAATCATGAGTCTGCTGGAACTGGGGGAGAAGGTTCAGAAACACACGGGCTGCAAGTTAGGCGAAGCGGAGGGCCCTGACAAGAGAAGCCACCGTCTGAACTCCGACCTCATCAAAGAAACCCTGGACATAAAGTTCACGAAAACCGTCGACGACGCAATTTCAGACCTCATATGGGCGTTCGAAAACCATCTGGCAGACCCGTCGGACGGCCGCTTATTTAATCTGAAGTGGTATAACTACCTACTCGACAAAGGCTCCATAAGCCTCTGAAAATGCAGTACGTTGAACATTACCTTGAAGGCGCCAAGAAGATACTGGATGAGGTGAGCAGGGAGGACATCGAAGCCGTCGTCAAAGAGGTGGCGGCGGTCAGGGACCGCGGCGGCAGAGTATTCTTCATAGGCGTCGGCGGCGGAGCCGCGAACGCCTCCCACGCAGTCAACGACTACCGCAAGATATGCGGCATAGAGGCTTACACGCCAACAGACAACGTCGCCGAACTGTCTGCCAGGGCCAACGACGAAGGCTGGGAGACCGTTTTCCGGGAGTGGCTGCGGCAGAGCCGCCTTAACGAAAAAGACATGGTGTTCGTGTTCTCCGTCGGCGGAGGCAACGTGGAGAAGAACGTGAGCGTCAACATCGTGAACGCGCTGTCGTATGCGAAGGAGGTCGGAGCCTCCATATGCGGTGTCGTAGGCCGCGACGGCGGATACACCCGGAAGGTGGCGACCGCATCCGTTTTAATACCGACGGTCGACTCGGGTTCTGTGACGCCGCACACGGAGTCGTTTCAGATGCTAGTATCCCATTTGATAGTGTCGCATCCGGAGTTGTGCGCGCACGGGATGAAGTGGGAGTCGATTGATGAGGTGAAGTGAATATGGCGATTTTTCTGGATTCAAGCAAGGTGGAGGAGATACGGAAATACCATGAGATGGGAGTAATCAGGGGCGTGACAACCAACCCCACCATCATGTTCAAGGACGGCGTCAAAGGCTGGTTGAAGGGCATAGAGAAACGGAGCAAGGAGATTGCGGCCCTCGTCAACCCCTACCCGGTGTCCGTTGAAGTGCTTACAAACGAACCGGAGAAGATGCTGGAGCAGGCGATAGAGTTCTCCAAGTGGGCCGGCAACATAAACGTGAAGATAACCATACACGGCCCCAACGGGGAGCTGGACAACCTGAAGGTCGTGCATGAACTCGAAACCGAGCACGATGTCCGCGTCAACGTCACGGCAATGATGAGCGCCCAACAATGCTATCTCGCCGCGGAAGCCGGCGCAACCTTTGTTTCATTGTTCGGCGGCCGCGTCAACAACATGGGCTACAACTGCTGCGAGGAGATAATGAAGACCCGTGAGTTATTGGACGACTTCGGCTTGGACGCCAGAATCATTATCGGCTCCACCCGGGAGATACTCAACATCGTCGAATGGCTGAACGCCGGTGCACACATCGTAACTGTGGTGCCGAAGTTCATAGAGGGCATGATAGTCCACCCCTACTCTAAGGAGACGGTGCAGATGTTTTTGGGCGACGCCGAGAACCTGCAGGCGAAGCTCAAGTAAGTATGGACGCAGTCTTCCTGGACCGCGACGGTGTGTTGAACGAGCCGGTGTTCCGTGGTTCAGGGAAGCCCATCGCCCCCTGGACCCTGGACGAATTTCATATACTCGACGTCGGCGAACCGTTGAACCGGCTGAAGGACATGGGTTACCTGCTGTTCATCGTCACCAACCAGCCTGACATAGCCAAGGGGATTGTTGATGCGGAGGTCGTGGACGAGATGAACGCCATGCTCTTGGAACGATATCCTATTTCTGAGGCCGCCGTCTGTCCGCATGCCGACGAAGACGGCTGCAGCTGCAGGAAGCCGAAGCCGGGCATGATACTGTCGCTCGCCGAAAAATGGAATGTTGACCTGGGCAAATCCTATCTGATAGGCGATAACTGGAAGGACATCGAAGCAGGGAGGAACGCGGGCGCCACCTCCATACTGCTGGGCAGAGAATACAACAAAGGGGTTGAAGCAGACCACCGCGCCGAAGACCTGCGGGAGGCGGTGGACCTGATGCGCCTCCTCCAATAGTCGAACCGCCCCCTTTATAAAGGAAAAAATACAAGAAAGTCACGAAAGATACACTTTAGTGTATCTTTCATACACTTTTGTGTAACCGCTAGGTTTTTATGTGCGTAACACCC
>CAZPLO010000034.1:0-11332 GCA_964587725.1 uncultured archaeon
GGACCGCCGCGCACCAAACCCATCATGCCTGCGGCAGCCACCGCCCCGCCCACCCATTTCATAAGCTGGGTCATCATTAACGGCACAGCCACCAACGCAACGAACCCACCCAGCAACATGAATATGGCAACCACCTTGCCGATTAAAGCCTGGGAGAAGCTCACGTCCATCTGCCTGTCCAGAGCAACATTATCCCCAGGGTCCACGGCCGTTGAAGTATCAGCCCCGTATCCTGCGTATTTCTCCGATAGGTCGTGTATGCCTGTGGGGTCGCTGGACGCAAGGTTCAGCAGCGACAACGTGGTTATGGCCAGTATCAGGGCGAACACCGGGCCCATGAAAAGCCACATGACGGTCTTCATCAGCAGGTCGCCGCCGAGGCTCCGGGTGTAGTCAAAGAAGTAGAGGAAGAGTGTGACGGGGAATATTATGTAGAAGAGTATCACCATCGCGTACCTTACCATCAGCAGCAGCACCACCAGCAGGGCGAATGCCGCAATCCAACCCAGCAGCGTCAGGCCGAACCCGGCGGTCCCTGCGATTATGGCCACCACCAGTGAGACGATGACGCCGGTGAGCACTATGCCTACCAGTCCCAGCCCGGAGGTGGCTGTGGTGGAGCCGCCGAGTAGGTCGTACATTTTGTCGAAGATGGTGTTGGTCATGCCGCGGGCGATTTCAAATAACAGGATGTATATCTTGTTCGAGACGGAGATGAGGAGGACCGCGGTTATGAGTTTGTTGAGCATGCTCTTCGCCTTCGACCGCTGGCCGGGGTCTATCGAGCAGAATATCAGGTAGGCCGCCACGATTAGAAGCTGTACGAACAGCAGAGGTATCAGCAGCTTCAGCATCACCGCGATTATTGGGTCGTAGGCCGACCAGTCCGGCCGCACATTGAGGGCCCACTGGAAGAGCCAGAGGATTCCTTTAATCAGGGCTTGAAACGCCTGCCCTATCGCGTCGAGAATCTTGTTCCATATGATATCCAGTATCCCGCCCCAGCCCAGCGCACATGCGACGGTGTCTGCGACCGCGAGGGCGCCGACCACGAGGAGACCGATGCCGCCGGTGAGGATGCCGACTACCGCGCCGATGACCGCCCACTTCACCAATCTACCCGCCGAAACGCAGCTTTTACCTCCTTCGGTGTCCGACGGGGCGTCCCTGCCACCGGCGTCCGCTATTATCTGCGGCATCGACGCTGACAGGATGAGGAGTAGTGCCGTGAGGGCGACGAGCTTGCGGACGTTCATCTTGGAGGTAAATTAATATTATCATTATAAAGAAAAAAGAGTGTATTTGGGGGAATATCTGAAAAAAAAGAAGGGATTAGGTGCCGGTTGAACCGGCACCTCCCACACGTTTCCGGTTTATGCGCACTGGCTTCCGAAGACCAGTACGACAATCCACACCGCGAGCAGGACTATTATCAGTCCGACTACCGCGTGGATTATCCCCTGCTTGGCCTGCTTTCTGGCGCCTGGGTCCTCTGCTGAGCCAGCCCACTTGATACCCTGCAGCGTAATGACTACTGCGGCTACTCCGCCGGCTATGGCGTACAGAAGATCCCTTATGTTGAAGAGCACGTCACAGATTGCTGTCTTCGCACTCAAGGCCCCGGTAGACGTCGCACCCGCTGCCACAAAACCAGCCAGTGTCAACACCATAAGACCTGCCAAAAGGGCTCCACTTTTCTTCATCAGATTTCACCTCATATATGTTTTAGGTATTGTAAGAAGATGGTAACAAACCCTTAAAAACAGAAAAAAGTTGTATATTTGTATACAAAACCTTTTTTGACCCTATTCCATCTCAACCAGATTGCCGTACGGGAACCATGGCTTGCCCGTAACCCTAACTAGAGTGTCGAAGGCGGATTCCTTGCTCCCTGACCGCTCAGACCACACGTACTCCAGAAACTGGCTCTTGTTTTCAAGCGCGAAACGCACGGCGTACTCTATGACCTCGGACTGGTTCATGCGGATGCCCTGGCGTAGTATCTTGTAGTTGAGGTTCTTTATGTTAGACAGAGTCATTAAATCCACCCTCTGGGTCGTATACTTCTTTCCCCCACCCCTCTTGTCTCCGGATTTGCCCGCCATCAGAACCAGCCCGTTACTAAAATGCAGATATATTAATATATATGCGGATTATTGAATGTTAACCATGAAAATCGAGCTAAGAGACGACATAACCCAACGGGACATACTGCTTTTCCTGGGCCTCATCCTATTCCTGATATTCTGGACCTGGTTCGTGTTCTACAGCGGATTCATCCTGGGCTAGGGTTCCTGTAAACCAGGTATGCTCCGCTACCGTTGACCACAGGCCAGGACAGCATCTCCCCCGCAGGCTCGGAAGCGTAGTCCGCCACCCACTCCAATGTTCCGTTGGGGATTACCAGGTAGTCCGCGTTACGGTAGGAGCAGTTGAATGCATAACGCTCGGGAGGGTACTTTCCATGATAGTAGTCGACTGCGTAGCCCTCGTATACGACAGACTGCGTTATTATGGTCGCGTTTCCAAAGTACGGGACGAGGGGGCTCATGGTCAGCACCAGACCCCCCGGCTTCGAATCCGAGGCAACATACGCCGCTACGGCTTCAACGTCCATCGGATTCTGTTCTCCAAGGACTCCGCCTGCGGCATAGGCCTGCAGGTTACCCAGGTACGCGAACGCCAGTGGATAGGAGAGCAGCAGCAGAGCGGTTATAAATCCTGCCTTAGGCTTCAGGTGTTTATACAGTTGCTCCAAGAGGGTTATGACGCCGAGTGCGAAGAACGGGTACATGGGTATGAGCATGTGGTCCGAGCGCCCGAACACCAGAACAGACAGGAAGGAGGGGAGGAAGAATACGAGCGTCACCGGAACCCGGTGGACCGCGGGCAAGAAAAGCAGGCCGACTATTCCGAGCCAGTAGTAGTCCCCGCCCACGAACAATTCCCTGTCCGACAGCGGCTGAAGCATGGTCAAGGAGGTGATGAAGTGGGCCGCCAGCAGGGCGGCGGGAACCCAGAAGAGTTTGAACAACTCCCTGGTCTCGAATATGTTCTCCACCTCCGACGACAGCAGACGGGAGAGGAATTCAACGACCTGCCGCCTCTTCCAAGCAGCCGCGGCCAAGATTGGGAGGGCTATGAGAAACTGGGGGCGAAACAACCCCACCCGCTGCACCTGAAACATTACATCCTCCATGAAATACTGTGAAACAAAAGTCATGGAGGTCGCAAACAGCAGGAAGGGGCCGAAGATAAGCGCCGCCACCTGCGGCATCCGGCTGCGTTCCATGACCATGAAATAGAGTCCCAATGCTGCGGCCACCAGCAGACCCTGCGGTTCGGTGACCGCGGACAGCCCCGCCAGCAGACAGCAGGGAACCCACCATCGCCCGCCGACCTTCACGTATTTTATCATAGAGTACATGGAAGCCACCACCAAGATGCTGAGGAAGTTGTTTGAGAAACCCATTCTCCCCCAGTAGACTGCCGCGGGGTAGGCCGCGTAGGCGGCGGCCGAATACACTCCAGTGCGCCGGCCACCCACCTCCCCCCCTATCAGGTACATGAGATAGATTATTCCATAGTTTAATGCGACGCTGAACAGGCGGGAGACGATTATGGACTCTCCGAACACCTTCACCAGTGCAGCCAACGAAATTATGTACAGCGGGGGATGGGGTATGAACGCGTACTCCAGCGTGAACCACCGGAGACGGCCTTCCGCGAGATTGGATGCGTAGTTGAGGTTGACGCCCTCGTCCCAGTGCCAGTGGGGCACGGTTCCCAGGCTGGGCAGCCATATGAGAGAAGCCGCCGCGAACACCAGCAGCAGATGCTTGATGGAGGACATGTGAGATATTAAGCAGCGGATAAAAAAAGGCGCGGGAGGATTTTTACCTGCACCCACCCATGTATAGGTTATATGAGAGGGGTTATTCAGTCCTTCGTCAGGAACCGCAGATGGGATGTGTTCATGGCACTCTACCTCCTCGCATTATTCTCCACCCTCGCCTACAAAACGAATGCAGGACTTTCTGTAAACGACGAGATAGCTTATCTCCTGATGGTGGACCGAACGTCCAAGGGGGGTTTCACGATATGGAACGGTCTGAACGAAACCTATTCCGACGAGCTGGTGTTGCACGGCACGGTCAGACAGGACAGCAGCCTCTACGGGGTGCCGCCGCCACTCTACCCCATACTCGTGCAACCCGCCTATTCATTAGCCGGCTTGGCGGGGTTGATACTCGTCAACACACTGTCCTATGTTGCAGTGGTCGCCCTAGTTTATCTCACAGCGGATTACGTGGCAGGAGACAAAGGGTTTGCCTCATTCGCAGCCATAGTATACTCTCTGACAGTCTACTCTATAAAGTATGCTGTGGAGCTGTGGCCTCACATGTTGTCCGTGTTCATGTGCGCGTCCGCATTCTACCTCACCCTCAGGGGCCGCTCACCCGCCGCCGGCTTGCTCGCGGGGTTGGCGGTGGGTGTCAGATACACCAACGGAGCTCTGGCGGCCGCACTACTAATATACATCATATACCGGTTCGGCCTTAAGGATGCGGCATATTTCGCCCTCGGCTTCGGCGCTCCAGTCGCCGCCATACTATACATAAACAACAGCATCTTCGGCACAGTGTACTCTACGGGATACAGTGTGAGCGCGGGGTTGGATGGGTTTTCACAAGTCCTCATCTACCCGGTGGTTTTCGCAGCAGCCGGCGTCTCAGCCTACGTCTTATCCGATAGATTTGGGCGCAGCTCAGCCGTTAAAGCAGCCGCATCCGCCGTATTGCTGACAGCCCTGTTGTCGTACGTCATGGATCCGGGCTTTGCGGGGGAGGTTTGGCGGTCGCTGCAGATAGCGTACGCGCACCTCGTTGACATGCAAGCCCACCCGTCCGGATCCGTCCAGCTGGACAAGAAAAGCATACTGCAGGCGTCCCCTGTACTGGCTCTCTGCCTGCTGGCCCCCGCTCTGATGCGAAACCGTGCTGGCAGACTCAACACCCTCCTCCTCGCCTCCCCTCTGCTGTGCCTGACCGCTGTGTACAGTTCCTTCAGCGTCATGCACGGCGGCAGAGTGTCGTTCACTCGCTACCTGCTGGAGGCGATGCCCTTTCTGGGGATACTGGCGGCCTACAGCCTGTGGCACATATGGCGGAGCGGAGAGAAAAATTACGTGATGCTCGTACAGGTCCTGCCTTTCAGTTACGCGTTCCTGATACTGGCCATGCTAAGACAGCCGGGTGTTGAGGGGGCCGCCTCGTTCGCAGTCCGATACGCGCCCATCACCCTAGCAGCCCTGTTGTTGACGACAGCCATAATCCGACTGAAGACGGGTGAACTGCAACATGTGTTCCTCTTCATCGCGGTCGCGTGCCTGACATACGGTGCGACCGCGAACGCATTGGATCTGATGAAGACTTCGTCCTCGCGGGAGATTAACCGCGACTTTGTAGTAGAGTTGAACTTCATCCCAGACGACTCCGCAGTCGTAATCGGCGACGACATCCAAGTCGTCGACGTGGGAGTGCTTAAGATAGACCGCAGAGTCAGGATAGTGGACGCCTCAAGGGACAACTTCAAAGACACGCCGAAGCTCCTGGAGTTCTACCGCGAAATGAACATCCCAGTATACCTTTACATGAGAAACTCCACCGACGCTGAAGACGAAGCCTTATACGGGTTCATGGAGGAAACCCGGAGCCGATACGGGACACGCATAGTATTAGGTGGCAAGAGAATCGTGTATGAGGTGGGGCGATGAGGGGTTGGGTGTTCACTGCATCCGCCTACCTTTTTCTGGCTTTAGTTTTCACCCACCCCCTCATCCTGAACTTCTCAACCCAGGTCCCCGGAGGCGAGGACGTGGGATTGAGCCTGTGGCAGCTTTGGTGGTTTAACAAGGCGGTTGGCGGCTGGATGAACCCCTATTGGACGGACCGGATATTCTATCCCGGCGGGGTGAACATGGTGTTTTTCATGCCCTCCGTGCTGAACCTGGCGGCAGGCACGCTACTGCAGGTTTTTCTCAGCACGGTAGAGGCATACAATACCATCGTGCTGGCGTCGGTGGTTTTGTCCGGATATGGTATGTACCTGCTGGCCAGGCACCTCACCGGCGACAATAAAGCATCCTTTGTCGCCGGGTTGATTTACGGGTTCAGCCACTACCACATCGGCGAGGTAATGCTGGGACACCTCCACACCATGAGTGTGCAGTGGCTTCCATTCTACGTGTTGTTCATGCTGAAGAATTCAATGTGGTCTGCCGTTTTCCTGGCGTTGACCGCCTACTCCAGCCCCACATACTACGGGTTCGCCCTGATGCTCGCAGCACTCTATCTGACATACCGCCGGTGGAGGACGGGGGAGACCGAATGGACGATAGTGAAGTCCGCGATCGTTTCACTCGTACTCACCACCCCCATAGCATACCTGATGTTTTCTGAGATGCTGGCTTCAGAGTACATGAACAAAGGCTCTGCCGCAGACATATATTCCCTAGACCTCCTGGAGGCTCCCGGATTCATAGGCTACGCGGCACTCCTCCTATTCCTACTCCACCTACGGGATGAAGGCGTCTTCAAATGGGTGGGCGAGAAGGCTGGGGAGGCTAAGGCGCTCCTGTCAAACCCACGCATACTTGCGTGGACCGTCTCAGCCCCCACCGTATTCTACTTCATCCAGCCGGTGCGCGACCCCGTGTTGTACGCAGCAGCCATGGCCTCCACCCTGGCACTGATAACCTTGGCCCGACTCACATTAGACGGGGTTCTGGGGTTCTGGAGTATAGCGTTTTTCGCGTTCACGCTGCTGTCGTTCGGCCCCCTCCTCCGGATCGGCGGCCAGCCCGTGTTCATACTCCCATACATATTCCTCCAACACACACCACCATTCACCATATTCAGGACGCCGGTGCGTTTCACCGTGTTGTCCATGCTGGCTCTGTCGGCTGCGGCGGCCTCCGTGCTCAAGAAACTCGACCACAGAATGCTGCTGGCGGTGGTCGCAGTCGTGCTGCTGGAATACTACCCTGCCATGGAGTTCTCCCGCGCTACCGCACCCGGCATATACGACGGCGTCGGCGGCGTGGTAGTGAACGTTCCCGTGGGGCCGGCGGAAGTCCTCAGGGAAGGCACCGTCTACACAGTATACTACCCCCTGGCACTGTATTACGCGGCCGTTTCAGACGCTAAAACTGTCGACGGCTACGGAACCCGGGTGCCGGAATGGACGCTCCAGCAGATGAGGGATAACCCGTTCATAGCGGATGTCATGCACTACCGGAACTCGACCCCAGAGGAGATGTGCGAGTCCCTCCGCGGCGTAGACCACGTCATAGTCTGGTGGAGTGAATACGACATCCTCTTCGGCGGGACGGCGGAGCTGAAGGGTAAGATGGAAGGCCTCTGGTGCCTGGAAGCCGGTGAGGAAGACGGAGCCACCGTTTACTCCGTCGTTTAACCGTTATATTCGGCGGTGATTCAATCTATAACATGAGGCGGCTTGTAGCAGACGGTGTGGATGCTGCAGCCTACGCCTACGTGCTCGCCGCATTCGTATTCCTCACCGCAAACCTTTCGCCCGGCCTGCACGTGACGGACGAGGGAGTCTACCTGCTGATGGCAGATTCGATGGCGGACGGCGGAGCCCTCACATTCTGGAACGGACCGGGAGACAGCGTGGAGTACGAATTCACGGAGGTGGTCCATCTCGTGGACGGGCGAATCGCGCCGCAGTACCCTCCTCTGTACAGTCTCCTCGCAGTGCCGTTCTATCCCCTCAGCACATACGGTCTAATAGCGCTCAATTCACTGGCGTTCTGCGGCACCATACTGCTCATATACCACATATCCGACACCCTCTTCTCCGACAAGCTATTGTCTCTGGCGGCGGGCATCCTGTATTCGGCGTTCACATACGCACCACGATACGCCCTGGGCCTCTGGCCACATTCACTCGTTGTGTTCCTAGTAGCAGCTTCTGTCTACGCCGCGTTGAAGGGTGTGGGCGGCGACGCTAGATACCTCGCCGCCGCAGGATTTTTGTCGGCCTATGCGGCAGGCGTCAGATACCCTGCAGCAGTGTACGGGCTGGTCCTGCTCCTCTATGTAGCGGCCGAGGCCAAGGCTAAGGCGGCGTACTATGTCGTGGGGGGGGCGGCGCCTCTGCTCGCGATGGTCGCCATGAACTACGCCGCACACGGAAGCATTCTCCCCTGGTACAGGAACCTCACGGGGGATTTCGGGTTTTTCAGCCACTACCAGGTTTTCACGCTGGGTTTCATCCTGCTCGCCGGACCGTACCTCGCATGGAGGCTTGGACGCGGCGACGGACTGAAGGTTTCCGCGGCGACAGCGGCAGCATCCGCTGCAGCCATGTACTTCCTCGACCCCAGTTTCATGTCGCATATGGTAACGTCGCTGCAGGTTATGTTCGCGGAGGTTGTGGACATGGGTTTTTTCCCCGCCGCCGCAGTTCCGGAGGCTAAGAAGTCACTACTGCAGGCGGCTCCGATGCTGGCGCTGGCCGCAGCCGGCCTCATAGCAGTCAGGAGAAACAGGAAAACATACTACCTACTGCTGATGCTAGCCCTCTCATCCATCCTCTTCTACAGCATGCGCGTGCACCAGCACGGAGGCAACACACCGTATATGAGGTATTTCCTGGAGTCCCTGCCATACCTGAGTCTGCTATCTGCCTACGCCGTCCGCCGCCTGTACGGGAGACCAGGTCACGGGTGGAGCATTCTGCTGTTCGGCTCCTTACTCGCCTTCATAATCCTGTTCTACGTACCTTTATTGGCGTCTCAGGGCCGCTTCCTAGTGCACAGCAGCGTCTACGGGCTTGTTTTCCCACTGACCCTCTCAGCCGCGCTGCTGGTGGCGTACCCTCTGGTGGAGAGGGGAATCAGATACGCAGGTATCCTGTTCACTATACTGCTCCTCATAACAGCATCGTACACTGTAGTCAATAACATCATATCGGTCACTGCTGCAAAGAGCGGCAGAGGATACACCGCCGGCATCGCGGAAGAACTCGGCTTCATAGAGGAGGGTTCGACTGTAGTGTACTTCGGCGACTTCAACATCCTGTACCTGGCGCCGGTGAAGGCAGACAGGGAGGTGGTGCTGGTGAACGCCGCCCGGGACGGGATGCGGGACACCGTGGATGTTATCGGACGGCGGCTCCACTCCGGCCCCGTGTATGTGGTGGAGGGGCTGCGGGAAAACTACGCCATTGAGACCACAGGATTCAACAACGGAACCTGGGAGGACTTCGTCGACGGAAACATAACAGAAGCCTTCCAGGCGTCGTATGTGTGGACGGACGGCCTGGTTCTGCTGAGGCTTAATAATAGACCGTCCTAATAGTAGACCATGAGGAGGCCGGATTTGACGCCGACGACCATGGAATTGGAGGTCGGCTACGTCAACAGGCTCCTGGGCACCGGATTCACCGGGGACGAGGTGAAGTCTATGCTGGAGAGGATGCGCTACGGCGTCGAATCAGCCGGCGAAAAACTCAGGGTTGAGGTGCCAGCGTACAGGAGCGACATACTCCACCCGATAGACTTGGTGGAGGATGTTGCCATAGCCTACGGGTACATGGAATTCGAACCCGATGTGCCGGCCCTGTACACGCTGGGTAAGCCGGACCCCCTGGAAGGCTACTGCGGGGAGGCGAGGGACGTGTTAACCGGCCTCGGCTTCATGGAGGTGATGACGCTCACGCTGACCAGCCGCCGCGATTTATTCGAACGGATGAACGCCCCCGAAGAAGATGCCGTGGAGGCCGTGAAACCCGTTAGTTCCGAGCAGAGCGTTGCGCGGACGTGGCTGCTCCCGTCGCTGATGGCGGTGTTGGAGAAGAACAGGAACAGGGAGTACCCGCAGCGGGTGTTCGAAGTCGGCGACGTGATAACCGGGGAGGGGAAGACCGTCCGGAAGGCCGCCGGCGTCATAGCCCACGGCCGCACAAACTACAGCGAAGTGAAGGCCGCGGTATTGGGGCTGCTGAACGCCTTGAATCTGGAGTCCGACGAGGAACCATACAATCACCCGTCGTTCATCGAAGGCAGGTGCAGCAGGAACAGCTATGGCTTCTACGGGGAAGTGAATCCTGAGGTGCTGGGGAACTACGGACTCGAGGTCCCAGTGACCGGATTCGAGCTCCGGCTCAAATAACATAGTCTGAAAAATGGATTCTCACCAAGAATACAAGCTGAAGAGGCTCATACGGGAGCTGGACGGGAAGACCGGCAGGCACACGGAGCTGGTGTCAGTGTATATTCCGGCGGGCTACGACGTCAACAACGTGTTGACGCAGCTAACGCAGGAGCAGGGCACGGCAAGCAACATCAAATCCAAGGCAACGCGGAAGAACGTCACCGACGCGTTGGAGCGCGCCATACAGCATCTGAAACTGTACAACAAGACCCCGGAGAACGGGCTGGTTGTGTTCAGCGGCAACGTGAGCGAACGCGAAGGCCAGTCGGACGTGCAGGTGTGGGCTCTGGAACCGCCTGAAGCGATTTCAACCCGCCTGTACAGGTGCGACAAAGAGTTCATACTCGACCCCCTGAAGGAGCTGGTCACGCCCAAGGACGTGTACGGCCTCATAGCGGTGGACAACAAGGAAGCCACCATCGCCACGTTGAAGGGCGACCACTACAACATCCTCAAGAAACTCACCTCCGGCTACAGCGGGAAGCACCGGGCCGGCGGCCAGTCGGCGCGGCGTTTCGAACGGCTGGTGCGTGAGCAGAGCCACAACTTCAAGAAACGCATAGGAGAAGCAGTGGATGAGGTGTTCCTGCCCATGATACAGGACATCCGGGGGCTGGTTATAGGCGGTCCCGCAGCAACAAAGGAGGACTTCATCAACGGCGACTACATGAACCACGAGGTGAAGAAGAGGATTATCGCCGTCAAAGACATCACCTACACCGACGAATCCGGGATACGCGAGCTCATTAACGCCGCGGAAGACGACCTCCGGGAGGTGGAGATGGTCCGCCAGAAGGCTTTGATGCAGCGGTTCATGAAGGAACTGATAGAAGACGGCCTCGCAGCATACGGCCCCGACACAGACACCGCATTGGACGCGAACGCAGTCGACACCCTCCTACTGTCTGAGAAGCTGCCCGAGGAAGACATCGAAAGAGACTACGAGAAGGCCCGAGCCGCCGGCACAGCCGTGGAGATAATGTCTGACGAATTCGAGGAAGGCTATCAGCTCTGGAACACCTTCAAAGGCAGGGCGGCGATACTGCGGTACAGGATTTGAAACAGTTTAAACCTTTTTTAAACAATATAAA
>CAZPLO010000035.1:0-10237 GCA_964587725.1 uncultured archaeon
ATCAAAACAGCCTTGCTCAAGGAATCATCCGGTTCGGTCACTTTACCTGGTACCAGAAGCTGATGACCTGCGGCTTATCCCCTCCTTCCTTCAGGAGGGTGGCTTTGAAGATGTCTACTGGGCTCTTATAGACTCTGGAGACTTCGCTCAAATCCAGCTCCAAATCATCCTTCGCAACAGACAACACCACACTCCCCGAAGTCACACGCCGGTAGTCAACCTGGGTGCTGCTGTCACTGTACTCCATCCTGTAAGGTCTGGTGCGGAGGTCATCCAAGGACATGTTCAAATTCAGGATGTCGCCGAACACCTCATGCTCCTCCCAAAACCTGCCCACCAACACGGAAGGTGGCATGTAGGCGTCGGTGAATTCGCCGCGTTCGCCCAACCAGCTGTCCGATGTAAGGTCGTAGATTTCACGGCTCGACCGGCTTTCACTGTGGCTGTACACCCACTTGCTGTCGTCCGTCGGCGATAATGTGTAAGAGAAGGTGCGGTTCTCACCAGGGTTCAAGGTGAAAGACTCCTCCTTGCTGAGAAGGCGGGAGTCGACCAAAAGGTCGTAGGAGGTCTTTCCCGCCTCACTGCAGACTACCGTGAAGGATACTTTATAGGATTTGCCGACGTCCAAGACGTTCAATGCTTCACCGTCTACTTTACCGTACTTCAACGCCGCATCCGGGTCCGGCAAATCAGACAAACGGGTGAAGTAGATTTCAGTGGAGCCGGTGAAATGCGTGAACGCCTGATACGCGATGAACGCACCCACAATGACGACACACACGACCAAAAAACCAACAACTATTTTGGTGTCGCGGTCGAGTGAAGACAGCTTCTTACCCATGATACCTTATATGGGTCAATGGTTTTAATAATGTTTCCCTGGGTTTCCGTGGGGGTATTTTTTCGGGTTTCGTTTTGAAAGTAGTGTTTTCTTTATTTTTAAATGTTTGCGTGTATTGTTTATTAGGGTTGGGGTGGCTTGCGTGATATTGTGGGCCACAGACAAGTATTGAGCGGGCTGGTTTTGACTGCGTTTTTAGTGTTTTCCATCCACACGGTGTCTTCGTCTGTTTTAACCGGGCAGGTGGAGGTGCCGAATTCGCCGCCGGGGATAGCTTCTGTAACGTTGCACGACTCCGACGGGGGCACCATACAGTTGACGGCCGGCAGCGACGCAAACATCCTATACTGCGACGCTGTGGTAACGGACTTGAACGGCTACGGGGACGTCAACCAAAGCTGGGGGGTCATATACAACGGCACCAACATGGCGGCGGCGGCAGACAGCAACGAACGATACGACAACAGCAGCTGCGTACTGTCGGAGGGAGCCGGAAACCAAATATACGTGAACTGCTCGTTCACGGTCCAGCACGAGGCCGTGAACGGCACATGGACGTGCAACATAACCGTGAACGACAGCAGCGACGCAGTCAACGCCACCACAGGCACCAACACGGTGGATGAAATCACCGGAATATCCATCCTGGAAAGCTCACTCGACTTCGGCACCCTAGCGTTAGGGGGAGAGAGCAGCGGCGGAAACAACACCCAGGTAACCAACCAGGGGAACGTCGTAATAGACATACGGGTGAACGGCACAGACTACGGCTGCACCGGCCAAGGGACCATACCGGTCAACAACACCCGATACAGTACGTCGGACGGCGGCTGGGCAGGGATGAGCCTGAACCTAACCCACACGCCAACAACGGAGACAGGGTTCGACCTCGGCATAGAAGGCATAGCAACAGCAGACGGAACCAACTCCACAGCAGACGAGTACTGGACCATAGCCATACCCGGCTCCGGAGTCTCCGGAACCTGCACCAACAACATCCAAATAACCGGGACAGCAGGCTAGAAACTGTTTTATTAACCGAAACCCAAATATATTGGATTAATAATCCCGGTTAAAAAAAAATGGGTGATGTACGACTACAGGCTGGCCTGATACTACTGGTTCTAGCAGCCAACGCAGCCGCCGTCAGCCTCGGCGTCAGCCCCAGCAACATAGAATTCCGGGACGTGTTGAAAGGCGGGTACGCGGAAGGCACCGCCACCATAAGCACCTCCAGCCCCGAACCCGTGGAAATAAGTTTGTCGGTGGGAGGGGAAGCGCGGGACTGGATAACGCTGGGGGAAACCACCTTCACACTCGAACCAAACAGCAGACACGGCGTCAAAGTCATGGTCGAGCCGCCGGCGGACGCCCCCAACGGAGCATACAAAGCCTCGGTAACAGCCAAGACCCGGCCGCCCGCGGAAGGCCAGCAGGTGATGGGGGCCATCATCATCACCGCCGTGGAAATGCAGGCCACCATCTCCGTGACGGGAGACCAGATAATAGACTACGAAGTCCCGTCCGTGCAGGTGAAAGACACCGAGGAGGGGCAGCCCATAGAATTCAACATCCGCGTGGACAACAGAGGAAACACCCGCATCACACCGCAGATACGCGTGGACATCATGGATGAAGCCTCAACCATAAAGTCCCTCGACCACGGCGAAACAGAGATACTGCCCACCACATCCGAAAACATACTACTGAAAGTAGACAACGACCTCCCCATCGGCCAGTACCGTGCGAAGGTGACCGTGTCCGCGGAAGGCGAGCAGACACAGGAGACCGTGGGATTCGAGGTGTTGGAGAGAGGCAGCCTACGGCTGCAGGGGCAGCTGATAACCATCAGAACAGACAAGGTGTGGGCTACGGTCGGAGACGTCGTGGAACTCACCGCAGTGTTCAAGAACACCGGCCAACTCGTCGCGCCCGCCGTCTTCAAAGGGAAAGTGTATTTGGACGACGACATAGTCGACGTCATAGAAGGCGATGAAATAGACGTCCCCGTCGGCGAAACAGCCGACCTCACCACATACTATAAACCCGGGCAACCCGGGAAATACAAGATAGTGGGTTGGGTATACTACAGCAAGAAAACCACCAAGGAAGGGTTCGTCATAGTCAACGTCCAGGACACCACCGAAACCACCCAGCCGCCGGCCACGGAAGAGAAGGAAGGCGACTCCACCCCATTGTACGCGGTCATAGCCGTGCTGGCCGTGGTAGTGGTTATCCTACTGTTCAGGAGGAAGTGAACCTGCTCCGCTTCAGGTAGGCGGTCAACAGCACAGCCAAACCCAACACCGCCAATGCGGCGGTAGCGTGGCCGCCGAACGCCGACCCCGGGCCGCTGCCGAACCCGATCCTCGGAAGCCTCTCCCTAGGATTCAGCAGATGGCTTAACTCCACATCCCCCGTGGACTCGTCCACCACCACCGGCAACGTGGTCGTCGTGGTCCGGTTCAACCGCACAACCAGCGTCTTCACCGTGGAAACATTCGCCACAGGACACGGTGGAACATCCACTACTACAGAGCCTTCCTCGAACCCGCCGCGGAACGCCTGGATCCTGTGCACCCCCACCCGGTAGGGGGTGAAGGCTACGCGGCCGAGGCGGTCCGTCCGCGACGAAAACAGAATGCTGCCGCCATAGTACACGTCCACGTGCACGTCACGGACCGGCTGGTCGCGGGCGGACACCGTCACAGACACCGGCTCCCCAACGCAGGTGTAGTTCACCTCCACCGTCAACGGAGTCCTCACCGACTGCACCCGCTGACCCGCCGGCGGGCGGTTGGTGCCGCCGGGGGTCGGCGACTGAACGCTCCACGCGTCCCCGCCGTCGACGTCGCGGCCTATGCTCTGATGTAGGGTGCTGTCGTACACGGTGCCGCCTATGGTGTCGCCGTCCTCGTATGTGAAGTTGTCGACTTTATAGTCAGTGTAAACCAGCTCCACCTCGTCGCCGCCGGGGTCCAAGGTGATGCCTGATTCGCTGCTGGAAAACGACTTGAACCCCCCCGCCGGTATGACTCCGGAGAGGTTGAAGGCGGCGGCCGCCGACACTCCGCCGGCCGCTCCAAGACGCCATCCTGTGACGTCCACGCCGTATGATTCGCTGTTGTAGAGTTCTATGAAGCTGTCGTTTCCGGGGCGGAACTCGTTAATCACCACCCGCGGCAGCCCATAGTATGTGTAGTCCGCGTTACCCCAGGTGAGGTTGCTGGCGACAGCGTATTCGCCGTCCAACACCTCCGCCTTCACCCGGTAATACCGTGGGGGAGAAGCGTATGCGGGGTGGCCGGAGTCCAAGCCCACCCTGCTAGGGTCCTGCACACCCATAACATGAGAGTAAGTGTATGTCGCAGACAGTTCTCCGCTGGATTCCAACACGGCGTTCACGTATGATTCGCCGAATCCGTCGAACGGCTGTTCGCTGTTGCTGTTCCACCTAACAACCTTCACCTTAACCGACCCGGAGCCGTTCACGCCGTAGGCGCCGTTGGGGTCCGACACGTTCACCCTAACATACACGGTCCTGTTGTAGGGGGCGGTGAAGCTGCTGGAGGAGGTTTCAACCGACTCTATCCTCGGCGGGCTGTTGAGCACGCTTATGGTCCCCGGGAGGGTGTCGCCGCACGCTAACCCCGCCAGCAGAAGAACCGCTAACGTTAAGGCCCTCAACTTCTTTTCATATTCTCCCCAGACCGTTAAATACCCGGCTCACGCCGTCCCGTCCGGTCCTGAGGGCTTATCCGCCATCCTTCCCGGACAGCTTCCTAGTCCTCCCGGAAGGCAGGTTCAGCGTCTTCAACACGATGCTGTCGTCCACCACGTAGACGACGAACCGGTTGCCCGGGTTTATCCCCAGCTCATCCCGTATCTTGATCGGGATGACCACCTGCCCTCTCGTGGAGAGCTTAGTCAACTCTACTTCCATGCGTTTCACCTCCGAATGTTCTTTTCACGTTGATTGCACCCCCGTGAACCTGATTTCGTTCAAACACGTCCCCTTAGCCCCGGACACGGGCACCTGCAGCCTCCAGAACGTCTGCTTGCCGCCGCCCCAGCCCAGGTCGAACGCCGCCTTCAACTCACCGCAGGTGTCCGCCCCGTCTCCGGTCAGGGAGCACATGCCTGCGTACGCCACCGACTCGTTGCTGTAACGGTTCGCGCCCACCGGAATGCTCCCTGAACCACAGACCATGGCGGTGCCGTTCACCTTCAAATCCAGTTCCACGTTCCCCTCGTTCACCGCCTCCGCCGTCGAATCCGTTGAAGACGTCTCACCCAACCCGAGGACCCCGTAGTCCAGCGACGCCTCCACAATGTCCACAGCAACGAGCGTGTTCACCGTGGCAGTGGAGCTGTTTCCGTCTTCGTAGCCTGCGGTGTCGTTCACCGACAGATTACACGCCCACGCCCCCGGGCCCGCATAATACAGGAGGGGGAACCCGCAGGACACGTCCGCGGAATCCCCGGCACCCGACAAACGGCATGAGCCGTTGGTGTAATGGCTGCGGTTGTCGTCCGCCCCGTCCTCCGTCGTCGACCCCGTATCCCAGAACACAGCCCACGCAGAATCCAAATCACTCCACCCGTTGCTGTCCGACACCGACGCGTTGCAGTGGACTAACGTAACCCCCCCGGCGGTCAAGTCCACGGGATCGGTCAACGAAGGCTCGCCGACGGAGGGGGGAGCCTCCGCCGCCGACACGATTGACACGTTCACCGCATCAGTCACCGCCCCAATCCACGGATGCGATGTGACGTTCCCGTACGCGAAGAACTCGTACGTTGAATTCAGTTCGCCGGACGCGTTCACCCAGAACGTAACCAACGCACTATCCCCATCCGCTAGATTGATGGTCCGGGGGTTGCTGCCGTTGGTGTAAAACGGCGTCCCCTCAGAAGGCACCAGCCCTCCCTTGCCCGTGTAATTCTCCTCAGCGCCGAACAACACCACGGAACCCTGGCCGGTGACCGTCTGGTAGGTCTGGTTCGCCCACTCCAGGCTCCTGGACACGTTAGAAATCCTAGCCTCGGCGATGACGCCGTCGAAGGGGTAGCCGTTGGACTCCCACCGCCCAATCCACAGGTTGTCTGTGGAAGTGGGGTAGCTGCCGTAAGTGTGTGAGGTTCCGCTGTACGCGTCCTCGACGCCGTCGAGGTATGCCAGGTACTGGTGGTTGGTGCCGTCGAACACCAGCGTCAGGTAATGCCAGCCGGTGTCGGCTAAGGCGTTTGTTTCCCCGTTCAGCCGGTTGTCGCCTCCGGGGCTCGCCTGCGTCGCGAACGAGAACGTTTTAGTCCTGCTCGACGGACTCGCGCTGTTATCCCTCCAGATGAGTGGGCGGTAGTTGCCGCTGCCGGAAGACTTCGCGAACAGCATGTCGTCGCTGTTGGTGCCGTCGCATCTGAACCACGCCTCGAATGTGACGTTGGTCTGGCCTTCGTAGCCGTCGACCGCCCCCATGTTCACGTAGTCGGTTTCGCCTTCGTTGAAGTCCAGCCCCGCTCCGACGAGGGTGTCGTACGTGTTCGAGGCGCCGGTGTTGGAGCCGTCGTTGCCGCCGGCGGAGTCCGCCACCGTGCCGCCGACGTCCTCCATGTGCCAGACGGCGACGTAGCCGTCGTCCCACACCCCCCCTTCCCCGGAGCCCGCGTCCTCGCTACGGTAGTACATGCAGAGGGTGTTCACGCCCGGTGAAAGAGACGCCTTAACCCACACGTCCGCCTTCACCGACGTGTTGTATTCGATTTCATACGGCAGCTCATCCCCTCCGGAGCCGCAGCCGCCGTTGAGGAAGCGGAGGTCGTCGTAGTCCGCCTGCATCCCGTAGTTGGTGAGGTTCAGGTAGACCGGGAAATCATGTAAGGTGGTGGAGCCGACGTTCGTCACGTTCAACCCCCTCCTGCTGGTCCAGGACAGGTTCCACCAGTCGTCGGGGTCGAGGCTGACGTTCACGTCCCCGCAGTCGTTGCCGCTGCAGCTCACGTTCACCGTGAACTCGAAGAACCTGTCTTTCGTCACGTTAACGTCCGATGCGGGGTACACGAGCGAAACGTCCACCGCCGGGTAGGTGTAGTTGGCTAGTGCGGAGGCGTTGCTGCTCCACGCCGCCCGCCCGCCCAAATCATGTGCGAGGCAACCCCACGTGTAGTCTCCGTTGTGCAGGCTGAGGGTCCACGACGAAGAATTCACCGTCCCGGACAGGTTCGCGGTCTCATTCAACGTGAACGTCTGGTTGCTGCCGTTGGTGACGTACAGGCTCACGTTCACGAGGCCGTAGTTGTCTTCGGCGGTGCAGTTGAAGGTGAAGGCGGCCGGGTCGAAGGAGTCGTTGAACCCCGCGGGGGTGGTGTACGTGAACCATGGGCTGACGTCGTCCACCGCCGTGACGTTAAAGGATGTGGCGTTGGAGGTGTGGTTTTCGCAGCCGCCGTAGGAGCAGGACACCACGTACACGCCCGGCACAGAATACGTGGCGAGACTTTCAGCGCCCACGCCGTAGTCCAGTTCCACATTGTCCTGGGTGAGGTTCACCAGGCCTTTTGAAGGCGGGTCCAACACGCAGCTCAGGTTCGCGGTGAACGACACGTTCTCCGTGAAGTCTGCGGAGGAGCCGTTTATGTACAGTGTCAGGCCGGACGCCGCCTTGTCTACCGTGTATGCGGACGAGTTAGACGATGACGTGTAGTTCTGCGCCTGCGACACATTGCAGACATACAGGTGGGTGCCTCCAGGGACTACCGTGTAGACGCCGTTCTCGGCCGACACGTCGGAGCCGTTTCTCCACAGCACAGGATTCATTTCGCCGCTGCTGCAGGAGCAGGACACGTTCACTGACGTGCCGTATGTCACGGGCGACCCGGGGTCGAAGGACAGGGAACACCCCGTCACATTCCGTTCTATGGCATAGGTTACTTCGTCTTCGCCGCGGCTGTACCCCGCCGTTTCGCTGACGTTGCACACGTACCCGTAGCTGCCGGCAGGCAGAATCACGAACGTGTTGTTTTCGGAGGTGACGTCGGACCCGTTCCTCCACAGTACTGCGGAGGCTTCCGGGTTGTCGCAGCTGCAGGTCGCGTTCACGCCCACGGGATACTCCCCTCCGGACACGGGGTCGAAGGTGAGGTTGCAGTTTGAAACCGTCTTGGCAGTCACCTCCAGCAGCTCCGACTCGTCGGCTGAAGTGTGGTTCTGGCCGCCGCTGGTGTTGCAGACGTAGCCGTGGAAGCCGACGCCGAGGGTCTGCACGTCCGACGCCGTCCCGAATGAACTGTCCACGAGGCTTCCGTTCCGGTACAATGTGACGTTCACCTGCCCGTTGCCGGAGCAGCTGACGTTGGATTCCGTTCCCGTCGCGATAATCCAGCCAGGGGAAGCGGTCAGCGTCAGCTCAGGAGAAGCCTTCGCCACCGTGTAGGGGAACCAGCCGGTGTGGTTGGCGTTCCCGCTGCTGTCGTTACCGTGCATCATCCACACATAGCTTCCCGCTGCGAGGCCCGGATATTCATAGTAGCCGGAGGTGCTGTGGTTGTCCGGGGTGCCGGTGAAGTTGTGTTCCACCCGCACAGCCTCCACCCCGTTGTCGTCGGCCCAGGTGACGTTGAACTGGTACGCCTGCCCTGGAGAATACGGTGAGCCGGAAGCCGGCGAGGTCGTGTTGTCGCTCCACCACGGCGCCGTCAAGTCTACGACGGCGACGCCGCTGCTGTTCCCCCAGCCGCTGAAGCCCTGCCCGTCGAACAGCCGGACGCTGCACGTCCACGCGTCCCCGACGCTGGTGTTCCCGGAACCCAGCACCGTCGAGAACACTGTGCCGTTTCCGAAGCTGCTGTTGTAGTCCGCGCTCACGTTGACTTCTCCGTCCAAGTACCATCTTACTGAAACGTTCATGTCGTCGCCGTCGGAGTCGTTCAGCAACGCGGAGCAGTTCAGGTCTGAGGTGCTGTAGTTGAGGCCGTCGGTTGAACGCAGCTGCGGCACGGGGTCCGCTGGTTGGTCGTTCACCGTGTCTTCCGCTCCGAAGCTCACGTATGTGGACTGTTCAGCCCACATCAGGTACGTCTGGTTAATCCAGTCCACGCCCCGCAGCACCTTGGACAGGCGTATCCCGTCTGTGTCTCCGTTGAAGGGGATGTTCCTGCCGGGGCGTAGGTCGCCTTCGGTGAATATGCTGGTCCAGCTGGTGGTTCCGCCGGTGGTCGACACCCGCTCCACCCCGTTGACGTATACCTTGGAGGTGCCGCTCTTCAATGCGGTCCCTGCCACGTAGTACCAGACGCCCGCCTGGAGGTTCGCGTTGGAGGTCTCCACGTGCCCGCCGCTGGCGGTGGACGTGAACACCCAGAACCGTATCTCGTCGGCCCTCGGACCAATCCACAGCGGGTATCCTTGGCCGGAGGTGGCTGAGGCAACGACCGTCCGGCAGTAGGTGCTGACGTCTCCGCTGCCGGCTGCGACGGTGTCGGGCCTGATCCACAGTTCGATGGTGTATCTGTCGCCTATGTCGGAGCGCATGTCCCCGTGGCTTACGGTGTCGCCGCTGAAGTCCTGCGCATAACCCACTGACCCCGCCGTCTCCGCGGGGTTGTTGGCTCCTGATTTGCTGCCGTCGTATCCGTTGACGGTGCTGTCCACTATCGAAGACGCCGTCGCATCCCGCATGTGGTGGACTGTGACGAAGTCGTCGTCCCACACCGCCTCCGCATCTTCTCCAGACTCCACGTCGGGGTTGCCGTAGTACATGCATACGGTGTTGTCTCCAGCAGACACGGAAGGCAGTTTCACGTACACGTTCGCGTGTGACGTGTAGTTGGAGTCTATCTCATACGGCAGCGACTCTCCGCCTGTGACGCAGGTGCCGTTGGTGAACCTGAGGTCGTTGAAGTCCGACTGCATGTCCGAATCGTAGGTGACGTTCAGGTACGCAGGATAGTCTGTTAAGGACCCGACGCCGGTGACGGTAACCTCGGCCCGGCGGGTGAAGGAATTGTTCCACCACCCCGCCTTGTTGTAGGCCCTCACGGTTTTGCCGCCGAACCCGAACTCCAGTATGTGCCTACCAGTCGTCAGCACCTCAGACACCTCATACCCTGTGCCGTCGCATTCATAATCCGGCACATACACGGTTTCGCCGGTCCACTGGTGTTCCACGGCCTCGTCGCCGCACCGTATCTCCATGAACGCTAGGTCAGTGTCCCATTCCGTGTCCACGGGCGTGACGGTCAAGTCGGCTGCTCCGACGGTGGTGAACTCGACGGTCCACGTGCCGCCGACCATCGGGTAACTCTGCACGTTCAACACCTCTATCTCCAACTCATAGGTTTGGTTGCTGAGGCGCGGTATCGTCCACTCTATGCGTTCTATTAATCCGTCGCCGT
>CAZPLO010000036.1:0-9901 GCA_964587725.1 uncultured archaeon
ATAGGGGCAGCATTCCTGAAAAGGAATACGCACAAGACCCTAAACGCTGCTGCAAAAGACTTAAAGTCATACCAACATTAGAAGCCCTCAAGGAAACGGGTGTTAAGGCATGGATAACCGGCCTACGAAGAACCGAGGGTAAAACTAGAGAGGAATACAAATCAGTTGAGGAATACTCAGATGATGTGGTTAAAATAAATCCACTTATAGGCACTCCCGGATTTGGTGTTGAGCTGTTTGACTGGAGTGAATTAGACGTTTGGAAATATACGGCAGTTAACAGGATACCAACAAACGCACTCTATGGAGAGGGTTACCGAAGTCTAGGATGTGAACCTTGCTCTGGTATTGGAGGCGAGTCAGAGCGGTCGATGCGGTGGAAGGGGACAGTTAAATGTGGTGGAGAATGTGGCATCCACACAGCCAATATGCCGGAATCCAGTTTAGATAGGATGATGGAAGGAGTTAAGAGTAACCTGTAGAGTTTATTATCTATGATACCCCAAAATATGTTATGCCGCAGGAGTATGAGGTTCTTGATGTAACACGCTTTTCCTACAGATACAGGCGGTGGGGAGAGAATATGAGAAACTACTCCCACCCACAGGTCTGCACTACCATGCGAATACTGTCGGAAAAGAAACATGTCAGCGTTTCAGACATCCATACGGAGCTAAAAAAGGCGGAGATACCGCCCAGCAACCTAAGCTCGTTCCTCAACAACCTGCGGGAGAGCAACCACGTTAAGAGGAGAGGGCGTGTTTACATACTCGCCAACAATCTCTTCTACAAGAGATTGTATCAAGCAGCCGGACGCCTCAAGGATTACATTAAAACAAAAAAGCTGAGTAAGATAGGATACAAGGACGTATCAACTCAGAAGTTATCCGAACTTTCAGCAACAGACATAGATGATAATGAAGTCGCCTCCGTGGCCAAAGTGTTCTCCGACATGATATACGAGGAGGCGTCGAACTATTTAACACACATTCTGCTTAACGAGGCCAGGACATTCAATGAAATAGTGGACATATACCGGACCAACCACGGATATATTTCACCCGACAGGTTGAGGTATTACCTGTCCGTCAGAAAACTAAGGCTCTTTGATAAGGAATTCCCAGTTTTCAAACAGAAGAACAAGAGGTATTATCCAAGCAAATTAGGTGAAACAGTACATAAAGTATTTGACGACGCATTAGAAGGGTATATGCGTGACAGTGAAATCTGGATGGAGAACCTGTGGAGTAAACCAGTCAAAGAACTCATGTCCGAGATCACAGCCATAGTCCATCCAACAGACCCGTTCTTTAAAGTGCTCAGACTCATAGAAAAATCAGAATTCGTGTTGGTTCAAGCTGAACGCATAACCGGCATAATCACTGTCAGAGACGCATTAACAGCCATGGGATATAGAATGCATAAACCCGGTTGGTGGACCTACGTGCTCGCAAAAGACGTCATGAAACCGGTTTCAGAAAAAGACTTCATAAAAGGAGACAGCACAGTACAGGATATTTTCGAAAAAGAAGAAGGAATCAAAAACAACTGCTACATAATAAAAGCCGGCGAAAACAAATTCGGCCTCCTAAACATGAGAGAATTCCAAAGACTCCTCAACAACACCTGAACCCGTGTTTTTAACGGTGTTTTTCCCGTATTCTTGTACCGGAGGGGGTTGGCGGTGGATTTGGCTTCAGATAAGGTGGGTGAGTGGCTGGGTTTAACACCCCAGCAGATGGATGTTCTTTATTGTGTCTACAGGCTTGGTTCCGGCGGTTCCAGGGCTTCCCCGAAGAATATTCAGGCCGAGTACAGGAAGCTGAGGGGGAAGTATTTGATGAAAGCGAACCTGTTCAAACTGCTTAAAATTCTGAAGAACATAGGGTGCATTAGCAAGAAGGGTTATGGGAATTACATCGTCGACTTCAAGGGTTTGAACAGGTTGGTGGATAAGAGACGGCATAGGTTCGAGGAGGAGAGCAAACAATTTCACAGAGTAGCCGAGGACATGGAGGCGTACTTCAGCGAGCTCGCATCCGAGTCGGAGCGGCCACTGGTGAGATACTATGGGTACTCTGAAACTTTCAATCAGCTGGTTGAGCGACTGCCTAAATCCACAACCTACTATGCGACCACACGGTTTCCCATGGAATCATACTCCTATGACCTGGCTAAACGGCTGAAGGTTGATGAATATTATGGAGCAATTTTGAAAAACATTGTTGAAGATGGAAAAGTTAACGTGCATTAGCTGACCAGCCTTGACCTGCCTTATCTGCTGAAGCAACATCTGCGGGCAGGTTATGGTTTAGAGCAGGCGGTGAGGGGCTGCGTCGGCGCAGTCAACACCCTCGAAAACCATGTCGAAGACAACCCTGGGAAAAACATATATATTTTAAAGGAGCCGGGGCTCGACATACTATTGCTCGAGAAAAACAAGCCCCCGGAGGATTTCTTCATATTCACAAGAGATGAAAAACGGCTCATAACCGGGAGCGTATACATTAAGTCGAAGACTACTGCGCAGACTGTGAGGAAACAGTTCATAGACACCTGCGGCAGAGCGACGAAAATAACCCCGGAAAACAAGAAAGAATTATTCAAGAAGCTCAGAGACGAAGCCAAACAGTTAAGTGAAAAAGAGGTTGATTGATGGATTTGGATGTTTGTAGGGTTGCTGATGGGTTGGGTTTGACGAGGCAGCAGTTTGATATCCTGCAGTGTGTGTATCGTCTGCAGAGTGACGGGGTGAAGGCTTCGCCCAAACGGGTTCAGGAGGAGTACCGGAAGCTCTCCGGGAAACACTTGATGAAAGCTAATCTGTTCAAGGTCTTGAAGGTTTTGCGTGATAAGGGGCACCTCGTCAGGTCGGGTTATGGAGCGTATGTGATAAATTTCGAAGGTGTTAAGAATAGTCTTGACCGGCGGCGCATGGAATACGAGAAAGGTTTAGGTGATTTCAACGAGCTCGCCGGGGAGGTGGAAGGTTATTTCCTCCGGCTGGCTGAGGAAACCAGGGTTCCGAGGGTGGAGTACCTCAAATATGAGCCGTTCTTCGAGGACGTCACGGAGAAGTTGCAGAAGGCCAAAAGCTACTACATCACATCAAAGTTCCCGGGCATAGCGTACACCTTGGCACCGTACGCCAACATCGGGCGGGGGGAATACGTTGAGACACTATGGAACCGGTGCCTGGAGAAACGAGACCTTCAGGTGGATTACCTCACCTGCTTGGACCCCGAGTACCCTTACACACATTCGATGAAACTCCACGGAAACAAAAACAAGGCCCTGCGTGAGTGCGAGACCGTGTTCAGCAAACTCCAGAACCAGGTGAGCAACTACGAGAACCTGAACGTATACTACCTCAAAAACCCGTACGGCCTAGACATAATACTGCCGGTTAAAGACAAACCAGAGGACGTGTACTTCTTCATACGGAACGCGCACATGGACGTGTCCGGCGGAATACACGTCAAAAGCAGAGACATCGCCTCACGCGCACAGGAAACATTCCATGCACTCTGCACCCACGCCACACTACTCAAAGACAACCAAGGAAACCAGATAATCGACAAAAAACACAGGGAGCTTCACAGGCGGTATGGACGACAGACTGGATAAGAAAATCATGGACGGGCTGGGGTTGACGCAGCAGCAGTTCGACATACTTAACTGTATTTATCGTCTGCAGGATGACGGCGGTAGGGCGTCGCCGAAGGCAATCCAGGAAGAGTACAAGAGGGTTTCCGGAAAGCGGCTGATGAAGGCTAACTTGTTCAAGGTGTTGAAGGCTTTGAGGGACAAGAACTTCGTGGACAGTGTGGGTTTCGGCAAGTACGCGCTCAACTATGACGGTGTCGAGGAGGCTTTGGAGGTGCGAAAGGAGGAGTATGAGAGAGAATTGACTGAATTAGATAAGCTCAGCGGAGACGTGGAAGAGTACTTCGACAGGCTCAAGGAGAGCAGGCTTAAACCCGTCGTCGAATACTACAGTCAGACCCCGTTTTTCCTCAAAATAGCTCAGACGGCGAAGCACACCAAAAACCTGTACATGGTCGGCAGATTCGCCAACATAACATACACGCCCAGGCTCCTGAATACCGTAGACCGGGGAGAATGCTTCCGACAGATACAGGACATGTGTTTCGTGAAGAAACAACTCCACGTCACATACATAACAAGCTTCGACGTAGACTACATCTACCGGCACGCCCTGAAAACCTACGGCGACCCCCAGTGGGCGTACCGAGAATGCGAGATGGCAGTAGACGGACTGCATGAACTGGCGAACCTCGAAACCCTCGACCTAATATACATAGACAAGGTGCAGGGCCTCCACCTTGTACTTCCAGAGAAAAAAGAACCCTCCGAAGTATTCCTCTACCTAAGGGACAACGCAGGCGAAATAATCGGCGGAGTCTACATAAAATCACCCGACACCGCCAAAAGAGCCAAAGAAATGTTCATGAGAGAACAGGAGCAAGGGACAAATCTGAAAGGCAAACCAGGCAAGCGAATTATTAAAGGAGTTAAAGAAAATCTAAAAGAAAAATATGGGAAACACTGATGAACGTAAGAGTTAAATCCTGCCTAAATGGTGCCAAAGAGGCTGAAGGCCTGGCTGTTTTGATAGACGTATTCAGGGCTAGCAACACCGTAATTGCCTGCCTGGCAAAAGGTGCTGATTACGTACACCCCGTCGAAACCCTTGAGGAAGCCCTGCGAATAAAACAGGATAACTCGGAATTCATGTTGTTCGGAGAACGCGGCGGACTCGCCCCTGATGGGTTTGATTATGGGAACTCCCCTGTTGAAGCATCACGCCAGAATTTAAGCGATAAGAAGGTTGTTTTGACAACGTCGGCGGGCACAAAGGGTATTCTCCTCTCCTCGATTGCGGAGGAGGTTGTGGTTGGTAGTTTTGCTAACGCCGCTGCTGTTGTAGAATACATTCAGAAGCAGGAGCCGGAGTCGGTTACGTTGGTGGCGATTGGTTTGGAGGGGAGGGAGAAGGCGGTTGAAGATGAGGAGTGCGCCAGATACATCAAGGAAAAGCTTGAGGGTGGGGAGCCGGACTTCAACTCCATGAAGGAGAAGATACTCGAGGGAGATGGTGCGGAACGGCTGCGTCGGCTAGGCCAGGAAGAAGACCTGGAATTCTGCCTCCAACTCAACAGCTACGATATCGTGCCGGTTTATGATTCAGAGAGGAAAATCATAGTTACTTAGGGTTACCTGCCTCTGTACTTTTTTGTCTTTTTGTCAAGTTTTTATAGGGGTTTTTGTAATGGGTTACTTGGGTGTGTGGGGTT
Organism: uncultured archaeon; assembly: GCA_964587725.1. Classification (GTDB taxonomy): domain Archaea; phylum Altiarchaeota; class Altiarchaeia; order IMC4; family SCGC-AAA252-I15; genus WJMO01. The sequence continues at coordinate 5,319 of CAZPLO010000036.1, forward strand.
TTGTTTGGTGTTGAGGTTGAAGCTTACGGGTAGGGAGCGTTCGGTGTTGTATGGGCTGGTGAGGTGGCCTGGTTTCTCGGATGTGGAGTTGGCGGAGGAGTTGGGTTTAAGCCGGACTACGGTCACTGTTGTGCGGAGGCGGCTGGAGAAGAAGGGTTTGGTGTCAACGCATTATGTGCCGGATTTCCGCCGCGCAGGCTGCGAACTGTTGGCGGCACTCTACGGAGAATTCGGCGGCGACGTGAAGTCGAAGGCGGATGTGCTGCGGGAGGCGTTGCTGGACGGGGTGTCCAGCGTATTCTACATGGTGAAAGCCGGCGGCAGGCACCTGAGTCTCGGAGCCGCCGAGAACCTGACGAAGGTGATGGAGAACATCACCGCACACCACCGGATACACCATGAAAGCGGATACCTCACCGACAAACGCCACAACTACATATTCTTCCCGTTGGATTACACGAGGATACACCGTTACTTCGATTACGCGCCATTGCTGGCGGAGGAGTTCGGAATCAAACACGAGGACAAACACGAGGAAACAATAAGGAACGGAGAGTGGAACCCCACCCGGCGGGAGAGGAAGGTGTTTAAGGCGTTGGTGGAGCACCCCAAAGCCACGGACGCGGCGGTGGCGAAGCACGCGGGGGTGAGCAGGCAGACTGTGAACACGCTGCGGAACAAGTTCCTCCAGCAGGGCCTGCTGCATCCGATAAGGATTCCGGACGCGGGGAAGCTCGGATACGGGCTGCTGGCGTTCACCCACCTCCACATGAGCCCCCACCGAACCGCGAAGGAGAGGGAACAGCACGCGGAAAAGATACTGGAGGACGCGTCCCACATTCTGAAGGTGGCCGGCGACTTGGAGACGGTGATGCTGTCAATACACAGAGACTACGGCGGCTTCAAGAAATCACACGAGAAAGTCCTCACCCATTATAAGGACATGCTGTCGGACGACCCCGTCGTGCATTTGTATCCGCTGGATGAGGCGGAGCACATACTGCACCACAGCTACGGCAACGTAGTCTAAAGGTAGCCCCATGTTTGGAGGCGGTCGCTGTCTTCCAGCCACCGCTCCCCTATGTCGCGGCGGTAGTATTTGTTCGGCAATATGATGTTGTTCACCCGCTTGTATGCGCGGTGGCGGGCCTGCTGCATGGTCTGCCCGCACCCGCACACCGTCAACACGACGCCGGCGTCGCCTGCGACAACCCACTCCCCGTCCACTTTTTTCACGTCCTCGATGTGGACTCCTTCGCGGTTGGGTTTCTTGAATATCACTATGGCCTCTTTGCTGTGGGTGTCGAACGCCTCCTTGTCCGTGAACGGGTACGGCGGCACGATGATGCGAACCCCCACCTGAAAGCCGCTGCGCGTCTTCAGAGCCGGTTTTTCGCCGCACGCTATCTGATGCAGGAACTCTCCTATGGGTGTGAGCATGCCCTCCTGCTGGATGAATATGGTGGGGTAGCCGAACCGGGCCGTGAACTCCAGCGGATACACGCCGTTGTTGTTGACTATGCAGTTCACGTCTATGTATCCGACGTAGCCCTCCTCCTTCAGGCGGGGTTCCATCTTCGTCAGCGTGGACTCGAAGATTTTGTTGGATTTGCTCCAGTACATGCTGGTGTTACCGCAGAAACATGGTTTGCCGTTTCTCCTGACGTAGAGCGTGTGGTTGGGGACTGTGACGCAGTAGACTTTGCCGCCGTAGTCGACAACCTCCATATCCCTCCTGTCGAGCCATGAGACGTTCTTTTTAACCCGCTCCATCACCTCATACTGGGGGTGGTTTATCCTGGCCCAGTGGTCTTTAATCCACACCCTCCCACTCCGGTTCCTGACTTTGACGGTGCCTGACCTGCCTATCTTCAGCAGCAGCTCCTGTACGTCGTCCGCCAGTCTCCTGGAGCTGGTGTAGAATATCCTGAAGCCGTTGTTCATGTTGCCGTCTCCCAGGCCGTACCACTCCAGGAACAACGCTATCTGCTTCCTGCTCAACTGTTTAACGAATTCTGGAACGCGTTTCTCATGGGCTTTGCCGAGCCCGCTGAGGTATGCGTGGAGTTGCTTGCTGTAGATGTGGTATTCCTGTTTGCTCTCACCGATGCGGAAGGGGAGCTTCGAAAGCATCCGCTTAACCTGTTTCCGGTTTTTCACGCAGGCTATGCTGACGCGGTACCCTCTTGAACAGCTGCCTTCGGCAACGTAGAATCCGAGGAACCGCAGCCAGTCGTCTATGTCTATGACAACGTCTTCGGAGTCGCGCCCCTTCACATCCCGGCCTTCACGGTGGTATTTTCGCACAGACGGCAGCGTGAAGGTCTTCACATTCTTCCCCTTCCATTTGGCGGTCCGCGGCACCACGAACTGGTATGGGAGGTCCCGGGCCTGGACGAAACCGTATTTTCTGTCCCCTTTCCTGTATCTGTTGGCTTCTACGCCGTACATGTTGTGGTTCAGCGTTACCGCGAGGTCGACGGTCTGGTTCTGTATCATGAGGAGTCTGCGGTGGTTGGTTTGCACCACTATCCTCTCCGGCCGCTGATATTCGATAACCCCTTCACCGTTGACTGTGAGGAACTCGTCACCCTTTGACACGTTCCTGAACAGCTTCCACCCGTCTTTGGTGAGCACCTCCGTCCTGTCGTCGTAGCAGCCCATCTCGCCGGTGGGGGGGCCGATGTTGCCGGGGAACAGTTTCTTGTGTTCGAAGTTGACGTTGATGGGGTGGATGAATTCGGTGCCGTTGAAGAATCCGCCGACGCCGACTTCCACGCCGCTTATCCTGCGCTGCAGCTGGAATTCCTTTATTTTCTCCGACCACACGCTCTTGTAATGGTTCAGCACCTGGACGACGTCTCGGCCGCTGTCCTCCTCCCCCACGTACAGCAATTGTTTCTTGTTCTGTGCTTCGCCGCTGGGCTTCACCACGTACTTGTTAGGGTTCGACTCCACATACGCTATGGCGTCGTCGAATGATGTGAAGTTCTCCTGGGGGATGATGTTGACTCCGGCTTTCTTCAGTTCCTCCTGGCCGAACTGGCGGTCGTCTTCCAGGCGGTCGGTGTGGGGTGTGCCGCCCACCACCGGCTTCCCCTCCCCGCGGAGTTTCGCCGCCAACTCACCCTGGCCGAGGACGTCGTCGAACACTACGACGTCCGCCCACGCGACCTCGGATTCCCAGTTGTCGGTTTTGGGGACGAAGCCGTCGGCTATGTCATGCTGCGACTTGTCTTGGATGTAGTATTTCACTCGGTGGCCTTCCTTCAGCACCTGCCACGCAATGTCCCCTATCAGCGCGTCCCACGACACGAACAGGAAATTCTTGGGCTCCATCAAAACCAGGTATTAAATCCAACAGCTTCCGTGAATATAAATTCACAAACACGCCTTCATCAATCCGATGGTCCGGCAGGTTCCGCTGCAGCAGTCGCTGTCCCGGAGGCACGCGCTGGTTTCGGTCAGGCAGCATCGGCCGTCCACGCAGCGGTTCCCGCACTCCTGGTGGATGCTCTTCAGCTGCCCGGACTCGCAGTAGTATTCCACCACCGTCCTGCCGTCGCGGCAGTATTCGCTGGCGCCGGACAGCAGGGTTTTGTCGTAGACGTGGTAGCCGGTGACGTTCACGCTCTTTATGTTGTATCTTTTCCCGCCGTCGCTGTCATAGCAGGTGGCCAGGGTGGTGGATGTGGTGGTTGACGTGGTGACCCTGCCGGACTTCCGGACGAAAATCTTCTGGAACTCCGACAAAGTGGTTGAAGTTGACGTGGTTGTTGTGGAGGTAGTGGTGGAGGACGTAGTGGTCGAGGTCGTGGTGGATGAGGTTGACGTGGTCGTCGTTGACGTCGACGAGGTCGTGGTCGGGGGCTTGTCGCTGTCGCATATCAGGTCCCCGTCCTCGTCCAGGCAGCATCTGCCGCCCACTGGGATGTAGGGCTCATGGCATATGGGTTCCACGCAGGCGGAAACCAGCAGCAACGCGGCGACCGCAACCAAAGTCTTGAACATAGTATAATGTAGAGGGTATGAGAGGTATAATAAAAGATTAATATACATTCAAACCCACCGTAAAACACAAACTTTTTATAGGTGTTTTATAATATGATTTAAACGGAGGTGGTGTCTTATGTACGAACCCTTCGAGTACATGAAGAGGATGCATGAGGAGGTGGACGACGCATTCGACCGCTTCTTCAGCAGGTCCCAGAGGCGTCCCCTGCTAACCTCCGGAGAGGAAAACGCAGTGGCCCCAAGGGAGCCGCTGCTGGACATAGTGGACGGCGGAGACAGCCTGCGGTTGGTGGCGGAGCTTCCCGGAGTCGACAGGAAAGACATAGAGGTGAACGTCACAGACGACTCCGTGACGTTGAATGCGGAGAAGAAAACCGAGGAGACGCGGGAAGACGAAGGCTACTTCCACCAAGAACGCAGGTACAGCAGCTTCCAGCGGAGCATACGGCTGCCAGCGGAAGTCGTGGCGGAGGACACGAAAGCCGAATACAAAAACGGCGTCCTACAGCTGGAATTGAAGAAGAAACACGAGGCTGGCAGGAAAGAACACCGGGTGGAAGTGAAATAAA
>CAZPLO010000037.1:0-9887 GCA_964587725.1 uncultured archaeon
TGGTTGCTGAGGCGCGGTATCGTCCACTCTATGCGTTCTATTAATCCGTCGCCGTCCAGGTCGTGTTTGGTCACAGGAACCTCCCGTCTCCCATTGTCGAGGTGGTAGAGGTGGACTGCCTGCTCCGGGGCCTCCACCGGCAATTCAGTGGAGGCGCGGACGTCCGTGTAATGCACGTTGTCTGGGCCGTACACGGTGATTCTCTTACCGTGTTTAATGGCTTTTTCGGTCTTCGTCGGCGCAGGCGTCTCATAGGTTACCTCATACTCCACGGCCTCCTCTTCTGCATCGACCTTCACTCCCTCTTCCAGGGGGGCGGCTTCCGCTGCGACTCCAGTGCCGGCCGCCCTCACCCGCACGTTCGTTGCGGCGGGGGGCAGCAGCGTGGACAGCCTCCCGGGGTCCCTTAGTTTAACGCGTTTGGTCCACCGCACCGGCTTTCCCACCTCCGCCGGCGCCTGGGTGACGGACTCCTCCTCTGCTTCAGCGGCGGTGAACCCTGCGTAGAGTTCCCTGCCGCCCACATCAGCGACAACCGTGTAGTTTCCGGGGGCGAGGGGGACGTAGCCTGCGTCCACGCCAACGCGGTCTTCGGCCAGCACGTGTACTGTTCCGCCGGGTTCGAGCACGAACACGTCCGCCTCTGTCCCTGTTTCAAGGATTACGCGGACGCTGTCTCCAACATTCACCACAGTCTCGGTGACGTTCAAAACAGCCTCAACCTCCTCTGCTTCGGCGGTGAATCCGGTGTAGAGTTCATCGTATCCCTCAACCTCGGCAACGACCGTGTAGTTTCCGGGCGTCAGGGGGCTGAACGCCGAAGTGAATTTTCCGACGTGGTCTTCCGTGAGCGAATGCACCATCCCCGTCGGCTCCAGCACATAAACCGCCGACGTCGTGTCCGCCGGCGCCTCCAAGGTTATGTTCACCTGCTCCCCCGCACGGAGAACGCTTCTGCTCACCGTAAGAGACACGTTGCCTTCCCGCGGCAGAACCGTGAATCCTGCGTAGAGCTCATCCCCCGCCTCCGCCACCACGGTGTAGTCTCCGGGGGTGACCGGCGCGTAGGCAAACGACTGCCGTCCTTTCTCGTCTTCGGACAGGACGTTCACCACGCCGTCGGGCTCCAGCACATACACCGACGCCTCAGTGTAGGCGGGGGCAGTCAACGTTATGTGTATTGTTTCACCATATGCGACCGTGGTTTTGTCGACGGTGAGTTCGAGTGGCGTTTCCTCATCGTTCACCACCACGGTCCGGTCCATCGTGAATGTGTGGTTGACGTTCCACAGCAGGGCCTTTATGCTGTAGTCTCCGGTTGCAGATGCAGGATGCGACCGCTCCATGAGCAGTGAGTCGACGACGCCGTGGAAGGTGGTGTTGCCGCGGTAGGTTATCGACAGGTTCATGTTCGCGTAGTCCGGTGAAATCACCAGTATCAAAATGGTGTCCCCCAACGCGTACTCTGTCTTGTCTGTTTTGAGGAATGCGTGGCGGAGGGGGTTGGCTGTGGTCGACGCCAGCGTCCAGTCCATGGTCGTTGACGCGAGGTCTGCGGTGGTCGAGGAGAGGGACTGTGGCAGTGCCGTGGATGCGGCTAACGCTATGAGCATCAGAGCCGCAGCTCCCCTCCTCATGTTTTCCGCAGACGTCATCCTGTGCTTATTCAATGTCGTCTGCGGCTGGGAGGTCCAGTTTCTTGAAGACTATGGCGTCGTCTTTCGCGTACACCACGAACCTGTCTCCCTGGCTGATTCCCAGGGCCTCCCGTATCTTCTGCGGTATCACAACCTGTCCCTTCTGGGATATTTTCGCTAGTTCAACTTCCACGGCACACACCTGTTAAAATTTTTTTACATTTTTACAATTAGACGGCTTTTCTTAAAACTATTTTGAATTCTAAGGTCCTTAAAGTATCTTTTATGAAGTATTTGGTTTTTCAACATGGTACAACTGTTTTACAATCCTACATGGTGTTTTAACCCTGGAGAACCCTAATATTAACGGGTGTGCGGCTTTTCAGTGGGCGCGATGGCCAGGGAAACCAAGCAGACATTCCGCAGGCAGAAGAAGACGGGCGGAGACAGTGTAAACCTCCTGATGAAATCGCTGCCGGCGATGCGCGTGCCCGCACGCCAAGACAAAACGATACAGTACCTGGCTGTACTGTTCCTCCCAGCCATAATACTGATAGCCGCACTCGCCCTCTGGGGACTCGGCACCGAACCGACGGGGTACGCGGCCGCCATCTGCACAATAGACTCGGACTGCCGCGACACCGTGGAACACCGGTGCAGGAACGGCGACGTATACAAATACACCACCCTCTACAACTGTGTCAACGGCCAGTGTGTGAGAGGCGACACGGAAGCTGGGTTGACAGATACCTGCACGTCGGACGAAGAATGCGTGGACGGTCAACAACAGTGCATGCGTAAGGCCGGGGAGCTTCCGCCATTGAACGCCGACCTCATAGAATGCGACCTACTCCACAGGGACGAGCGGGACACCTGCCTCCTCCAGCTGGCGGTGAAGGACGAGGACCCCATCGTATGCAACATGATAGACTCCATAGACGTGAAATACCTCTGCTACAGCCAGACCCAGAAGACCACCGGGGAGCCCAAGACGCGCGGCAGCGACCGCATCATGTGCAGTGAAAAGGAAGACTGCCCCGCAGAGGAAATAAGGTATGAATGCGACCTCGACGGCAACGTGGTTAAGAAGACCACAACCTACTACTGCGCAGTATACTCCGGCTCATACTGCATGAGCAGGGAGAAGACCGACGTCGTAGACAAGTGCACCCAGGACGAATACTGCGTGGACGGCGTAGACCACTGCAGGCCTTTATAAACGCCTGATTCCAAAGGAATATTGTGGTAAACCCTGAGCTGGTGGTTGGCCTGGGGTTGGGTACGGCTGCTGCGGCCACCGCGTTCCTAGCATACCGGTTCCTGAAGAAACAGAACCCCGTTGAAGTCCTTGAGGTAACGCATAACCGAGCCGACAACCGGGTGGAGGTGAAGGTCATAAACACCAGCGGCAGACTCTACTGCATAACCGAGTCCGCGTTACGCAGAATACACGAGGCCGCCGCCGCAGACGGGATGATGGCTGCGCAAGCCGGCCAGAGGAGAATGCTGGACCTCCTCGCCGAATCGGATGAGATGGTGCTGATACGCCCCGGCGAAGTCAAGACCCTCTCATACGACATCATGCTGACCGACGAGTTCACCGGCGTCGACCTGTCAAACGTAGAGTTCACGCTGCGCGGCGAAGAAATAGAGCTCGCACAGTTCACGCTCGAAGGAACTGCAAACGTCCGCGTGGAGATGAACCCCGTGGAACCCGAGCCCCTGCGGAGTGAACCGCAGGAGACGATGATAGAGCAGCCCGTCGCCGAGATAATCCAGGCCACGGAACTACTGCAGAAACCGACGGAACCGGTAATCCAGCAGCCCCCCGAAGCGGAGCCTGTTGAACCTGAACCCCACTACGTGAAGGTGGGCGTGCGTTTGAACGGCTTCCGCCTCGGCGAACCGGCGGAGAAGCTCAGGAAGATGAGTGAGGCGCTGCCGCATGTGATGAGGAACATGAACACACACCCAGTCAACAGGGGCGGCGTCGCATTCCCCCACCTCCTCCAGAAGGTCGAACAACAGCCTGCGGAAGTCAAGACAGAAGACCGCCCCGGCGCGGGACTGAACTTGGGCGGCCGCGAATCGGATTTGGACCTCCGGTGGGTGCGGGAGTCCATGCTATACAGTCTGTTCAGGAAAACCAACCTGTTCACCCGCGTCGACGAACAAGGAAAGCCGTCGGGCGCCGGCGTGTCTTTGAGGAAATACGGGCTCCACAAAAAAGTTCCCGAACTGGAGGCGGTGGAGTTGCAGGAGATATCGTTTTCCACGGGCGTGCAGGTGGAGGTGAACGGCCGCCCGTTCACCATCGAACGATTGATGGGGGACTTCGGAGGCGAAAAAAACGTGGGCGGGAGGGCGTTGACGGAAGTCAACTACACCCGCGTCTACGGCTCCTTCGCAGAAGGCAGGTTCTGCCACCGCGAACAATGGATCGAGGGCAGCGGAACGCTCCTCGTCGACGCCGGCATAATCAAGTCCGTCATCGTCAAACCCCCGTCCCTCGACACCAAATGAGTTCTGATTTTTTACCCGCTGCTACACTATACGTGACAGAATGAAGGCGGTCGTAATCGGTGCGGGGTTGGCCGGGTTGACGGCAGCCCACGAACTCAAGAAGAGTGGCTGGGACGTCACCGTAGTGGAGCGGGAAGGATATGTGGGGGGGCTGTCGTCGGCGGTTGATGTCAACGGAGCCAAAATAGAGCGGTTCTACCACCACATATTCAAAGGCGACGAACATATTATGCGGTTGATGCAAGAGCTGGGGCTCCAGGACCGGATGGTGTGGGAGACCACCAAGATGGGGTACCACACCCCGTCGGGGAACCACCGGTTCGGCACACCCGCAGACCTCCTAATGTATCCGGAACTCAACCCCGTCGACAAACTCCGGTTCGGTTTGATAATCCTGGAGATGCAGTACCGGAAAAACTGGATGAAACTAGACAGTGAAACCGCGGAGCACTGGCTGCGGAAGAAAGGAGGCGACACACTGTATGAAAGTATTTGGGCGCCGCTGATGGACACCAAATTCGGGGAACTCAAAGACACCGCCAGCGCAGCCTGGCTGTGGGGCCGCATACACCCGCGGGCCAACAGCCGCGCAGGAATGAAGGAAGTACTGGGTTACATGAGGGGGAGCTTCCAGGAGCTGCTGGACCGACTCGCCGAAGGACTGGATGTGCGGCTGAACACGGAGGCGGATAAAATCACGGACGGCATGGTTACTGCGGGAGAAGAGATGCCCTGCGACGCAGTAGTCTACACGGGGGCGGTGGACAGACTACCGGACATGGTGGAGCTGCCGGACGAATACTCGCGACAGCTCCGGTCGATAAAGTATCAGGCTGTAGCCTGCATGCTCGTGAAAATGAAGAAGCCGTTGGGTGATTTTTACTGGTTGAACAACGGCGACAAAAAACTCACCGTAGGCGGGGTCATAGAGCACACCAACTTCATGCCCGCCGAAGAATACGGAGGCCACATGGCGTACGCGTTCACCTACCTAAGCCCGGAGGACCCGCTGCTACAGGACGAGAAACGGGTGAAGGAGACGTTCACGGAAGACTTGGGAGAAATCTACCCGACGTTCAACGCCGACGATATCCTGTGGACTAAGGTGTTCACCAGCAAAAGAGCCACGCCCGTCTACGACACCGGATTCAAGGACCGGATGCCATCCTACAAAACGCCGGTGAAGGGATTGTACGTCGCCGGCATGACCTCTGTGTACCCGCTGGACCGTAACATGGACGGGGCCGTGAAGGTCGGGAAAGAAGTGGCTAAAGAAGTTTCAGGAACTCGTCCCTCTTAAGACCTGCCTGCCGGATAATCTCCAAGAGTGTTCCGACATCCAGTTCCCTGTGGTCTGGAACAACAACGGCTTTTCTGCCGCCGCCTGTTTCCTTAACGACTATGACGTGGCTGCCCTTACGCCTCCTCTCCTCGAAGCCAACTTTCTTCAGTGCCTTTATGACTTTACGCCCCGAAACCACCGGCAGCTTTGGCATCGACTGAGACCTCAAAATTAGCGATGATGGTGTCTCTGGGATTGAATCCCTCAGGCAACCCCATCTCTTCCACGTAGAGTTCAACGGCTTCCCGGAGGTTGGCTATGGCCTTCTCCACGGTCTTGCCCTGGCTGACCACGTCAACCTCAGGGCACAGGGCCACGAACTGCTTCTCCCCCCTCCTGATAACCGCAGTAAAATCCATCCTGTTAAGAGAATAAGCCGGATTATAATAAAAGTGGGGAATCTTCCCCGCCTATTATTAACTGCTCTGTTTCAATAGTCTATCTGAGATGAAGGCGCCGGAAATCAACCTGGAGGAACTGAAGGCCCAGAAGGAAGAGAACTTCCGGGAACGGCTGAAATTCATAGAACAATACAGCGAATGGGTGAAGAAAACCCCGAACAAGGAGTGGAGCAGCCAGCAGAAAAAGGTAGTGAACCCTTGACGTCCGTGTACCCGCTGGACCGTAACATGGACGGGGCCGTGAAGGCGGGGAAAGAAGCTTCTTATATACCTTAATCTTCAATATCTCAACCGGGTGGGCTGTTTTGTGTGGTGGAATACAATGCGTGATAGGATACTGTTGGCTGCGGCCGTTATTCTACTGTCGGCTTATAATGTGGCCGCGGATTTCGAGTTCGTAGGTTATGTGCAGTACATGAACGGGACCGTCCCAGACCACGTGAACGTCACAGTACTGGAGTACAACGGCAGCTGGGAGGTGGTCGGCGTCACATACAACGACACCCCGTCGGGCGACAGCGGATTCTACATGGCTGTTTCAGGAGACAACAGCAGCCTCTACAAGCTGAAGGCGTACGCCTACACCGACGCTACTTACACGCTGGCGAACGCCATGTCCCCCAACCTGCCGGACTTCCCCCAGGACATGTACGAGCAGCCTCCGTTCCCGGAGGTGCCGTCGCTGTACAACCAGACCATATACCTGAACCCCGCCACCACACTCAACATAACCTCGTTCAGGTACGTGTTCTCCACCAACTGCCAGGGCATGGGCGGCGGATATGAAGTCTACTGCATACCCGGCACAGGGAGGGAAATAAACGGCACAAACTACAATGAAACCAACCAGAGCTTCTACTACATGATAAGCGACAACAGCATGGGGATGCCGGTGGAGGAGAGCTGGACATCCTCGTCCACACAAGCAAGTATCGTCGTCACAGTGGACCGGAACTACACCCTGGAGTTGATGCCCAGCCAGTCCCCGCCCAGCAACTTCCCCATATACCTTTCGGCGGCGGACCAGGGCACCCTCAAAAGCTACTACGTGAACACGTCCTTCGACTTCCAGAACATCACCGGCTACATACTGGAGAACGGGACCACACCGTTCCTCGCCTCAAGCACACAGGACGTGCACGTGTTCACCTTCCACCGGATGCCCGGCAAAGGATACAGGATGATGTCGCCGCGGGGCATCATACCAAAGAACCTGCAGACGCAGCTGATAGGCCCCGACTACTACGACAACGACACCGGAACCTACTTCCGCTCACTGGACGGCGGCATATACGGGACCCACGGGTTCTTCCTCGTGTTCGCCAACAAGAGCGGCAGCACGTACGTGGGGGCGCAGAACTTCACCGTAACCTACGTCGGCCCCCCCAACGAGAACAGGAACCAGATGGACATAAACATCTCCGTCTACCCGACGTCCATAACCAAGGCGCAGGCGCAGGTGAAGACCAAAACCTTCCACGAGGAGGACTTCGCTGCAATGTCGTCTTCCACGGAGGCGTCCAGCGCCTACAACGTAGTCTACCTCTACGGCGAAAGCCAGGACGGCTCAGGGTACACGCAGCTGACCACCGCCTTCACGGAGATGGAGATAGGATACAACATCAGCGGCTCACTGTACCGGACGTACTGGATGATGGATTTGCAGCCTGAAGACAACGGAGCCCTAACCTGGGCGTTCCCAGACAACATATACTACGCTAAGGTGAAGGTGTTCAGCAACCAGTACGCGCCGCGGAACGTCAGACTCGACCTCTCCAACCCCACCCAGTGCATCAACCTCACCTCGTTCGGGATGGAGAAGTTCGGCGACGACAGTCCGGAAGACATGAACATGAGCGAAATGGGTTTGGGGATAGAGTTCTGGCGCGCAGGCACACAGGGGGGAGTCGACTGCGACGCCCTCTACCCGTCGAATGAGACGGTGTGCAGGCTGGGTTCGCCGTTCCAGGGCGGATTCAACCCCATACAGGCTATGATGAGCGGGATAATAAACTTCCACATGTACCTGCCGTCCGGCGTCGAACTGCGGATGATGCACACGGACTTGATGGCCAGCGGCCCGCCGGACGCCATGATGGACGAGGAATCAGACGACACCCACACCGGCAGCAGGATGGAGCAGGTGTGGCAGTTCGGCAGCAAAGCCCCGGACATCTACGAGTACGTGTGGATTGGGATACCGTTGAACTCTAGCAGGATATTCCTGAACGAATCCATCAACATAAGCATACCGTACCTGTACGACGACGACATGAACAAGGTCTTCGACCTCACGGAGGGAGACGACAACGACACCGTCGCCGGCCTATACGACTACGAAGACTTCATACCCGCGTACCAGGACTACTTCACCGAATCCGGCCTGGCGTGCAGCACAAGCGACTGGAGCAGCCTGTGCATAGTCAACGTCTCCAACGAACGCCTGTGGATGAAGATACCCCACTTCTCCACGGTGGCGCCGTCGGTGAAGGGGAAGGCGACGTCGACAGCCCCCACGCCCGGGGGCACACGCGGCGGCAAGGCAAGGCAAGCATACCATCTGAACGCGTCACACGACAACGTCGGCCTAGTCGACAAACCATTCACCCTGACCGTGTACAAGGCGGGGTACCCCGACTTCACACTCTACGGCGCCGAGGTGTGGGTGTACCTGGACGGCTCACAGGTTTCGTACGGGGAAACGGACAAAAACGGCCTGTACACGTTCACACCAACCAGGGGAGGCCAGTACACCTTCATAGTCGAGCAGGGCAGATACTACTCCTACGAGGGAACGTTCGAGATAACCGAGCCCATAGTGGTTACGACATCCACTGTGAAGACGACAACGTCGACGGCAACCACGCAGACGACATCGACGACGGCAACCTCGACGACAACGATAACCACGACCACTTCAACCACAGCAACCACGACGTCCACCTCCACCACCCAGGCGGAGCCGCCCATCGGCATGGCCGTCGCCGAACGGTCGACGGTGTCGAGGCTGCCTGCTATAGTCCTGGGCGTGCTGGTGCTGGTGGCGCTGGCCACCGCGGGAATAGGGGCTGTCATGGTCTCCGGCCGCGGCAGACGCAGGGGCGGCCTCACGGGAATCTGAAATATAACCTTTGACTCGCATTAGTTCTGGTATGAGGGTTCAGGTTACACTGCCGGTGTACAACGAAGAACGGGATCTGCCCGTGAACGCGGTGAAACTCCACGATTTCCTGAAGGAAAACCTCACCGACGACTGGCATATCCTCATAGTCGACAACGCATCCACCGACGGCACACGGGCTGAAGGCGAACGCCTCTCCAGGGAATACGAGAGAATCCGTTACCTCCGTTTGGAGGAGAAGGGCCGGGGTGTGGCGTTGAAGGAGGCGTGGAGCCGCGGCGGCGCAGACACATACTCGTTCATGGACATTGATCTGTCAACGGACATAAAACACTTCCCCGCCCTCATAGAGGCGGTGAAGGAGGGATACGACATCGCCACCGGCTCACGGTACGCGACCGGCGCCCACACCACCCGCTCCCTGAAGAGGAGGATAATATCGAGGACGTATCTTATGCTGCTGTGGCTCCTCACCGGATACAGGTTCACCGACACCCAATGCGGGTTCAAGGCGGTTACGCAGGAGATAGTGGATACGGTGTTGCCGGATGTTAAGGCGACGCAGTGGTTCATCGACACCGAACTGCTGGTGCTGGCGAGAAACAGGGGATACAAGGTCAAAGACGTTCCCGTCGAATGGACTGAAGACCCGGACACCAGAGTCAACCTCATCGACATCATAACCGAGTTCCTCGCGAAGACGGTGAAACTCCGCCTGCGACTGATGAGAAAATGAAGGCAACAGGGAAGATGCTGGCGGCGCTTATGATAGCGTCGCTTCTGCTGAACGCCTACGCCTCACTGGGAGGCTTCACGGAAGTCGACGAGGGAAACTACACGCTGTCGGCGATGAAGCTGCTCCG
>CAZPLO010000038.1:0-1295 GCA_964587725.1 uncultured archaeon
CCTTAACGCCCATCGCCTTCAGCTTGTCTCGGACGCCGTGTTTGCCGACCAGCTTGCCAAGAACCATCCGTCTCTTAGCACCGACCATCTCCGGCTTAATCGCCTCATACGTGGAGGCTTTAGCCAGGACGCCGTGGACGTGCACTCCGCTTTCGTGGGCGAACGCGTTTCCGCCGACGATGGGGAAGTTCGGCATCACCTTAATCCCGGACAGCCGCTCAACCAGTCTGCTGGTCTCCCATATCTTCTTCGATTTGATGTTGCTGCCGATGCCGTGTATCATCCTGCACGACATCACCACCTGCTCGAGGTCGGCGTTCCCCGCTCGTTCGCCGAGGCCGTTGACTGTGACGTGGGGTATGGTTGCGCCGGCCAGTATCGCCGACACGCTGTTTGCGACCGCCATTCCGAAGTCGTTGTGGCAGTGCACCGCCAGCGGAACCTTAACATCCTCGTTCAGCTCGCTGATAAGCCAGGCCATCGCAGCCGGCGTCATCACCCCGACGGTGTCCGGTATGTTGATGTGCTCCACCTTCATGCCGTCGGCCAGTGCGCACACCTCCGTGAGGTAGTCTATCTCGGTCCTGCACGCGTCTTCGGGGCTGAAGTGCACCTTAAAGCCTGCGTCTTTCACGTACTGTATGCTCTGTTCGGCGCGCTTCAGCACCTCTTCCTTGCTCATCTTCAGCTTGTACTCCCTGTGTATCGGCGACGTGCCGATGAAAATATGCACCAGGTCCACGCCCGCCTTCATGGCGGCGTCCATGTCCTTCTCCACACACCTTGCGAGTCCTACGACCTCTCCCTTCACGCCCATCCCGGCAATCTCTTTGACCGCGCGGAACTCGCCTTCGCTGGACACGGGAAACCCGGCCTCAATATAGTCTACTCCCAGCTTCGACAGGGCTGACGCTATCTGCTTCTTGTCTTCAACCGTTAAGGTGACGCCGGGGGTCTGCTCCCCGTCCCGCAGCGTCGTGTCGAAGACACGTATTTTCTTCGGCTTCACCTTCGGCTCCACTTTCCTGTCGTACCAGAACTGGTTCATCGTTCATCCCTCACGCATATAGACTCTATTTTAAACATCTTCGGTCTTCAACGCGAGCCGTAGACTAAACTCTACGCCCGCAGCAGCAAAAGCAGTCTTAGAACAGGGTTCCCACTGAAGAACTCCTCATCAAGTGTCACGCACCCGTAAATACAGGAACCCTCTTTCATATTGGATTATATACTGCATTCAGCCTTTAAAAAGCACCCGGTTTCGGGTTGGGAACCAAATGTGTCACGTGACTGAA
>CAZPLO010000038.1:1395-7989 GCA_964587725.1 uncultured archaeon
AGGCGGGCGCCGTATCCCTCCCCCCTCCTTTTAAGGTATTCAACGTGCTCTATCTTGTATTGCAGGAACTTCTCCAGGTCAAACCCGTAGTCTTCGAGGAGTGTCGCCGTCCTGTGGCCGCCGAGGAAGTGGGGTATTATGACGTAGTTCGCGCCTTCCTCGTATAGTCTCAGGGAGTCTTCGACGTTGTAGGATGTGACGATTATTATGATGTCCTTGTTGATTTTTTTGACCGCGTCAATCAGTATCAGGTTGGTGTCGAGGTCGTGTAACGTGGATATTATCATCTTTGAACTGGCGAGGTCTATTTCCTTAAGGGTTTCGGGGTCGCTTATGTCCCCGTAGACGCATGCGAAACCCTCATTGGCGACGCACGTGATTACTTCGGGGTTGTAGTCGACTATGAGGAATTTCTTCTTGAGGTTCTTCAGGGACTCTATCAAATCGTATGCCACCCGGTTGCAGCCGAATACTATGATGTCGTATTCCTCGTGTTTGTGGTGTTTGTACTCGTCTGTCTTCGTCCCGGTTCGCTCAAATACTTTCAGGTACGGGGAGAGCAGGGGGTATACTTTGTTGGCGTAGTGGATGAGGTAGGAGCACCCGAATATGGTTATCAACCCGACCATCGTCATGATGGAGAGGGCGTCCTGGCCGAGGTGGCCGAGTTTTATGCCCAATGCTATGAGTATGAGGGAGAATTCGCTTATCTGGGCGACCGTTAATCCCGCGAAGAAACTGTTCTTTTTCGTGTATCCCAGCCTGCCCATGAGAAACATTACGATGACGGGGTTCCCCACCAGTATGATGAGCGAGAAGACAATGATGGGGAGGATATGCTGGTGGACGTGGAGGACGACAAGCTCCGAACCCAATGCTATGAAGAATAAGACGATGAAGAAGTCCCTTAAAACCTTCATCTTGGAGCTTATCTCAAAATGGTAGGGGGACATGGAGAGCGTAACCCCCGCCAGGAGCGCTCCGATTTCGATGGAGAAGTTCAGCATGTCGAATAGTGTCGCCAATCCCAGACACCATCCGATGGCGAATAAAAGCAGGTACTCCTGTGTCCTGCCTATGACGTGCAGTATCTTCGGGAGAACGTAGATGCTGACCAGGAAAAGGCTGAAGAGCAGGCCTAAACCCAGCAGTCCCGTCTGGAATGCCAGAAGAACCAGGTTATCGCCTGATGCGGTGGCGGATAAGATCATGAGGACCAGCACCGCTATCAAGTCCTGGATGATGAGGAAACCTATTGAAATCCTGCCGTAGACGGTTTCCACATCCCCCTTGTCCGACAGGAGTTTCATGATTATGATCGTGCTGCTGAACGTCAGAGCAATCGCCAGATACAGTGAGGTGACGGTGTCGAAGCCCAACAGGTGGCTGGCGGAGAACCCTATCGTGAACGTGAACAGGAACTGTCCTATGCCGGTCATCGCCGAGACCTTCCCGACCTCCCGCACCACCTTGGGGTTGAGTTTAAGGCCGACCATGAACAGGAGGAAGGCGATTCCAAGGTTCGCGAATATGGCCAGTGAATCGGTTGTGCCTTTTATCAGGCCAAGGACGTAGGGGCTGACTATGATCCCGGTCAGTATGTAGCTGATTATCAGCGGCTGCTTTAGGAGGGTCATCAACCCCGCAATGGCGACAGCGATGATTATTACGCCGCTCAGCTCATAGAATACTCCGGTTACCATTGCCTGACCTCACATACTGTTCCTACTATATTTATCTGGAAGTTAATAACGTTATAATGTGGCGAAGAAACATCCTCCGGGACTTAACGGACGTGATGGAGTTAAAGCGGGGGACTATCAGGGTTTTCAAGGAGGCTGCGAAAAAAACAAAAGACCCCCGGTGGGCGGAGACCTTCGATAAACTGGCTTCCTACGAGTTCAACAGGCTTGAAAACATCGAGCTGGTATACGACAACCTCGCAATAAACAACGAATGGCTTGTCCTGCAGGACCTATTCGACGACACCCCGAAGGCCATGGACATAAATGAGCTGCTCACGGACCTTCATCCGGGGAAGACCCCGCCGGACCACAATACGCTGGAGTTGGGGATGAAGTCGGGGGGGAAGATACTCCGGCTATACGATGATATCCTCGAGGACTGCGAGCGGAGATTCCACGGCGGAACACCGCTGGTCAAATGGCTGCGGGACCAGGCGGAGGAATACGTTGCACTGCTGGAAACCCTGCATAGAGAAAGCAGGCCGACCGGCGAGTAGATTTCCGGCGTTCCATGGTATTGGCCGTGAACTCCGCCGGGGAGCCGCGGTTAAAATCACTCCAGCTGCCGGGGTTTCACGTATTCTCCTTTCCCGGATTTCAGGTTCATAAGGCGTTCCCTCTGGCTGTTGAACTCGTTCAGTATCTCCACGGGGACGCCGGGTACTTTAGCGTATATTCCGTCTATGCGGTCGAGTTTCGCCAGCAGTTCCGGAACCCTGACGGTGAACTGTTCGTCGTACTCTTCCCTCGTATACTCCTTGTCCAACACCTGCTTGAACAACCCCTTTAAATCCTCGTACAAGGGTATGTGGCCTACGGGGGTTTCGATGGCCTCGACTTCCCCGTGGACGCGCTGTTCCATCCACTTGAACCACACCCGCTTGTCCTGTATGCCGTTCAGGAAGTCGCCTGCCCCGTCTTTCCTGAGGAAGTAGTTGACTCCGAACACCTTGGGCGGGTTCTTCACCGACAATACGCGGAGGTTGTCTCCCAGGTACTTGCCCAACGGTATGGAGAGGAAGTCTATGTTGCTCATGGGGCTGAACGTCCGCCCCCCTTTCCCGAGGGTGGCGAACGTCTTCTGCGATTCAAGGGAGGCGCCTAACGCTATTCCGTGGGCGAGACTCAGTGCTTCGGCCACGGGCACGGAGGTGTCGTAGTCCCTGCCGCCGTATACGATGGCTTTCAAGTCGACTCCCCCGGGGTCGTCTGCTTTGGGGTCGCGGTTGCTGAGTCCGCCAATCGTCACCGTATACCGGCTGTTCGGATGCGACACCGGTATCTCGTTTCCTTCCCCGTCTTTCTTCCCCTTCTCCCACACGCCGGAGTGGTTCAGTCCTTCGGTTGGTTCGGGGCGGCCGTCGCCGGTCCACCTGGCTTCTCCGTCGTTCTTCAGCACGTTCGAGAATATGACTTCGCCCGGCGTCGTCAGCGCCTTATATATCTCCGGGTCTGTTTCGCTGTTGACTCCGCCGATGATTCCGAACATCCCCTGCTCGACGTTCGCGGCCTTGATGCCTTCTCCGTCCGCGCGGAGGTAGGCGATGTCGTCTCCGACGATGGTTTCGTCTTTGAGCATGGCGGTGGATGTTTTCCCGCACGCCGACGGGTACGCGCCCGCGAAGTATGTGACTCGGTTTGGTCCGTGGACGCCCATGATGAACATGTGCTCGCACAGCCAGTTTCTGTCGCGGCTGGCCTTGTCTATCGCCAGCCGCATCGCATGCTTCTTGAATCCGAGGCTGTTGCCGCCGTACTGGTTGTTTGCGCTGTAGACTGCGCCGCCGGGGATGTCGATGTATATTCTCCTCTTCTCCAGGTTTTCGGAGGTGTTGCGGTCGTCCACGGGGCCTTGGCTGTGGACGAAACGGAAGAACAGTCCGTCGCCTAGTTTCTTGAACTCCCCGTAGCCGGGGCGGAACAGCATGATTTCGTTGTGTACTACATAGGCTGAGTCGCTCATCTGCACCGCAGGTATCGTGAACGGGCTGTCGTTTGGGCCTAGGCACCCGAATTTAACGTACACTTCACGGCCCCCCCACATGTCCCCGAGTATCCCGTGTATCTCCTCCAGTCCTTCTTCGCGGGGGAGGGTGTTTATGTTCTCGCTCAACTTCACGCCTTCGGGGACGAGGATGCGGGTGTTGACTTTGTCCCGGGCCTGGTCGTTATAATTATCCCAGTGGACGGTGTGGCCTTCCATGGCCAGCTCCTGCTCCTCCCCGTTTCTGACCGCAGCCTCCCGGATGTAATCCAGGTCTTCTTCACTGTCGTCGCATACGAAGACACTTTCGGGGTTGCAGTGGCTTATGTATTCGGCTATGAAGTCGAACAATTTTGCGTTTTCCAGGGCTAGGAGTTTCTTGAGGTTGTCTGGTGTTAGCCTCTCCTTGAGAAGCTTCTCTGAATCCATGAAATTTACGTTTTCGCGTTTAACACGCCGTCCTGGCCCGGGCGGCTGGTCACCTTCGCATCCAATGTTTTGCCGTCGGGGGTCTTCACGGTGATGACTGCGCCGCGTGTTATGACGCCGCGCCGGTTGTAGTCTTTGTTGGCTGGGTTCTCCTTCAAGTCAACGACGTCGCATCTGACGTGTTCTCCGTCCACGGTGACGTTGGCTTTGCCCGCGTACTCCAGTTTTTCCTTGACGCCGCCGCCCCGTACCTTAACCTTCTTCCGCTTCGCAGGCCCCGCCTTGGTCTCGATGGGGGTTCCGCCGTGGTGGCGTTTCCTCTTCTTGTGGGCGCGCGTCTTAAGCTGATGATACATCGTTCTCTACTATTAAGCCGCCATGGTTTAAAAAGGCTTCACACCTGCTCGGTCTCCCGTTCGAGGAGGGCTCGGTCCCGTTCACCCAGTGTGGCGGGGCTGACGGGCAGTATCATTTTGCTGTGGTGGACTGCTATGCTGTCTTTAAGCCGGTCTATCAGCTGCAGGACCTGGTTGAAGTCCTCGTTTTTGGAGACGAGGTATTCGAGGCCGTCCAACAGTATTACGGCGTCCCCGCCTTTGCCGATGAACTCGTGCACGACGATGCTCACGTCCTCGAGCAGCGGCTTCACCGTGTCCGTCCGAGACGTGGTTATGTCCGTCAGCCACAACACCGTGGTTTTGGTGAGGTTGTATTTCAGCCGTATCTGGTCCGGGTTCGTCCTCGTGATGCATAGGCCTCTTACTCCGTGGTTGACCTGGTCCACGAACATGTTGAAACTCTTTTCAGGCTTCTCCTCCTCCACCAAATACGTTACCCCGGGGGCGAGTTTGTACTGGCTTTCGGTGTCCAGCGTGTCTTCCGGCTGGAGGTTGAATGCCAGCAGGAAACGGTGCTCCCGCAGGGAATAGGCGATGACACCCAGCAGCAGCACGTCTATTATCGACCGTATCCCGTAGATTTCCACCCCCGCCCCCAGCAGCAGCGTGGTGAACAGGTAATAGGATACGCCCGCGCCTATGAAGCCGACGAGTATCAAAACCATGTTGCCTATGAATTTGGGGCTGGGCTGCTGCACCCTAATGTACACTAGAATGTGGACTATGGGGAATACGATGACCGTGAACGCCGTCAAGTACCCGATGGTCTGCATCCACCAGCTGCCCGCCCGCGTGAAGTATTCCTCCCGGAACCCGATGCTCCCGTAGCCTTCCGCAGCCTCCACTATGCTGTAGTGGGTGTACAGGCTGGCTGCAATGGACGCCAGCACCACTATAGTATATACTATGTAGATTCTGTAGGGTTCATCCTTCATCTCCCGGAGGAAGGTGCGGTGGCTGTTGACGTGGGTGTACCGGGTCAGCAGCATTATCAGGTACCCGATGAACACCGCCGCCAACCCGATGAAAATCGACCGGACGGTTATGAGGTTCAACCACGTTTCTCCGCCGGTTTCCTCCTGCAGGAGGAAGTCGCATGCGTTGACTACGGCGGAGCAGAGGATTATCCAGCTGAACGCCCGCTTCACAACATCCCTTATCCTAGTCTGCCTTATCACATAGTAGAGTAGGCCCAGTGATGCGACGACTGCGAGGGCCGGACCCACCACTCCAGAGTCCATTGTACAGTATTAGTCGGCTGTTTTTTAAACCACCCCCATTAATACATATACATGAGCGAAAGAGTCCCCACCGGCGTCCCCGGCTTGGACGACCTGATAAGCGGCGGGCTGCCCCGCGGCCGCAGCATACTGTTGTCGGGCACCTGCGGAACCGGTAAAAGCACGCTGGCGATACAGTATCTGGTGAACGGCGCAACCCAGTATAACGAACCCGGCATCATGATCACGCTGGAGCAGAACGCCGACGAACTCCGCCAGGACATGCTCCACTTCGGCCTCGATTTGAATAAACTGGAGGGGGAGAAGAAAATAATAATCATCGACACCTCACTGAGCAAGATAGGCATAAAAGACTATTTGACTTCGGTTCCGACGGCACCAGACGGCAGCTTCAGTTTATTGCCGGACGAGTTCGACATCGACAAGATAGTGAACATCATCGTCAACTCCGCCCAAAAAATCGGCGCCAAACGGGTTGTGATAGACAGCCTGCCCGCACTGGATTACATTCTGAAGGAAGACTATGACATCCGCCGCGCCCTAATCAACCTCAACTACGAACTCAAAAAACACAACCTAACCGCATTATTGATAACCGAGTCCCTGGAGGACGACGGCATCAGCAAACACGGCGTGGAAGAATACGTCGTCGACGGCGTCATCGTACTGCGAACAAACGAAGCACTCGACACCCGCACACTCAAAATCCGCAAAATGCGCGTCACAGACCACAGCCTCAAACCCACCACCTTCGAAATCACCCCAAAAGGAATCACCATCAAACCCCCCAAAGGACT
>CAZPLO010000039.1:0-7456 GCA_964587725.1 uncultured archaeon
CACATTCGGCGCCGTCCCGTTTTACGTGAACGAGAGCAACCCCCGTAACATCAGCTTGGACGCGGGCGGCAGCGAAATCGTGGTGTTCTGGGTGAACGCCACCGGCGAACTTAACGGCGTCCACGAATTCTTCGCATACGCTAACATGACCTCGAACGAAAGCGTAGGCAATATGACCAGCAGGTGGAACACAACCATCGTCGACGGAGCCAGTATCGGGTTGAATGTCACATACCCGACGGATGATCTGAACATCAGCAGGTACAGCTGGTTCAACGTCACAGCCAACATAACCTGCACGGGCGCGTCATGCGGTGAAGTCAACGCGACACTGTATGTGTGGGACCACGTGGGAGCATCGACTCGGTTGTACAGCACGTCGTTTGAGTCCACGGATTCGGAGCCTTACACGGACGGCAGCAACAACGAATGGGATTACACCAGCAACGGCCGCACCGGCACCTACGCGGCCCACGCCGACGACTGCGACGCAGGCAACAGCAACGACGCGCTGACATACGACAACAGCCACGACATCAGTGAATACAGGAGATGCACTCTGTCCGCTTATCTGTCGACCGACGGGGGCTTCGGCTCCTCGGAATTTGTGTGCATGGACTACTCCACCGACGGCGGCAGCAGCTGGAACCGGGACACAGGATACGGCTCCGATTTGTGCATTGAAGGTTCCAACTCTTCTGTCGACGACGGCAGCTACCACCTGTACAGTAAAACCTTCTCGGACACGTCGACGGTAAGCGGGCTGAAGTGGAGGTTCCGCGGCTACGGCACCTCCACGGGCGATGAAATGTACGTCGACGACGTAACACTCACATGCAACGGAGGATTCACGCCAGTGAACGGCACAGCCAATGCGGTCCCCTACTTCACCAACGAAAGCAATCCCAGAAACGTGAGCCTGGGGGAGGGCGATAGCACCGTCCTGACGTGGTGGGTTAACGCGTCGGGGCAGACGCCGATGACCAACGAATTCTACGTGCAGGTGAACCGGTCCGCGAACCCCGTGAACGCCAACACATCCGGCTGGTGGAACGTCAGCGTCTACGACGTCCCCCGACTGGAGGTCATCCTCCAACACCCTCAGACGCTCACCAACGCGACCCAGAACCTGTGGTTCAACGCCACCGTCTTGGTATCATGCAGGGACTACCACTGCGGGGAAGTCAACGTAACCCTCACATACAACGGCACCGAAGTCCCAGAGTCCACTGGAACCCCGTTCTACACGAACATGACCAATCCGTGGAACATAAGCATGGACGGGGAAACCAACCAGACCCTGGTGTTCTGGGTGAATGCCACCGGCGATGTCGGGACGCTGTGGGAGTTCCGCGCGCACGTGAACCGCACCGCCAACGTCAGCCAAGGGAACGTAACCGGCACAGAGAACGTCAGCATTAGGGCGCAGTCCTTCATATCCGGCTGCACCACATTGGATGCACCTGGCCTCTACTACCTCACCAACCCAGTGTCCAACCGCGGCAGCACCTGCTTCACCATAACATCCGACGACGTGGTCCTCGACTGCCAGGGCCTCACCGTGGACGGGGACAGGTCCGCCTCCACATACGGGGTCCACGTCGACGGCAGCGACGGAAGCAGCCTGGAGAACGTGTCGGTCAGAAACTGCATAGTCCAAGAGTTCGACTGGGGGCTGTATCTGGACTACGCCGACAATGGCTCCGTAACAGACAGTTCCTTCAACAGCAACGGCGGCAGCAGCGACCGGGGGATATACATCGCATACTCAAACGGCAATTTGTTCGACAACGCCACGGCCTCCGACAACATCGGATACGGCGTGTACCTGAGTGCCGCATACTACAACGTATTCAACAACCTCACAGTCACCGGAAACTCCGGCACCGGCGTCTACATTTACGACACCCTCGGCAACAACTTCACCGACGGACTGATATACGACAACGCAGACGGCGTTTCAATGGATTTCAATGAAAACGACAACATATTCACAGGATTCAACATAACCGGTAACAGCGGCACCAGCTTGACAGTTTCCGGCGCAGGGAACCTCTTCTACGACAACATACTCTCCAACGACACCATCGACTACTCCGGCTACGGCTCCAACTACTTCAACACCACCTTGAACTGCAGTCGGACTAACATCATGGGGGGCTCCTGCACGGGCGGAAACTACTGGGTAGAGTACACGGGCCCCGACAACAACGGCGACGGCATCGGAGACATCAGCCAGATAATAGACTACGACTTCGACCCCGACACATACTTGGAGGACTTCCTGCCGCTGGTGGTCGCCGACAGCATAGGCAACGTAACAAACTGCGGGACCGTAACCCAGCCGGGCATATTCTACCTCAACAACGACATAGGCGGCCGGGACCCCAGCTGCTTCACCGTATGGGTCGGCGATGTCGTCTTCGACTGCCTGGGACACACCGTAGCCGCGGACACCATGGTGTTCCCGGGTGCATACGGGTTGAAACTGGACGGCAGCTCATCCGCGCGTTTGAACAACATATCCCTCAGCAACTGCGTTTTCACGGACTACATGTCGGAGGCGGTTTACGTGGACTACGCAGACAACGTCACCCTCCGGAACATCACCGCCTCGGACATCAACGGCGGATACGACTTCCGCATCATATCGGACGACTGCGTCCTCGAGAACCTGAGGGCGACCGGCAGCTGGGCGGGCGTAGCATCCTACTACCTGGCTGTGAACAGCTGCAACGCAACCAATCTGTCCATGGAGGGCACCCCGGATTTGGCGTACCACTTCTACGCCAACAACAGCGTATTCAACAACATAACCGGCACCTCAGGCGGGTCCCGTGCGGTAGAGGTCACGGACTCCCACGGCAACACCTTCAACAACCTGTCCATAGCCAGCACAGCCTTTATAGCCGTGGACGTGGAGTCCGGCAGCACCGACAACACATTCAACGACCTCTACGCGAACAGCGGCTCGGGTTCGGCGATTCTCGCTGCCGGCAGCGACAACACATTCAACAACCCCACAGTCTTGGGGGCGGAAGACAGCAACGAGGGCGTGTACGTTTCAGGCAGCGGCAACGCCTTCCACAACCTCACAGCCAACGTCAAGGGGTACTACGGCATAAACTTTGGCGGCGGAGACAACAACAACTTCACCGGCGGAGTGGTCAACGGCAGCCTCCGCTACGGAGTATACTTCGTGTCCACGTCGACCGGCAACCGTTTAGACAGCGTCAACATAACCGACACCCAGAACGCGGGAACATCCAACTACGCAGGCATAACATTCGCGTCATCGGGAGAAGACAACAACGTCTTCCGGAACTGCTTCCTCAACAACACAGTCAACACGTACTTCACCTCCGGAGCCGACAACATATGGAACGGCACCAAGGAGTCGGGCACCAACATCATAGGCGGGGGCATGCTGGGCGGAAACTACTGGGCGGAGCCGGACGGCACAGGATACAGCCAGACCTGCTACGACAGCGACTGGGACGGCATATGCGACACCGCATACAACCTCGACACAAGCGACTACGACTACTACCCCCTCACCCAGGAAGACACCCCCCGGACGGTCGGAATCTACGCCATCTACCCCGTCGAAAACATCACCGTGCTCCAGTACACGTGGACCAACGTGACAGTGAACGTCAGCTGCCACGGCGCTTCATGCGGGGAAGTCAACGTCACACTCTACCTGAACGGTAGCTCAGGCTCCATACACACTACGTCGTTTGAGTCCACGGATTCGGAGCCTTACACGGACGGCAGCAACAACGAATGGGATTACACCAGCAACGGCCGCACCGGCACCTACGCGGCCCACGCCGACGACTGCGACGCAGGCAACAGCAACGACGCGCTGACATACGACAACAGCCACGACATCAGTGAATACAGGAGATGCACTCTGTCCGCTTATCTGTCGACCGACGGGGGCTTCGGCTCCTCGGAATTTGTGTGCATGGACTACTCCACCGACGGCGGCAGCAGCTGGAACCGGGACACAGGATACGGCTCCGATTTGTGCATTGAAGGTTCCAACTCTTCTGTCGACGACGGCAGCTACCACCTGTACAGTAAAACCTTCTCGGACACGTCGACGGTAAGCGGGCTGAAGTGGAGGTTCCGCGGCTACGGCACCTCCACGGGCGATGAAATGTACGTCGACGACGTAACACTCACATGCAACGGAGGATTCACGCCAGTGAACGGCACAGCCAATGCGGTCCCGTTCTACACCAACGGCTCAGCCACCCAGAACGTCACCCTCGCGGACGGAGGCAGCGAAGTGCTCACGTGGTGGGTGAACGCGTCAGGAGACGTCCGCCGCTCGTACGAGTTCTACGCGTTCGCGGCCGAGTCAGAGCACCCGTTCGTATCCAACTCCACCAGCCACTGGGTCACCAACATAACCGGCCCCGCAGTCAACATCGAACTCATATACCCGACAGGGAACGTGGAGGTGGGGCAGAACCGCACATTCAACGTCACCTTGAACGTGAGCTGCGTCGGCTACGACTGCGGAGACCTCCACGTCTACCTGGACCCGTCTGGTGATAATATTGCTCCTGATGGGGTTTTGACTGTGGTTTCTGGCGATGGTGGGTGGTGTATTGGCATGGATCCTTACGAGGGCTCTCCCTCCAACATAACCGACCTTAACACCACCACCTACCGCTCCACGGATATGGGTTTTGTGGCTGATTTGAATTGGACTAGTCTTATGAGTGTTTCTTCTGTTCAATTGTTGTTTGACGGGGATTGTAATTATTGTGGGGGGCAGGACTATAATATTTCGTATTGGAGTGGGGGTCAGTGGGTTGTTCCGTCGGAGTGGAATATTTCCGGGGCCAGTACGTTCGGCAGCTGGCAGACGCACGACCTTGGTTCGAGTGTGCTGACGGATGCGTTGCGTATTGAGGTTTTCGAAGACGACTGCTGGAATGGGGGTTACGTGGATTTCGCGGAGTGGAATGTCACCGGCTCTTTGGGTAAGGGGCTGGTCAACGACACACCGGGGGGTACGCCGTTTTACGTGAACGAGAGCAACCCCCGTAACATCAGCCTGGACGCCGGCAACAGCACAATCATAACCTGGTGGGTGAACGCCACAGGAGAATCCGACACGTCATACGAGTTCTTCGCCTACGTCAACCGGAGCATAGACCCCCGCAACGGCAACATCACCGGCACATGGAATGTGACGATACAGGACGTCGACGACCCCACCGTACAGTTCGAGGACCCCACCACCGACGCTGGCACCCACACCCTAGGGTACATTCAGGCGAACGTTTCCGCATCCGACGCCGGCGGCCTCAGTAATATTGTAATCTACTTGTACAACAGCACTGAACTCTACAACAAAACCGTGTACGGCAGTTCACCGGCTTTCGTGAACCTCACAGGTTTGAACCCGGACACATACTACCTGAACGCCAGTGCCAACGACACCACAGCCAACTGGGCTGACACCAGCACCCTCACTATTTCGTTGGAGTCTGAGTTGGATTTGGAGTTGGTTTATCCGTCCGCGGATTTGGAGGTGGTGGAGGGTTTGTGGTTTAACGTGTCCGCTACTGTGACCTGTAGGGGGGCTAACTGCGGTACCGTGAATGTGAGTTTGCTTGACAACGGCACTGGAACCTTTTCTACGGTGCCTGTGGGGTCTGGCAGTCCGTTCTACACCAACGCGTCAACGAACCCTCACACGACCTCTTCCCTTGCGTCCGGCGGCAGTGAGAACGTTAATTTCTGGGTTAGGGCTGATGGTGATGAGAATACGACGTGGGAGTTTTATTTCACGTCTAATTTGACGTCTGATTTGGGTGTTGGTAATGAGACGGTTAAGTGGAATGTTAATATTACGCCTACTCCGCCCGTGCCGCAGGTGAATTTGGAGCTGGTGTATCCGCCGGGCAATGTTAACGTGAACCAGAATGAGTTCTTCAACGTCACTTTGAATGTGAGCTGTCTGCAGACTGCGTGTGGGACGGTGAATGTGAGTTTGGACCCTGCTTCGTCGGGGGAGGATGTGGCTGCGGGGTTGGAGTTGTTGAATGTTGACGGAGATGATGTCTACAATGACGGCTGCCCTTACGATTGTCAGAGCTTCGAGTGTGGTTCCTATAACGGGACGGACGGTGACATATCCTCTGGCGCGGACTTAATAGATGATGGTTCGTACGACGGTGAGGTGAAGTATGAGTTGCGTTTTGACAGCAATTATACGGTGGATGAGATTCGGTTGTACCCTCTGCTTTCCGGGGATTTTTGTTGGGGCGATAGCATGGACGACTGGTATGGTATGTGGTACGACTACAGTGCGGGTTCCTGGAAGATGGTGGACAACTGGACCTGTGGTTTGTCGGGTAATGAGGGTGCGTGGTGTAACCGCTCCACCTCCGACACGGTGACTACGGATAAGATACGGTTGAATGCGACCCCGGATATGATGGGGCCGGGTTTCGCAGTCGGCGAGGTTGAAATATACTCCACCGGCGGGAAGAACGGCTTGATACCCGTCGGCAGCGGCACCCCCTTCTACACTAACGCGTCCACCAACCCCTACACCACCGCCAGTTTGGATGCGGGTGGTAGTGAA
Organism: uncultured archaeon; assembly: GCA_964587725.1. Taxonomy (GTDB): domain Archaea; phylum Altiarchaeota; class Altiarchaeia; order IMC4; family SCGC-AAA252-I15; genus WJMO01. The sequence continues at coordinate 6,614 of CAZPLO010000039.1, forward strand.
CTCGTCAGCTTCTGGGTGAATGCGACGGGTGATTTGGGCACGTCTCATGAGTTTTATGTGTATGTTAACCGCACCGGCAACGTGAGTCAGGGGAATATCACTGATAAGTGGAATGTGTCGATAACTGATGCTATTGACCCGAGCATCCAGTTCGAGGACCCCACCACCTCAGCAGGCGCCCACATCCTGGACTACATCAATGCGAACGTTTCCGCATCCGACGCCAGTGGTTTGAGCAATATTGTAATCTACTTGTACAACAGCACCGAATTGTATAATAAGACGGTGTATGGTAGTTCGCCTGGGTTTGTGAACCTCACGGGTCTCTCAGCGGACACGTATTATTTGAATGCGTCGGCGAATGATTCCACGGGTAACTGGAACAGTACTGAAACCCGCACTATTTCGTTGGAGTCTGAGTTGGATTTGGAGTTGGTTTATCCGTCCGCGGATTTTGAGGTGGTGGAGGGTTTGTGGTTTAATGTGTCTGCTTCTGTGAGTTGTCGTGGGGCTGTTTGCGGTATTGTGAATGTGAGTTTGCTTGATAATGGCTCTGGAACTTTCTCTACGGTGCCGGTGGGGTCGGGTAGTCCGTTTTACACGAACGCGTCCGGCAACCCCCACACCACCGCCTCACTGGGTTCTGGTGACAGTGAGAGTGTCAACTTTTGGGTTAGGGCTGTTGGTGGTGAGAATACGACGTGGGAGTTTTATTTCACGTCTAATTTGACGTCTGATTTGGGTGTTGGTAATGAGACGGTTAAGTGGAGTGTTAATATTACGCCTACTCCGCCTGTTCCGCAGGTGAATTTGGAGTTGGTGTATCCGGCGGGTAATGTTAAT
>CAZPLO010000040.1:0-6431 GCA_964587725.1 uncultured archaeon
AAATGGTTTAGACTTGAAAAAACCAAAGAACACCCACTAATTGTGCAACACAGCATAATTTTAAAGCAATCTATAAATCAGAGATTTCCACCGGTCTATTGACCGGTGGTGTTGGCCAGTGGAAATCTACTATCAAGAACCGCCTTAAAAGTATATCATACCGCCGGTCTATGACCGGCGGTTCTTGATATAATTTAAAAAAAGGGAGGTTTTCACCCCCTCCCGTAGTTTCTCGCGCACTGTATGCCTGCAGCCAAGGCTATCAGGTACAGCAGGTACTTCATCCACCCCGCCACCAGCAGGACGCTCACCTTCAGCGGGTTGCCGCTGTCTATGAGGTGGGAGGTCACCCGAACCGTCTTGCCCAGGGCCGGCAGCTCCAGCCGCACAGGCAGCACGCCTTCGCGGGTGGGCACGTTTATGGCGCCCTCTCCGCTGCCCAATATCTGCATGGACTTGGACATCATCACCTCTGGCGCGGCCTCTTCCATGACCGCGTAGTCGGCGTCGACAGTCGCGGACCTGGTTACGGTGCCGCCCATGCTGAAGAGTCCGCCGACTACGGCGAAGAACGCCACCACCATCAGCGACAGCACAATCAACGCCCCCGCCCCAGCCAGCATCCACTTAACCGACTTCTCAGACACGTGCTTCCTCACTATCAGCACAATGGACGCCGCCAGGGATACCGCAAGCAACGCCCAGCTGAAGTAAAACAGCCCCGCGCTGTAGACCACGTAGGTTGCCGCATACCTGACGCTCTTCCGCATCATGTATCCGACGCCGCCGAACACTATCACGAATATCAGCGCCGACTCTATGCCGGGTAGTTCGCTGCCGCCGTCGGCCCCGAACGTCCACAACACCACGTAGTCTTCGGGGACGATAATCTGGGTCTCCGCCTCCGTGACTATGAGGTCGGTGTTGGCTACCGGAACCTCCACGAGGTCAACGGGCTTAAGCGGGTCCCTGCTGTCGAAGTATATCATGTCGAGTGTGCCGCTCTGGGTCTTGGGGAACGACAGATACAGTTGGCCGTCGTCTTTCGTCAGCTTCACAGACTGCCGGTAACCGGTCGCCGCATACAATGGGGTGCCGCTGACGTTCACGCCTATGTAGTCGACGCCGGTGTTGCTGTAGCTGTACGTGAGTTCGCCGAGCATGCTGCCCTTCTCCGTTATCGCAATCCTGTTGGTCGCACGCCTCACAGACGCGGCCAGCGACGGGAACATCTCCAATTGTTCCACGTTGACGTTGAAAACGTTGTCTTTCGACGCGAGGAACGCCCTCGCGTTGCTGTACGACGGGTACATGGGCGACTGGCTCAGGTCTACCTCCTCCGCGGTCGTCGATATGGTTATCTTCTTCTGCGGGTCGGACTCTATCAGCACGTGGTGTCTGCCCTCGTCCAACGGTATCCTGAGGCTGTTGCTGTTGAACGTCCCCGTCACCGCGACGTTGGCTGTCTCACCCTCCAGCTCCAGCACCAGCTTCCCGTCCTGTACGCTGTAGTCGGATGCGCCTGACACGGAAATAACCTGTTCTCCGCTCCGAAGATACAGTACCGCCTGGCCGAGCGACTGCCCGAATGCGCGGTAGCTGAGCTGGTACGTGAACTCGTTGCGTTCCGCGTAACTGTATTTGAATCCGCCGTCCACGAGCATAGCGGCCTTCTCGCTCCGCTGTATGATTACTTCGTCGTCGAACAGGCCGTACTGGTTGCCGTGCACCGCATACCCGTGCTGTATGTCGAACACGAGCTCGTTCACGGGGCCGGGCGCGTACAGGCGCACCTGCCCCCGGGTACGGATTGTGAGGTCGCCCTGGAATGCGAACTCGCCCTCCTGGAGTATCATGTAGTATCCTTTGTCGTCGAAGGACACGGGAACGTCCCTGCCGTTGACCTTCATGTTGTCTATGAGTATGTCCGAGGCGCGGCCGAGGAGGTAGACTTTAACATCCTCCCCGTTTATTACCTCCCCCGAACCCGACAGGGTCAGTCTGTTCGTCTCCAGATCCCCCCTCAAAACCATGTCTTCAAGGGCGTAGAAGTCTTCTTCGGTCTCGTTTATTATGATTATCTCTGCTGAAGCCGACTCCGACAGCAAAACGCCTAAAACAATGAACAGAATCGGCAGCACGTACAAGAGGTTCCTGGTTTCCATGCTTACATATGCACTCCGCCGCTATATAAAAACCCCCTGTTTGTTTCGGTTCATGCCGAAAAAGGGTTTATATTTCCTGCGGCGTAATCGATAAACGTGAACCTATACAGACGCTTTATGGAGCTTCGGAAGACGGAAGACTACATGCTTCGGCAGAACCTGATAGGGAAGATGCGGGGCAAAAGCCGCTTCACAGAGGAGGACGTGAACGAGATACTCGCGTACAAGAGGCTTCCCTACCACAGCAACACGCAGGCGGGGAAGTACACGTCCATGGCGTTTGAATCCTCCACGTTGGGCGACAAGCTCCGTCTTCTCAAGCGCCTCAACGGCGTGGGGTCGGTGACGGCGTCCACTATTTTGATGGCGCAGAACCCGTTCCGCTACGCTGAAATAAACCATAAGGCGTGGGACCAGCTGCGCCGCAACCACGGGTTCACCGGCGGCGACAAAGACCACCGCTCCGACTTCAGCGTCGGCGAATACCGGGAGTATCTAGAAGTCCTTGCGTCCCTGGCGAAAGAGCACGGCATGGCTGTCGCGGACGCGGAATACGTTCTCACCAACCACGGATAAGATGGCCAACGTCGTTATGCTGGGCCCCCCTGGCTCCGGCAAGGGAACCCAGGCGGAGATGCTGTCTGAAAAATACGGGTGGCCGCAGATTTCAACAGGCAACATACTCCGCCACGCCATAGAGAACAAGACCCGATTGGGGTTGGAGGCGGAGAAGTACATGGACCGTGGCGAACTCGTACCGGACGAAGTAGTGGACGGCATAGTGGAGGAGCGCCTCGCCCACCCCGACTGCGGGGGCGGCTTCATACTCGATGGATTCCCCCGCGACCTGGAGCAGGCGGAGGCGCTGGAGAGCGTTGCGTCGATAGACGTGGTCTTTGACATACAGGTTCCGGAGGAGATGGTGGTGGAGCGCCTGTCGCAGAGGAGGGTGTGCGACTGCGGGGAAACCTACCACCTGAAATACAATCCGCCGAAAAAGGACATGGTGTGCGACGAATGCGGCGGCACACTGTACCAGCGGGACGACGACCGCGAGGACACGATAAGGCACCGTCTCCAGGTGTACCACACAGAGACCGAGCCGTTGATCAGGTACTACGGAGACAAAGGCATACTGGTGAAGGTGGACGGGACGGGGGGCATCGACGGAGTGTTCGGGGAAATACGCTCCCGCCTGGAGTGATTTATCTAAAGAAAAAACTATTCACTAACACATGAACCGCGTAGTAACTGTTTTAGCGTTGTTTTCGATGCTGGCGCTGCATGTTTCAGCGGTCGAGGTAACGGTCTTGGAGCTCAGCAGACCCCGCCACCTCGGAGACGAGAACGTTACCAAGTGGGAGGTGCGGCGGCCAGAAGGGTTTAACATTTCCGCTGTATTCTACGTGGAGGGGCCTATACGGGAAGCCAGGATAGACTATATGAAGTATTCCGGCCGTTTCGACGACAACCCGGTGAAGATAAACAATGTCACCGCCGCGGAAATGTGTCCCGGGTGGAGGGACGAGTGGAGGTCGTGCAACAGCACCGTCGACACAGGACTCATATACGTAGGCAGGAACACATTGTCCGTACACTCCGGCTGGCACCTGTTCGACGTGGAATACGACGACTTCATGATAAAAGACCTCAAACTCGTCGTCGACTACGTGCAGTTGGAGCCCAAGGTTGTCTCCTCCAAGTCCCTGTCGGCGTATGAGGTGGAGCTGGGCGAGGCAGTGAACGTGAGCGTTGCATTGTCCAACATAGGCTCGAAGATGGCTTTAAACGTCTCCGCCGTCGACTACAAACCCTCCGGCACCTACCTGGTGGCGGGCTCGCTGACCGACTTCTTCAGCCCCCTCCGCGGCGACGACATACGGAGGTTCCATTACACAATTATTCCACCAGACACCGGAGACTATGTTTCATGGCCGGGATACGTAGTGTTCTACGGCCCCGACGGCACCAGATACGAGGGGGCGCTTGAACCAACATCCTTCAGGGTGATTCCGCCCAAGCCCGAACTGCATCTCCTGAAGGGCATATCCGACGGCCGCGTCACCGTTGACTCGGCCGCTGCCGTGGAGTTGACGGTCTTCAACAACGGTAGCGTGGACGCATTCAACGTCTGGGTGCGGGACTCGCTGCCCATGAACTTCACCGTCGAATCAGGCTCCCCAAACAACTCCCTCGAATTCCTCCCCGCAGGTTCAAACACCACATTCACGTACAACATGTCCCCGACCTCCCCTGGGTTGTACTCGACAAGCGCACTCCTATACTACGAGGACTCCGAAGGAAACCTCTATTGGACACAATCCAACCACGTCAACGTCACACCCGTGAAAACCCCCGTCTCATCCAACGCCGGTAACCCGGCTCTGATGCTTGCTGCGGTGGTGATACTGGTAATAATGCTATACATAATCTACCAGAGGGTGAGCGCCTAGGCGACGTAGCATTGGGCGTCTACGGTGCGGACCGTCAGATAATACACGGAACCCTCCTTGTGGGTTCTCCCGCTGGAGTCAATCCAGCTGCCCACGTTATGCTCCTCGATGCTGAAACCTATCTTGAAGTCCTTCCACAGGAAACGCTTTATAACCCTGTTCTCATCCAGCTCCGGAGCCTGGTACTTGCCTTTGCAGTAGTAGTAATCCCGTCTTTCACCGACGTTGTTGCCCCAGTAGCAGTCCACCTCCATGCTTTTCCTCATGCCTTCGGCGGCGGGGGAGGTGAAGTCGTCGACGAAAATCCCCTCCAGCTCCGGCTTAACCGCCGTAGTAGAAAGTTCCTCAGCGGAAACCCTTATCTGAACGCCCTTGCCCGCGACGTTGCAGGGCGTCACATACACTCTGGGCTTCTCAACCTGCTTGCTGCCGCGTCCGCCGATGCATCCACTGAACAATAAAGCGACGGCCAAGAACACCGCCAGCTTACTCTTGAACCCCATATTTAACTCCGTATTAATAATATCAACCCTCAAATAAAAGACTCCAAGATGGTGGAGAGAAACCCTAACCTGGGGAAACTCCAGGCAGGCTATTTGTTCCCTGAAATCAACAGGAGGAAGCGGAAGCTTCTGGAGGAGCAGCCTGGCGCCGACGTCATAAGCCTGGGCATAGGCAACACCACCGAACCCCTAACACCTCATATAACGTCTGCGTTGAAGTCTGCGGCGAAGGGCCTCGGCACCCCCGAAGGTTACTCTGGATACGGTGACGAACAGGGCCTGACCGACCTTCGCATGAAGATAGCCGACGTAGTCTACGGAGGCTCCGTCGAAGCCGAGGAAGTGTTCATCTCAGACGGCGCCAAAAGCGACATCGGACGGCTGCAGATAATGTTCGGCTCCGGAGTTTCAGTTGCGGTGCAGGACCCGTCCTACCCCGTCTACGTGGACGGCAGCGTCATAGCAGGGGCCACCGGAGAATACGACTCCGCTGAAAAACATTTCAAGGGCATCCAGTATCTGGCGTGCACGCCAGACAACGGCTTCTTCCCCGAACTTTCGGTCGCCGATGGCGCGGACGTAATATACTTCTGCTCCCCCAACAACCCAACCGGCGCCGCCTCAACCAAGGAGCAGCTGAAGGAGCTGGTGGATTTCGCGTCAGACAACCACGCCATAATACTGTATGACGCCGCATACAGCGAATTCATAACCGAAAAGGGAATACCCAAATCCATATTCGACGTCGAAGGCGGAAGGGAGACGGCGTTGGAAATCAAATCGTTCTCCAAGCGCATCGGCTTCACAGGCGTGCGCCTCGGTTGGACGGTGGTCCCCAAGGAACTTACCTTCGAAGGCGGCTACTCGGTGAACACGGACTGGAACCGCATCACCTCCACGTTGTTCAACGGCGCATCCAACATAGTCCAGCAGGGGGGGTTGGCGGCGTTGGACGACAAGGGACTGGCCGAGATGCGGGAGACGATACGGTACTACATGGGCAACGCACGCGTAATAAGGGAAGGCCTCGGTGAAATCGGCGTGGAATCCTACGGCGGCGTCAACGCACCCTACATATGGGCGCACTACCCCGGCAGCGACTCCTGGGACGTGTTCACCGAGATACTGGATAAAGCACACGTCGTAACCACCCCCGGCTCAGGGTTCGGGCCGGCAGGCGAATGCTTCATCCGCTACAGCGCGTTCGGCCACCGCGAAGACGTAGAGGAGGCTGTGGGCAGACTCAAGTCTAAACTATAAATCAGAGATTTCCACAGGTCTATTGACCGGTGGTGTTGGCCAGTGGAAAT
>CAZPLO010000041.1:0-6376 GCA_964587725.1 uncultured archaeon
GGCCGCATCGTGTTGATTGGGAGCACCAACTTCAGCTACTACGGCCTGGAGAAAAACCGCGAAGCCAACGTGCTGATAGAGGACGAGGCCGTGGCACAATACTATGAAAACTACTTTCAGGGCGTCTGGGGCTCTAGCTGACCCACTCCACCGACGTGAACACCGGCCCCTTCACGGAAATCCTCTTGTTGTGTGATTCGATGAAGCGGCGGGCCTTCTGCGCAATCTTAACGTTCACGTCCGCCGGCCCTTTGGCCATCTTGAACTGGATGAAGCCCTCCCGTTCGCCGCCGCCCACGCGGTCCTCAACATCGGCGGCGGCGTACGCCGCCAACGCATCCAATACAGTGAACGGCAGCTTAACGCCTTTTCCGACGATGTCTGACACGTCCTGCTTCAGACCCGACGTATCCTCCGGCAGAGCGTATACGGAGCCTTCGTGGACGTATATTCTGTTCCGGGCGGCGGGCCCCAAAAGGGTGCTGCCCTCCTCTCGTTCGACGGCGTTCACCGTCACCTTTTTGCCGGACACCTTCCATTCATACGCGTTGAACGAGCACGGCGAGTTCTCGTCGGCGTGGTCGCTGAAGGTTTTCTCCAGAGCCTCCTGAAGCCTGCGGCCTTCGTCCGTAGCCGGCCGCCTGTTTATGGAAACCAGTTTCGCAAGGTCGGCGTCGCTTAACTCGACTGTCGAATAGAACTGCGGATACAGTACTTCGCGGATGTCTTCCACATTGTTCTTCACCATCAGAATCCGCTCCAGCCCGAAGCCCAGGTTGAAGACGTTGTATTCGATGTCGTATTGGGCGAGGGAGACGGGACTGTACATGCCAATGTCCGCCACCTCGATATCTCCGCTGTAGACCTCGTATTCGGTGTCGGAGGCGTAGTAGTTGGATGTCGCCTTCTTCTGCTCGTAGCGGACATCGCCGAAGTCCAGCGCCTCCAGTATCTGTCCAGTCACCTTCTTCCCGGCCTCCAGACTTACGTCCTCGGCCATGATGACGCAGCTTCCGCCGTAGTGGACGCGGAGGTGTGACGAATCCACCTTCTGCTCCCTGCGGAACCGCAGGCCGACGCTGAACAGCTTCACCGGCACCTCATCCTGCAGTGCTGCGAGGGTGGGGAACCATGCGGCGGTCATGTGGCTCCGGAGTGTGGTTTTACCGCACACCGGCTGTATGTTCCTGAACTCCGGGAACAAGTCCAGTATCCTCGTCGCCTCGTCCGTGGTCACCTTGAACCGCTGAACCATGGATTCGAGGACGTCGTCGCCTTCTATTTTTCCGGCGCGGTACTCGCGAAACAACGCCTTCAGGCGTTTGGGGTCTACGTCCGCCACCGCCCTCACCTCCGCTATCTTGTCGTCGCTCAATCCTATGTCGGGGCGGGTGAGTCCGCCCAGGTAGTAGCACCGGTCAAGTATCACCGGCGCCTCAGGACCGTACTGTTTGTACACGTCCCCCTCTGGTATGAACAATTGGTTCTCTGTTTCGTCGAATCCCAGGCCGAGGAACACTTTTCTCACGTCCTGAATTAGGTCGTGGATGGGGTGGGGTTTCCCTGTCCCTCCGGTGAAGTCCCCCCCTTTCTGGGGTATGATGCCAGCGGTGTCAAGCCACGTGCTCCGGTAGTCTTCCCTGGCCCGAGCCTTTATTTCACTTGGGTTGAGTTTCATGATTAGCAGCCGAAAGAGCTTAGGTCGCACGTGAAATCCCCGCCGAGGGCCTGCCGGGCGTTGTCGCAGTACAGGTCAAGCAATTGGCAGGCGCTGGCCACAATCAGCAGGCCTATTACGACGTACATCATCCCCTTCTTGGCTTCCGCCCGCTCGTTGGGGCTGTCGGCTATAATCCACTTAACTCCCATTATAACCATCATAATCCACGCCAGCGCGTAGGCTAGGGTCTTCAGTGAGGGAACCCATGACACGGCGGGGTTGGCTTGGGCGTCCACAACCACAAGAACCAGCATGAAAACGGTTAAAGCCAGTCGAAGCCTCATGATATGATATATGGTTTACGGGATTATATAAGTTTCAGAAGCACAGCAGGTACACCACCAGCGGGTGGCTGACCTTCAGCAGTATGAGGCCTATGACCACGTATATTACGCCTCGGCGTGCGTTCTCCACGTCCTGCGGACCCTCGGCCACAATCCATTTCACGCCCATGTAGGCGAGCATGAAGAAGCCTATGGGGTTGCCGATTGTCTGGATGTCGAGGATGAGTTCGTTGAGGGCGGGGATGTTTGCCATGCACGCTTCAGCGGAGGCGTTCTGCGCCAGCAGAAGAAGCAGGGCGGCTTTTTTCGTCAGCTTCATCTCAGTCACGGTCTTCGTAGTAGGGGCATTGGCTGCAGTACCATCTAGACTGGAGGCTGTCGTTTACGACTGGGGCGTTGGCGACCTTGTCGTTTCCGCAGCGGTCTCCGACCCGGTGTGCGCAGTTGCTGTTGTCTCTTAAGATGGGCACCATCGGTAAAGTATGTGAGGGCAGGTATAAAAAGCTGTGAGTTTCAATTATTTATAAAATATTTTAAATTATATAAAAAATACAGGTATTTTTTTACCGGAAGTATGACGCTATCCTGGCGGGGACCTCGTCCCTGGTGAGTATGTCGCCGAACTTGCTCTGGTAGTCCCTCTTCAGCGCCGGGTTGGTGACCACGAAGAAGTGGTCGTCGTACTTCTCCATCACAGGCATCTTATCCTGCATGTTGTCCAAACTCTTTTTCATGCCCACGTCGGCCTCCACCTCCACCGCAACCAGCTTCCCGCTGGCCGACTCGAAGGTGACGTCCGGAAGCCGGGTGTGGTGTATCAGCCCCTTGTCCGTGTACTTCCTTATCTCCTCCAGTATGAGGTGCTGAAGCACGAAGTGCTCGTCCGTGTCCCCGGTCTCGTTGTTTATGAGGAACAGGTCAGACTCCCCGGCCAAGGTCTTGACCCGGAGCTCCTCGAAATTCCGCTGCGAGAGGGCGTTTATCTGGTCGTCCGTCAACTCGTCTTTTCGGTGGACGGGCTTGTTTATGTCGAACTCCTTCACCAGCTCAACCCCCTCCGGCCGCTTCATCTGCTCCATCTGCACCAGCTCGTCCGGGCGGGTGGTTATGACGCGATGCTCCTCGGGCGAAGCGTTGATGTATATGGGAATCCTCGTCGTCTCCGCAATCAGCAGCGCACGGCCGGGTGTGGCCATCTTCAGGAAACGCATCTCCGCCTGATTGAGGTTGAAACGGTCCACCAGCTGGTCCAGCACGGACGTGTCCTGCTTCAGCAGCAGTTTGGTGGCCGTGTTTGTTAAGACGGCGCGGCCCGCCCTCGATATGAGCACGTCCTCGACGTCCTGCGTAAGCATCACCAGCGCCAGGTTGAACTTACGGCAGGTCTTCACCAGCCGCAGGATGTATTCGGCCTGCTCGCCCGCCGACAAGACGGTCCACGCCTCGTCCACCACCAGTATCTTACGGGTCTTGGACTTCTTCATCTGCGTGTAAACGTACTCCAGCAGCAGGAACATGACCGTCCCCTTCCCTATGTCGGGGGCGTCCCGGATGTCGAAGCTTATCATCCGGTTGCCCAAGTCTATCCTGGTCTGCTGATTGAGGAACCGCATGGGCCCGAACACGTAGCTCTTCAGCCGGTTCACGATGGCCATGGCCGGGCTGTATATTATCTCCTTCTGCGACTTCGTAAGCGGCAGCACCTCATTGTACAAGTCCTCCAGTATCGGAGGCTCCATGCTCCACGTCTTGGGGTCCTTGGTGATGCCCTTCTCCTCGTAGGCGCGGTCGATGGTCTCATCCAAGATGGCCCGCTGCGGCTCCGTCAATTCGCCGAGGAGGCATCGGAAGAACGCGAGCAGTGAAAGCTTTTTCTCGTCGTAGGTCTGGTCCATCATGTCGAAGGGATTGATGACGCTCTCCGAGCCCGGAGCAATACGTATGACGTCGCCGTTGAATGTGCGTATCAGGTCCGTGTACTCCGCCTGCGGGTCTATGACGTTTATGGACACCCCCTCCATGAACTCCCGCATCAGCAGCAGTTTGATGGCGTAGCTTTTCCCGCCCCCCGACGTCCCCAGAACCAATATGTTGGGGTTGCTGAGCTCGAACGGGTCAACGATAATCGGTATGCTGTTGTATTCGTTGAAGCCCAGGAGTATGCCGGTGGCGTGCTGCTCCAGCGATGTTATGGCGAACGGGAAGCACGCCGCGGCGGCGGACGAGGTTATGTTGCGTGTGACGTTGAGCTCGTCCTTGCCCAAGGGCAGGACGCTGCGGAGGCCCTGGTACATCTGATACGACGGTATCTTCGGGATAATCATGATGCTGTTCATGGTGTCCCTTATCTGCTTGCTGACGCGGTTGAGGTCATCTTTCGTGTACGCTTTCGCGTCTATGTAGAGGGACATGTCGAACATCTTCTCCGTCCCCTCCTGTATCAGCTGCAACAGAGCCATGGTGTCCTGGTGCTGCTGTATCAGCGCCTGAGGCACGATCTTGCCCTCCGTCTCCATCGCATACAAGTCGGTCTTCTGCTTCTTTATCTCGTTCTCCAACAACTTTATGGTGGTGTCTATCTTGTAGGGGCTGATGTGGATGGCGAGGTCGAAGTCTAGGTTCATTTCAATAAGCCGGGTCAGCCATCCAGGGTCCACGAGGCGGGGGTAGTTGATGGCGCACACGACCTGGTGGTATTTGGTTATCTGTATGTCTGAGGGGTGCTGGATGATTGTTGACGGCGACGTGAGATACTCTATCAGCCGGTCCTCGTATTCCGTGTAGGATTCCGTGTCCTTCTCCCCCTCCCCCGACGACATGAACGGCAGGGCCATCTACTTCGCCTCCGCCTGGGCCGAACCCTTAAGGTCCTGCACCGGCTTGGGAGCCTCCTTCCACATCTTACGGTACATTGTTATGGGGCTTATGTAGCTTTCATACAGTTCAAAGCTGTCGGTGAAATACGATTTGTAGTAGTTGATTAGCTGGCGGGTGTTCATCCGCTCCGCCACGATGCCGGACAGACTCAGGCGGCCGATGATTTCCTCGCACTGCGTCTCCAGGTAGTCGATGGTCTCCTTCTCGGTCTTCTTCTTCTGCGTCGGAACTATCACGTAGAAGTGGCGGTCGTTTATCTTGTTCACCTTAATGTAGGAGCGCATGTACTCCGCGAAGTGCTCGTAGTATGCGAGCGCTATCTTGTCGTCTCGCTGGACTATCCGCCTCTTCAGGTGGTTGAGGTAGTCTTCAAGGTCCAGGTTCACCGACCGCATGCATATTTGGATGGGGAAGTTGAGGGCGTTGAGGAACTCCAGAAACCCGTAGATTACGGTGTCCCTGTCCTGTTCGCTGAGGACGCCGAAGTTTATGGGCCTCACCTTGATGACTCCGAGGACGCGGGCGTCCTGCATGAACACCACGTCGGCGCGGATGGATTTCACGTTCATCAGCTTCCTGGCCGCCGGCGAAATCCATGAGGTCTTCTTGGTCTGCTGCATGAAACCTATGTAGTTGCCGAGCCAAACGTCCAGGTTGAAGAACGCGAACCCCGCCCCCGCCAAGGCTAAGACCAGCGCCAGCGGCATCTTCACAGCGGACGGCAGGTCTGTGCTAAAGTATATGAAGCCTGCGGCCATCAGCGCAACCCCCATGTAGAGGGTCTGCTTTATGGTCAGCGGCCCCACGAGGCGCTCTTCGTACCGGATGTTGGCAGGTATCGCGTATGGCATATAATCCTCAAACAATACTTACTAAAGTAACTTAATAAGTCAGCCGTAGTACTGCTTCTGCAGCTCGGCAACTTCCTTGAGATGCTGCTGGAAGAGCTTCTGTATCTTCTTCTCCTCCTCTACCGTGAAGCGGTCGTAGCCCGTCAGCTCCTCCTCCACATCCTCCAGCTGTGCCTGCTGCTCCTTCACCTTTTTCGCGAACTCTTTCTCGGAGTATATTTCCTCGTCCACGTCCTCGAACAGGGACTCGAACTTGCTTTTAGCGCTTTTCTTGAACCATCCGAGGTCGGCCTTCTTGGGTATGAAGTACCCCACCATGAGGTGTTGGTATCGTAGGAGGCAGTTGTCCTTGTACCACCTCCAGACATTCCTCTGTTTCTCGGTCATCAGCTCCCATGTGGTGATGAAGGAGTAGGGCCTGACTTCGGCGGCCCCGTCGCCTATGGTGTGGAGCCACTCCATGCCCTTCTGCTCGTGAAGCGGCACGGTGGGTATCAGGTGCTCCCGCAGCCAGTACCTGGTGACTTCCTTGTCCTCCAGACCCCTGAGCTCTTCCGATTCCTTTAAAGACAGCGTCCCTGACCTGTCCTTTAAGTGAAGGTCCTTTATTTTTTTGACCCTTTCGTCGGTGGTGTCCTCCAGTT
>CAZPLO010000042.1:0-6144 GCA_964587725.1 uncultured archaeon
ACGACCTCGTTCGCTGGGACGCCGGAGGTGTGGACGCAGGCCCAAACCTATTCACAGAACGGGGAGATAGGCGCGATAGCGTGGGTGGACGACGCAGACAAGTCAACCAGCGGATTCCACTACGTCGGGTGCGTGCACACGGGAACCGGGGACGCCTGCGACTCCAACAACCCCGCGGAAACCTTCGGGTACGTGGCGATAGACACGTCGGAGGCTAACTTCTCTGACGACGTCAACTTCCAGTACGGTTCGGCGACCATAAGCAACAGCGACTGGACGGCCGCGAGCTTCTCCCCGGAGTACACGAACCCCAGGGTGATGGTGACGCAGAACGACGACGCAGGCAACCAGGACCCGCAGTATGCTTGGGCGAAGGACGTAACATCCACGGGAATGTCCTACCGCTACTGCGAGGAGGACGCGGGAACCGTCTGCAACACCCACACCGGCGAGAAGGTGTACTGGTTCGCGATGGAGGACGGAAGCTACGTCGGCTCCATAGGGTGGAGCCAGGCGACACTGGATTTGGGGGCGGGGCTGCAGGCCAACGGCAACCTATCTGGAACGGTCAACGTCACCGCAGCCGGCGAACAGGACGGAGTGAACGTGACGTGCTCGTCAGGCAACTGCAGCACACTGACGTGCAACTGGACTTACACGGACATGACGGACGAAGACAGCATTCCGGTGCTGTTCACGTGCTCGAACGAGAGTGCCGGAGGTTTTTACGCGGTCTTCAACCTCACCTCGCTGAACTACAGCGAAACCGAGCAACTCAACGTCATATGCCAGGTTACCGAGTTGGTGTCGGTGATATGGAAGCAGCCCACCCTGGACATGGGTTCCGTGTACGACGGGTTGGAGACCGCCTCTAACGCCAGCTTCGACGTGTCCGGAGGCAACACCGGCATAACAGTAAACGAGTTATCAGGGAACGGGACCTCTTTCATGTCGGCTTCGCCTGAAGACGTCGGAGACCTGGGAGGCGGTTCAACGCAGGAGATACAGTTCAACTGCAGCCCGACGAGCGGGCAGACGCCGGGGGTCTACCAGGCAGTCTACGGCGTCAACTCCACGGAACACGCTTCGGGCGACAACGTAACCGTCGACTGCACCGTCCAGCAGTCGCAGGTGGACTGGAGCCAGGGAACGCTGGATTTGGGGAGCGTGTACGCGGGCAACAGCGTGAACTCCAACGTGAACGTGGAGTCGGCGGGCTACAACCTGGACGTGACGGTGACTGAGATGTCGGGGAGCGGCTCAGCCTTCACCTCGTCGGACACGGGCAGCATCGGGGCGATGGGGAACGGGGAGACTCAGCAGGTCACCTTCACCTGTTCGCCGCCGGACCTCCAGTCTTCAGGCGGTTACTCGACAACATACAACGTCAACGCCACCTACCACTCAGGCAACGACATAACCGTGGACTGCGACGTGTTGACGCCGCTGATACAGTGGAACCAATCCACGCTCGATGTTTCATCGTATTTGAACGTGGCGGCCGCCGCCGGCAGCCTTGAAATAACGTCGACGGGAACCAGCAACGACACCTACGTGTATTGTAGCGGGGACTGCGCCAAGATATCGGATGATTTTTCAGACAACACGGACTTCTCCGACAGTGAAACAGCTGACGTGACGTTCAGCTGCGACGACAGCGAAGTCGGGGGTTTTTCGGCGGACTTCACCGTCAACTCGACACAGAACCCTGCGGGGGACACGGTGACGGTGGACTGCGTGATACTGCAGACGTACGGGTGGCTGAACGTTTCAGTGCAGGCGGACGCCAACCTCAGCCAGGGCGGGAGCTTCTGGGTTAACGCCACCGTCCAGTGCGCGGGGACGTCGGGGGCGCTGTGCGGACGGGTTCAGGCGCTGGTGCGGGACAACTCCACCAGCGTATACGGCGACGGCGTCGACGGTTTCCTGAACGTGACCGAAGCCGGCACGATAGTGAACAACTACACGTTCGTCAACGACACCGTGGAGGCGGGAAGCATTAACCTCACCGTCAACGACAGCTCAGAGTTCATGCCAGGCGACGAAGTATTGATTATTCAGATGCAGAACGGCTCCGGCGAATGCTTGGCCGGCGCGTACGAGTTCAGAACCGTCTCCGCGGCCGGCGGCAACGTGCTGACCCTGGACGCTCCGGTGGAGAACACCTACTGCTACTTCGACCCTGAAATCTTCACACCACACACCGCCACCTCCGGCGACAAACAGCGTCCCGCTGAAAACGTCCGGCACAACGCGTCCGTCGCCCAGGTGGTGAGGATACCGCATTACACCAACGTGACCGTGAACGCGACCGCCAGCGTAACCGCCCCTTACTGGAACGGCGTCGTCGGCGGGATAGTGGCGTTCAGGGCCAACGGCACCGTCGACATACAAGGGGAGGTGACCGTGTACTCTAAAGGTTTCCGGGGCGGGGCCGTGTACCACGAGGGCGCGTGGGACGGCGACGACGACGACGGCGGACAGGGTGAGGGCGTAACGGGGTGGGGCTGGCAGGTGGGGTCGAGCAGCTGCGACGGCGAAACCTACAAGGCCAACGGCATAGGCGGGGGCGGTTCCATCTGCACCAACGACGACGGCGGAGACCCGGGCGCCGGCGGCGGTCACGGAACACCGGGAGACGACGCCGGCGAGGAAGGCAACTGCAACCTCCCGTTGGGCGGCGGCACAATAGGTTCCGCGGAGTTATCGGACATGTTCTTCGGCGGCGGAGGGGGAGGGGGCTCGGACTCCGACGACGACAACTGCGACTGGAACCCGTTCGCATCGGACGCCGACCCCGGCTCCATACCGAACCTGTGCCAGCGCGGCGGCCACGGCGGCGGCATCGTGTTCATTGCGGCGGAGACCGTATACGCTAACGTCAGCGCCGACGGGCATACCACGGACCCGGTGTGGGACGGCGGCCCCGGCGGCGGCGCTGGGGGGGCGGTGTGGCTGCGGGCCCGGAACATCACCGGAGACGTCACCGCTTTGGGGGGGCCGGAGGTGTGCGACCACAAGTCGTCGGGTGACGACTGCGGCGGAGCCGGCGGCAACGGCACCATACGGCTGGATTATGTTTCGCTGACGGGGTCTTCGACTCCATCGTACTACAACGGGAGCCTGCAGCACATGCAGGCTGTTGGTTCCGGGGGGCCGCTGCAGGCAATCTACTCGCAGGTGCTGGACTGCGGCGTGTTGGGTGACGGAGACGTCTGCCAATTGAATTTCACGTTGAACGCGACGGGGGAGCTTAACAGCACATGGGAGTTGGATGTGGTGTTCTTCTCCAACCTCACGGAGGTCGTGAAAAACGACACCGGCGAGTCCGCCGCCACGGTGGTGGGGCTGGCGGACCAGGAGTATCCTGTGTTCACCGGCCTCTGGGACAGCAACGGCTCCCTCATCTGCTCCGGCACGGGGTTGTTCAATGTGACGGTTGCTTCGACGAACGGGACTGTTTGGTTGGAGGTGAACAACACCAACGTGACGGCGTCGAACGTCAGCGATGCGTACAACGCAAGCTACGCGTTCACGTCCGGCGGCACATACGCGTACAAATGGCATTCCTGGGGGAACGGGACGAACGCAAACTATAACGCGAGCGAGACCATGTATTATACGGTCAGACCATGCAACAGCCTAGGGGCTGTGTTGGCGTCTCCGGCAGCATCACAGCCGGGGAACCAGACGTTCACTCTGTCCGCGAACGTCACGTGCGCCGGCGTGGTGGGGGAGTCGTGCGGGGAAGTGAACGGCACCGTCAGAGACAACCGCACGGGTTCTATGACCGCCGTGAATATTACGTCGGGTGGGAGGCCGTTTTACGCGGAGTCGAATCCGATGTCCTGCGGCGTCATGGCCTCCGGGGACTTGTGCCGGCTGAACTTCACGTTGAACGTCACCGGAGACACCGGCAGCACACACACGCTGGATGTGAACTTCACCAGCAACCTCACCCAGGTGAAGAGTAATGTGACGGGGGGGGCTGTTGTGCTGGTAAACGGCGCCCCCGAAGTCGGCGCTGTGGCCATTACTGACCCGGTGGACCTGCCGGCGGGCGGCAGCACATTGGTGCACTGCAACGCCACAGTAGCAGACGCCGACGGATGGGAGGACCTGGATTACGCGTGGGCCGTGTTCTGGGACACCGGGTCGACCACTGAAGATGCGGTGGACGACAACAGCAGCCATTACACCAACGGCTCATGCAACATGCTGGGTGCCGGGGGTTCGGCGGACGTGTACTGTACGTTCCAGGTCCTGTATTACGCGGGCCCCGGGACGTGGGCGTGCAACATTTCAGTCAACGACAGCCTCTCAGGGGACAACGGCGGCTCCACGGCGACGGTGAACACCTTGACGGCGTTGGATATCACGGAGGCGGAGATAGACTACGGCACCCTCGGCGTGGGTGCGACGTCGTCGGATGAGGCCGCGGAGGCGGTGAACCGGGGTAACGTGGCGTTGGATTTGAAGGTGAATGGCAGCGACATGGCATGCGACACGGGAACAATATCTGTTGGCAGCAACCGCTACAGCAACGAATCTGTCGCTTACGGGAGCATGTGCAGCCTGGATACAGACCAGGAGCAGACCTGCGGCGAGTTGAAGGCGGCGTTCGACCTGGCTGCTGGGGAGGGCAGCAGCAAGCAGACTTACTGGAGGCTGCAGGTGCCCTCGGCGGTGAAGGGGACGTGTTCGAACGAGATAACCTTCACCGGCGTAGAATCGACGTAAGAATATCTTCCCCCATATACCCCCTTATTATGCTTTTTATTTGATAATCAAATACTGAAGTAAGATTTTAAGATATTCTTAAAGGGTGGTGGCGTGAACGAAGCAACAAAGTCTTCTGCACAAGGACATACACACGGGTTGGAGCTGAATTCGGACGGTATCGTATTGAACCAGGGGCTTTAACCCCGAGAGAAGGTGCCCCGGCCGGCCAGCTCCTCCAGACTAGAGTCTCTGAAGCCGCTACTGCTGGCTGCCGCCGTCCTCCTGCTACTGCAGGCCGTTCAGCCGCAGACCCTGGGGTCGTCCACCGCCGCGCCTCTGACGTACCTGCGGACCGAAAAAACCACATACTACCTGAACGACACCGTGCTGGCGGTGGTGTACGCCGGCGACCAGGCAGACATACTACTCACCGTAGCGCAGAAGGGGAGGCTGTCGACCACCACCTGGGAGGACACCACACTGGTGGAGCACTCGTTTCTCGCGTCATCCACCGGCGACATACAGTTGCACGCCACACTGTACTTCGGCAACGAAACAGCCACACTGTACCGTAACGTGTCGGTGGTTGAACGAGCCGCCGCACCCAACGTCACGGTGGAGCCGCATCTCATACCATACAACGGCTCCGTCGAAATATCCGTGGCAGGCGAGGATGTTTCACTGTATGTGCTGGAGCCCGGCGGCACAGTCCACATCCTCGGCGAGAACCTGACCACCGCATCATACAACTACAAACCCACCGTCCCCGGCAACTACACCGTGCTGGCGGAGTCCCCTTACGGGGAACTGTACCGGTGGTTCACGCTGCAGCCGCCGGAGCCTGGAACGCTGCCGGAGATTTCTTTGACTGCTGACGGAGGATACGCCGGAGAGCAGACAACCATACGTTTGACCGCCCCCGACTTCACTTACTCGTCGCTGTATGTGCTGGAGCCGGACGGTTACGTCAACGCCCTCACCGAAGGCCCGGGCAACCACACCGCAACCTACATTCCACTGAACCCCGGCAGCCACACCGTGTTGGCTGAGGTGGGTGAACCGTACGGGAGGGACGTGTACGCTGCGTTGACTATACTGCCTGCCGCGCACCCGGTGAACCTCACCGTCTCACAAAACACGGTGGAGTTGAACGGGACAGTGGACATCACGCTGACGGCGCCCGACACCGTGTCTTCGAACGTGCTGGTGCTGGAGCCGGAGGGCAGGGTGAACGTGCTGGCCGAGAACCAGCGGGGCAACCACACCACAAACTACGTGCCGCTGACGCCCGGAAACTACACGGTGGTGGCGGAGGTGGGGCCGCCGGTGTCCGAGGACCTGTACGCCGGATTCACCGCCACAGCCCACCCCGAGGAAGTCTCCATAACGCAGGCGCCGGCGGAGGTGGGAAAGCCGGTGCGG
>CAZPLO010000043.1:0-5839 GCA_964587725.1 uncultured archaeon
TCTTTTCATCATGCGAGCTAAAGCTCGCAGTATTCAAGAGGATAGATTAATAAAGGTTGATCAAACCACGAGTTAGGGGGGTCGGAGACCCCCCTGAACACATCTCCTACAATATTCTTTCTTCGGGTTTTTCACACGAGGCCTGGACCGTCGTCCAACTGCTTCCGCAACACCTTCTTAGAATCATCTGTCATCCCGTTCTTCGGTTTGCCCAAGGCCTTGGCAATCGCCGGTAAGTCGCAGTGCTCCTCGGAACTCCTTATCAGTTCCTCCTCCACATCCGGGCGGTTAAGTTTCGCTGCGCGGACGCGTTTAACGGCCATTATAGGATATTAAGTGGGGAAAGTTAAAATTCAACCGCCGTTGCACATAAAAGCGTGTGTTGCATCTATCATGTAGTATGAAAGAATACCGCGGGTTGGTGGAGCGGATACTGTCAGGCGACATAGGCAGCCGGGAGGCCCTGGAGGAGAAGAAGCGGGAGCTCGCCGTGAAGCTGGGGTTGGACCAGTTCATACGGAACAGCGAGCTGCTGGCGGAAGCCGGGCCGGAGGAGAGGAGGAGGATACTTCACATACTGCAGAAGAAGCCCACCCGCACGTTGAGCGGGGTGGCTGTTGTCGCGGCGATGACCAGCCCCCACGAGTGCCCTCACGGCCGGTGCAGGTACTGCCCCGGCGGACCCGACATGGAGGTCCCGCAGAGCTACACGGGGAAGGAGCCCGCCACCCGGCGCGCCATACAATACGGGTTCGACCCGTACCTGCAGACGACCATGCGGCTGACGCAGTTGAAGAGCATAGGGCATCCGGTGGACAAGGCGGAGTTGATTGTGATGGGCGGCACCTTGACTGCGCGGTGCGTGGACTACCAGGACTGGTTCGTGAAGGAATGCGTTAGGGCGATGAACGAGTTCCAAGGCAACTACGATGAAGCGAAAAACCATCCGGAAGAATTCATAAACAATTACGAAAAAAATCCTAAAAACTTCAATTATCGTGAAAAAATCCAGGAGGTCAACGAGTCTTCGTCTGTGAGGTGCGTTGGAATAACTTTTGAGCCGCGGCCGGACTGGGCGCGGGCCGAACAGATAAACTTCATGCTCGACTTCGGCGTCACACGCGTTGAAGTCGGCGTCCAGAACCCCGACGACAGAATCTATGGACTGGTGGACCGCGGCCACACCGTGCAGGACGTCATAGATTCAACGCAAGAACTGAAGGACAGCGGACTTAAGATAGGGTACCACATGATGCCCGGCATCATGGGCTACGACCCCCAACTGGATTTGAACGCGTTCGAGAAGATATTCACGCAGCAGGAGTTCAAGCCGGACATGCTGAAGATATACCCGTGCCTGGTGATGGAGGGGACGGAATACAGTGAACGCTACCGGAACGGAGAATTCGAACCATTGGGCACCGAAGACGCCGTAGACTTGATAGTGAAGGTTAAGGCGACGATGCCGAAGTGGGTTCGGACCATGCGGATTATGCGGGACATACCCAGCAACCTCGTCGAAGCAGGCATAAAGGCGAGCAACCTGGGGCAGCTCGTATACGACCGCATGGATGAGGAAGGGGTGAAGTGCTCGTGCATACGGTGCAGGGAGGTGGGCCGCTTCCTCAAAAAGGGGATGGAGCCTGACCCCGACGACATAGAGTTGGTGAGGGAAACGTACGAGGCCAGCGGCGGCACCGAAGTCTTCCTCAGCTTCGAAGACACCGTACAGGACATGCTGGTGGGTTTCACCCGCCTCAGGATACCGTATAAGCCGTTCCGTCCGGAAGTGGACGAGGACACTGCTTTGATACGCGAACTGCACGTGTACGGGCCAGCGGTGGAGATAGGGGAGCAGCCGGAGTACGAGTGGCAGCACCGCGGCTACGGCACCGAACTCATCAGGGAGGCGGAGCGGATCGCCTTGGAGGAGTACGGGAAAACCAGGTTGAACGTGACCTCCGGCATAGGGGTCAGGGAATACTACCGCAGACTAGGCTATAGAAGACGCGGACCCTACATGAGCGTCAAACTAGATTGAGGAAGAGTTCAGCCAGCATGCTGAGCAGGGGTATGAGGTTGACCAGGAATATCAACGCCGTGAACGCCACCACCGCGTAGACTATCCTGTTGACGCCGCCTTCTGAAAGATTCATGGTGGATACAACCTCCTTGAACATCCGGCCGCCGTCGAACGGTATCACCGGCAGCAGGTTCACCAACGCTATGTTGACGTTGAAGAACGCTATCCAACTCAACGCGTTTATCACGAAAGACAGCAACCCCACGTTGATGAATCCGGATGCCGGGCCGCTGAACTCCAGATTCTCCATCAAGTAGATTCCTATGTAGCCTCTTTCAGGCTCTTCTTCGCCAGCAGCCAATGTTATGTCGTATACGCCTTCGCTGGTGTTCAACGACACGGTGCCGCCTGGCTTCAAGCCGGCTGTTAGGTTCTTGAACACGTCGAACCGAGGAGTTGGTGTCCCGTTCACAGAGTATATTATTGAATCCACAGGTACCACGTCCTCGGCCGGGAAGCCCTCCATGTGGCCCACCACGCTGAGGCCGTTGGAGTGGACCGTGTTTGCGAAAAACAAGGTGGAGGCGATAATCAGTAGCACAGACAACAACCCGACCGCCAGGTTGGCGAACGAACCCATGGTGTACACCCGCATCCGCTGCACCGAAGACTTTTTTTTCAACTCGTCTTCGTCCGGCTCCACGAAGGCGCCGATAGGCAGCGCCAGCGCCGACAGTATGCCGGTGGACTTGAGGCGGACCCCCGCCACCCGGGTGAGTACGCCGTGGGCGGCTTCATGGGACACCAGCGTCGTAGCCAACGCTATCAGAGCATACCACCAGGGTATGAATATGCCGTACCCTGGGAAGGACACGCCCACGTTACCCTCCTGAGTCGACGGCAGCAGGGGGGAGACCCCCGGGAGGGTTGTTTCAGCCGATAGTATGTTAAGGCCGTGCGAAACCATCACGGACACCATCAGCGCCGGCAACCCCAGGAAGCCGAAGGCGGCGGCCGCAAACCCGTTGATGAACAGCTGGGAGGTAGAGGCAAGCAGCAGAGCCGTGTACATGAAGTTCGCTGCCGTGTTCCTGACGGCGGACAGCAGCGGGTAGGACGCCAGGGCCGCGATGGCCAGCAGTAATGCTGCGGAGGTTTCGCCCGTGAAAAAAGCGGCGGCGGACAGCAGCAGACCCAGCAGCGGAATGCCCATGTACAGGTTCGGTTTAGTCTCCTCGCTGGTTGACAGATAATACGCTCCCATGCCCCCGAATGAGAGGAGAACTGAGAAGTCTGCGATAAAATTCCACACCCGCGGCTTGAATTTCGCCAGCGAGTCTATGAGTTTTATCCCATACCCCGACCTTATTATGAAAAACACCCCCACGTGCCGTTCCGTGTCCGAGTTCAGCAGGAGGAGGGTTCCGGCCGCGAACGCGGCCGCCAAGGCAATCACCACAGGGTCCATTATTTCTTCTTCCTCACCACAACCATGTCCCCCAGGGTTATCTCCTTGGATTCCTTCCTCTGCCGCGGAGCCTCCACCTCGCGGTGGGGTGTGAGCAGTTTCGCATCGAGTTTACTCTCCAGTTTCCTCGCTGTTTCGGGAGACGGCTCGTATTTGCCCAACTCAATCCTGTGTATGAGGGAATGGGGTTCGTTCACCAGCTTCCCCAGGTCCTCCTGCGTCCACCCGCGCCTCTCCCTGGCCGACTTAACCTTGGCGCCGTAGCCGTCTACGAGGTCGTATTCGACGTCCAGGGTGAACTCCGCGGTCGGCTGAACGGGTTTTCTCCGGGTTGTTTTGGCGGGCTTCGGCTCCTCCACGATTTCCCCCGCCTTGGCGCAGCCTTTGCATGCGGAGATGACGGTGCCCTCCAGCCTCACCCTCACCGTGTGGGGCACCTGTTTGCCGCAGAGCTCGCACATCATCTTAGAGGATGAATATTGTGGGAGACAATAAAAAAGAACCAGTTACCCTGGAGGCTCCAGGTTCTTGTATGCGGTGTGGTTTTGGATGGGGCTGTTCCATATTATGGCGTTGGGGAGGGTGACCTTTACCCTGTCTGAGGTGATTAGCCGGGTGTTGCTCATGCTGATGGATTTCACGAACCCGCGGATTCCAGCCACTTCAACGTCGTCCTCCACCCTGAACGGGTGATTCAGCAATATCATCACACCCGCCGCGAAATTGTTCAAGGTGTTCTGCAACGCGAACCCGATTATGAAGCTGCCGACTCCCACGCTCGCCACCACCGCGGTGACGTCCACGCCTGATATTACCAGCAGGACTGCGAGCGTGAACAGCCAAAGAATTGTGACTATGGTCTTGTGGGCGAACTTCTCCAACGTGGGGTCGAAGCGGGTGATGTTGAACACGTCCGTGAGGACCATGTCTATAATCTTGATGGCTATCGGCGCCATGACGAGGACGACAGCCAACTCCACCACCCTTGTGGGAACATCCAACATCAGACCCGTTAAATCCACTTCAGTCACTTCTCCTTCAGCTTGATGTCTTCCTGCTTCTTCTCCTCCAGCTGCTGCTTGGCCTCCGCTATCTTCTTCTCATGCTCCTCCTTAACCTCGTCGGCGGCCTTGGTTTCGACGCCGGTGACGTGTTGGGGCATAATCTTCCCCTCACAGGGTATATGCATCACGTTCACGTAGCTGGGGGACATAATCTGCACGCCCGCCCGAGTGAACTCCGAGATTATGTTACGGCGCATGTTCGACTCCAGCTGCACCTTGGCCTGGGGGTTGTCGGTGTAGCCGTTGAGTTCGTATTCTACCGTGTAGTCGTGGAGGGCGCGGATGAGTATGAACGGTTCGGGGTCGTCAAGTATGCCATCGGTTTTCTTGGCTGCCGCCAGCAGCAGGTCCTCAACCACCCCGGGGTCGAGGTCGTAGCCCAACGTCTGGTCCACGTGAAGTATAACCTTGTCGAGTTGGGTGTAGTTTATTATTTTCCCGTTCAGCACCTGTAGCGAAGGAACAGACACTATCTCGTCCTTGATGGTCTTCAGATGCACGAACAGCAGTTCCAAGCGGACCACGTCCCCTAGGACGCCGCCTATTTCCACCCGGTCGCCTTCCCGGATGGGCCGGGTCATGTAGAGTATGGCGCCCGCTACCGCATTCCCTATGGTGGTGGTGGAGGACAGCGACACGAGAACACCCATGCCCAAACCCACCAGCGCAACAACCTTCTCGTCGACGCCCGGTATGAACAGCAGTATCGCGAACACCGCCACCACAATGATTAGGAACTTGACGGCGGCCCGCACCTTCAGGTAGTAGCCGCGGGGTATGCTGAAGTGCTTGTACAGTAGCTGCAGGATTTTGCTCAGAGAACCCAGTACCAGGCGGGTCAAGGCTATGATAAACACTATGGCGAGTAGGTTGGGCACATACGGCCTAACATACCCCCATATGGACTCTAACGCCATGGATGGATATTAAATTCGTGAAAATAAAAGGCCTACTCGAACCAGTCGGGGTTTTTGGTCTGCACTCCCTCGTTGAATATCTCCTTTGCGACGGCCTTTTCGTCAGAGGTTCCTTGTTCCAGAACAAGCCGTATGGCCCCGATCTCCTCCTTGCTGAATCCTTTTTCTCTATCCCGCAGTGTACCGGAAAGCAGTTCCTTTTTCAGACCGCGGTAGACTTCCTGCGGCGTCCTCTTAGGCTCCGGCATCTCCGGCTCCTTCTGAACTTCTTTCTCCATATGAGAGGGATACATCTTACAGAAATATCTTACATAAATAAATATCCGGGGCATGAATGCCCCGGTATTTTAGGTTAGATACTTTGTTA
>CAZPLO010000044.1:0-5627 GCA_964587725.1 uncultured archaeon
AAACGACGGGGGAACCCAGCATTACTTCAGCGACTACACCGTGAACGCGACAAACGACAGCTACGCTGTGGAAACGCACACATTGAATATCACGGACAACACCAACGTGCTCGACGACGTGTTCACGCTCTCACATGACATGCTGGAGCCTTGGGGAAGCCACCTGAGTCCAGCATCCGACACCACAACCTCTGAGACAGAGGTGGTATTCGTCGCCAACGCGTCGGACGACATAGGCCTGCAGAAC
Organism: uncultured archaeon; assembly: GCA_964587725.1. Lineage (GTDB taxonomy): Archaea > Altiarchaeota > Altiarchaeia > IMC4 > SCGC-AAA252-I15 > WJMO01. Next base: position 248 of record CAZPLO010000044.1, read on the forward strand.
ATGACCTTGTACGTGTGGAATTCAACAGGCAACGCATACTACACAAACTACACCAACGTGAGCGGAACATGGAATGAAACCAACTGGACCGCCACGCTCGCGAGCGGAACCTATGACTGGAGTGTGTTGATATACGACGCCAGGGGCAGATCAAACTGGACCGATGAATCTAACTGGACGGTGACGGTGGACACCACGTACCCTGGAATAGGCTTCGAGGACCCGACGCCCGTTGAAGGCTACAACACCACCAACACGTCCGTGGAGGTGAACGTGTCCATAAAGGCGGCTGACTTGGGGGGTGTAGTGTACACGTGGAACCACAGCAACACCACCGTATACGACGGCAACCTTGTGTTGATGTATAATTTGGACAACCGCACCGTACTGGGGGAGTCGGGTGCGTTGGTTGTGGACGCCGGGTTGTACGGGAACAACGGCAGCTGGAACGGGGCGCAGGATCAGGACAGCGGATTCAACTGCGCGGACAGCGTCGGAGGATGCTCCCTCATGTACGACGGCGCAGGAGACTACGTACAGGCGGGCGACGACGGCACACTGGATTTCACCGGCGGATTCACGCTGATGGTGTGGGCCAAGCCGGAGGGGGTGGATGAAAACCGCCGGCTGATATACAGGTACGACGGGGTTTCACAGGACGGATACTGGCTGGGGCAGACCGACAGCGGAGGCGGGGGCTGGCGTTTCAGCGTCTATGTCGGAGGAGGAACAGACAGTGTCGTAAGCGACAGCCCTCCGGACGGCGGATGGCAGCACATAGCCGGCGTGAGGGAAGACGACGGCACGCTGAAACTGTACGTGGACGGAGTCCTGCAGACGGAGACAGGAACGCAGGCAGGCGCCATAGACAGCAGCGGCGACATGTTTTTGGGAGTGGACTCCGGCTTAAGCTACGAGTACGCGGGCCTCATAGACGAGGTCAGAGTGTGGAACAGGAGCCTCACCGTCTCTGAAGTAGAGCAGCATTACATGGGCAGACTGTACAGACACAACATTACAGACTGGTTTCTGTGCGTGAACCAGAGTTTGAACTCAACCGCAGCCCTCGACTACGGAAACTACAGCTACTGCGCAACGGCATGCGACGTAGCAGGCAACCGCAACACCACAGGGGAGAGGAATGTCACCATAAACTCTCCGACATACTATACCATAGTGAACGTCACCTACCCGCTGAACGGCAGCAGCATAAGCAGGGGAAAAAACACCGGCGGGGAAGACAACAAAGACGTAGTGCCTAACAACATCAACATTATAGCGCACATCTACCTCAACGACACATTAGAGGGTGTGGAGGGGATTAACTGCAGCTTCCACTGGAACAGCACCTTCGTGGGGAGCAACCTCACCAACGGAAGCGGATACGCGACATTGTTGTTCGACAAAAGCAGTCTCGCCGCCGGCACCCACAGCGTAATGGTGAACTACACCGTCGAAGGAGTCTACGGTAAAGACGTTGAAGAATCAGGGGTAACCGTTAACATAACCCGGTACATGATACTGGATGAGGTGTTGAACACCCGGGCGTTGGGGACCAACAAGTTCATGAGCGGAGACGCTGCCATACTAAGGTTCAACGTCACCCGTAATGGCGTACTCTACGACCCGGGCAGCATCACCGTGAACGCCACAGACGCTGGAATAACCAGAATAGCTGACCACATTTACCCGGGTGACATAACCCGTCTGGAAACCGGTAGATACTACAGCAGAACCATAGTCAACAGCACATACACTCATATACGCTGGGACATATTGGTAGGCGACGGCACATACGTTGCGTCGGACATACAGGCTGACATCGACATAGTCGAAGCGAATTCTACACTTAACGTGTCGGTGGTCGACGGGTCGGGGGCCGCGGTACCGGTTAACCTGACACTGTACGACCGCAACAGCTACCTCCTGGAGGAGAAGGAAGTATCCGATTCACTGCTCCGGGATGCTGCATTATACGACAGATACATTCTGCTGGATTTGAAAACAGGCAACTTCACCCTCACCTTGAGGGGGTTGAATGTGACCGATAACGCTACTGTGAAGCCGCAGTACGTCCACGGCTACTCGACCCCGCCCTCGGACGTCAGCTCCTTAACAGATTTTTTGGCGTTGAATTCGAGCACCTTCGCGTTGGACAACGCCACCGTTGTGTTGCTGAAGAACGGGTTGGCTGTGGACACCGTATGCCACTGCACCGCCTGGAACTTCGGCTCTGTGGAATGCGGTTCTTGGACGTGCAACGGCAGCGGAGACTACAGTATGGAGGAGAACACCACCCACATATGGTTCAACGTGACGGGGTTCACGGGCTACGCCGGCGGAGTGGGCGTCAACACCAACCTCACAGTATGGGATGCAGTGGACGAAGGCGGCACAGTTTACGCCGGCGAGCAGGTGTTTTTCTACGCCAACTACACCAACGACACCAGCGGCGAAAGCATCAACGGGTCAGGCATATGCTGCCGGATAGAATTCAACGTCTCCGGCGGCTGGACCACGTTGGATAACATGACCTTCAACGAAACCACCATCCAATACCAGTATAACCGCAGCTTCACCGAAGCAGGGACATACGACTGGAACGCCACCTGCAACGGCACCGCACAAGGCTACGACGTGTTGGAAGCCAACGACACGGTGTTGGTGAGCGGGACAGATTTGACCGAATGCGCCGTGCTCAGTTTAGCTGATACAACGTATACGCTGGCAGACAACGTAACCGCGGAGGGCACGTGCTTCAACATCACCGCAGACAACGTCACCTTGGAGGGGGACGGCTACCACGTGTTAGGGAACGGGAGCGGATACGGCGTATACTCTAAGGGGCACAACAGCCTCACGGTGCGGGGGTTCGGCAACGTCTGGAACTTCAGCTACGGAATTTACTTTGACGGGGTCAACAATTCGGTGGTGGCAAACAACACGTTAGACTCGGCTTTCCCGGACGACACCGAAGGAGTATACATGGAGGACGCCAACCTTAACCGCATAGAATACAACACTGTACGGTGGAATGCTAGCGGGAGTGGAAGCTCTTCATACGGGATTGATGTCGTTGAAATCTCAGTTTCAGAAAACAATACGGTAGCTGGCAACAACGTCACGGTCTACTCAGAATTAAGCGACGCTTACGGGATACTCCTGGGGGGCTACAACTCCCTTGCACATAATCTGGTGGAGAACAACACGTTTGACAGCCGCACAGACGGCGACACGGTGGTTGACGGCGTGGGAGTGTATTACTATGGGAGGATGAGCGACTGCCTGTTCAAGGGCAACACAATCACAGTCTACTCAGGGGGTGAAGGCTTCGGATTCTACATGTACGACGACGACGAATTCCACAACAACACCATACGCAACAACACCATAACGGTGAACTCCACCAGCGGCGGATACGGCATACGTTTTGAAGGCTATTGGAGCGCATCCGGGATAGAAGTCTCAGGCAACAACGTAAACGTTAATTCAGAATCATACGCCTACGGCATAAACGTGTACACCACGGACACCCACAGCGACGCGTTGGTTGAAAACAACACAGTGTACGCCACAACCACTGCGTCGGACACCGGGGTCAGGTCTTACGGAATCTACATGCGGAGTCTGGAGGCCTGCAACTTCAGCTACAACACCGTGAACTCCACAGCACCCAACGCCAGGTCAGCCGGCGTATACACGTACCGTTCAACAAACGGCAACTACCTGGGGAACACCGTGACTGACGGCGACTTCGCATCTTACGTTACGACGTTGGCGGACGGCAACACCTTCCGAAACAACAACTTCACAGCAACAAACTCCACATTATATGACGACACGGGCGATAGCTACACGAACCATCTAACATACGGCAACGGCTTCGGAATAGTCAGATGGACGGACGACAGCAACGGCGGATTTTTGAAGGACATGACAGCAGCCGGCGACATACTGTTCGGAGAAACCATAGTCATCGGAAACAACACCGCCTACATGAACAGCAGCGCGTTCACAGGCAACATCAACTCTTCAGCGAACATCACCTTCTACAACCTGGATGCATGGGGGTTCACCAACCCCGTAATACTCAAAGACGGCGTAGAATGCGGGGACTGCCACAACCTAACCAGCCTAACAGCAGCTACTGTTGAATTCAACGTCACAGGATTCAGTAACTATACCATCGGCGAGGAACCCGACAGCCAGAACCCGTGGGGCAGCCACGTGAACCCGCTGGAAGACTCAACCACCGGCGACACAACCATAATATTCCAGGCGAACGCGTCGGACGATAACAACCTGCAGAACCTCACATTATACGTGTGGAACAGCAGCGGCGAAATACACTACACTAACTCGACAGACGTCAGCGGCACTTTCAATGAAACGAACTGGACAGCCACGCTGACGGATGGAACCTACAACTGGAGCGTGCTCATCTACGACGCCGCAGGGAAATCAAACTGGACGGACGAGAGCAACTGGAGTTTGACTGTGAACACAACTATCGCCTCCTGCACGGGCGTGAGCCCCAGCTACAACGAAGACTGGCACATAACCGAGAACACAACCTGCGAGGATGTGACCATCCAGTTAAGCCGGGACCGCAACGTGACAGTCGACGGCGGGATTCTTACATTAATCAACACCACGCTGGTGTTCTCTCCATCAGCCAACGGGAAGGCTCGGATGGACGTCACCACCGGCGGAGGATTCAACGTTAGCAACAGCAACATAACCTCAAACGACACCGGCATACACTATGGGTTCTTCATATACAACGCCACCGTGTTCGAGATGCGGGACAGCGAGTTCAGCGAGGCGGGGTGGACCAGCTCCGAAGGCAAACGGGGGCTGGAGCTGGAGAGAACGGTCCCGGTGGCGTTCACAGGAAACACAATACACCACAACTACCGCGGCCTCGTGCTGCAGCTGCAGACCGACAACGGATACTATGAAAACAACACCTTCAGGGACAGCTCCCACGCGGGCCTGTACCTGTCCTACTCATTCGGCAACATCTTCAAGAACGCGGTTATAGCGGACAACAGCAACGGAATAATATTTTCGGACGGCAGGTACATCTGGTTCATAGACTCCACCATATCCGGGTCGAGCAACAACGACATAATAATGTGGGACACCTGCAACGCCACCCTCCTCAACACCACCTTCAACGAAAACAAACTGGACATTTCAGCCGCCTCAACCCTCACCGTCAAACACTACCTTGAAGTCTACGTCAACGACAGCGGCGGAGATCCCGTGGAAGACGCGAACGTCACCGTATGGGATAAAAACAGCGTGTTCAGGGGCAGCAGCCTCACCGACGCCGGCGGAAACAGCTACAAATTCAACCTCAGCGAATACGACCGAA
>CAZPLO010000045.1:0-5264 GCA_964587725.1 uncultured archaeon
GAATTCGTGAAGCGATAGAAAACGACGAGGAAAAGATGCTCGACATATCGCTATACGTTAGCCCTGAAGCCGGCAGCCTAAAGGAACTTGACTCATTGACAAAAAAGCTGAAAACGTCCCTTAACGCTGCCGGGATTGTCCCGAAGACGCCTTACATGCGGATGATGGAGGGATTCAAATGCGCGCTTCCGACCGGATCAGACAAACCCATGATAACCCGGAACATTACCTCATCTGCATTGGCCTCCTGCTTCCCATTCAAGACCACAAAGATTATCGAGATGGATGGAGTATTGTTTGGCGCAAACACGGAAAACAAGATACCTGTCATACCAGACCCCTATAACATGGAAAATCCAAACGGGCTGATATTAGGATCGCCTGAGAGCGGCAAGAGCTTTTTCGCTAAACTCTACGGCATGCGCCAGCGCATGATGGGCGCAAAAGTCCTTATCATCGACCCAAGAGGAGAATTCTACTAAATCACTCGTTTTATTCAGCCACCAGTATTTCGTATGTGGGTGTGCAGTCTACTTGGGTGATGTTTTGGTTTTTGGGCCAGAGGTTCTGGTATTCGATGGTTTGGTTGGGTTTTATGTCGCCGAGGTTTCTGGTTTGTTGGGCGACGGTTTGGTTTAGGTTGTTTATTGCGTTGCAGGTTACTTTCATGTCGTAGGCTGTGGCGGTGCCGTTGTTGACTATGAATCCGCGGGATTGGAGGTGTTGGGTGTCGACGCCGTAGCCGTAGAGGCTGGGGTGTTGTATGACGCCGACGCTTGGGATCCCCCGGGTTTCACGTGGGGGTTCCAGGAGTATGAGTGCTGCGGCGGACGCGGCTATGATGAGCAGGGCGGCGGCGAGTATTTTTTTGTCTGCCTCTGATTTCATGTGGGTAACATATGGGAGGGGGCGGCTAAAAGTGGTTTTTAGGCGTCTTCTGCAGGGCATGATTTCTTCGCTGTGCTGAACCCCAGGAGCGCGTACGGCGTACAGTGGCGTGTCAGGCTCGTGTACAGGCCCACGAACGCTGCGACGGCGACAGCCCACTCCAGAACCCCCGACAACAGGTCCAACGCCAACACTATGACAGCAACCGTCCCTAAGAGGGCCCGCAGAGCCAGGTCCACGCCTCCGACGTTCACCTCGGTTAAGTAGTTGAAGACCCTGGTAGGGATTCCACGGGACAGCTTATAAGCTGGAAACCCTATTCCTATCCGTGAATGTCGGGGTATTATACAGCGGCGGGAAAGACAGCAGCTACGCGTTGGCTAAGGCGCTGGAGAAAGAAGAGGTTGTATGCCTCATAACCCTGGTGTCCGAGAACACTGAAAGCTACATGTATCACACACCCAACATACACGTCACGGGACTGCAGGCTGAGGCCGCCGGCATACCGCTGCTGCAGAAAAAAACAGCAGGCGTCAAGGAAGAGGAGGTCGGCGACTTAAAGGACGCCGCCCAAGAAGCTGTTCAAAAGTACGGCGTAGAGGGTGTGGTGTCCGGCGCGATAGAGTCCGTGTACCAAGCCACCCGCGTACAAAAAGTATGCGACGAACTCGGCCTCTGGTGCTTCAACCCTTTGTGGAAGAAGGACCAGGTCGAGCTGTTGGATGAACTGTTGGAGGACGGATACGAAACCATTGTATCGGGTGTGTTCGCTTACCCATTCGATGAAAGCTGGCTCGGCCGCCGCATAGACGCCGCAGTCGTAGACGAGTTGATAGAGTTGGGTGAGGAGTACGGGATAAGCCCGTCCGGCGAAGGCGGCGAAATAGAGACAACCGTGTTGGATGCGCCATACTACCGTGAAAGGATAAACGTGAAATCCTATGACACGGAGTTCAGGGGGAACTCTGGCAGATACATAATAGAAGATGCGGAGCTGACGGCGAAATGATACTGATAGTTGATTTGAACCGGCGGGGCGGACTGCAGCCCCTCGAGTACGTGGCTCCCATAGCCTATGTGGTTGGAGGCCACACGGGCTACACCGTGAAACACTACAGCGACGTGACATTGGAGGCTGCGGTGAAACACAATGCTGTAATACTGTCGGGGACTCCTCTGAAGGACACTGGGTGCCTGGACAACATGGACTCCTTCAAATGGCTTCTGGAGTACGGCAAACCCGTGTTGGGTGTGTGCGCGGGCATGCAGGTACTGTGCATGCTGTACGGTTCCAGTCTGACGGACTGCAAGGAGATTGGGATGATAGACGTGGAAACGGCCGGTGAAAACCCGCTGTTCACCGGCTCCTTCAGGGCGTACGCCATCCACCGCAGGGCCGTTGAACCGTCGGATTCATTCACCGTCTTAGCCCGCTCCGACCGTTGCGTGCAGGCGGTGAAACACCGGAATAATGAGCACTACGGCGTGTTATTCCACCCTGAAGTGCGGAACCCCGGAGTGTTGGACAACTTCATCCGGCTTTAGCCTCTGCTGTATTTCCCCATCACCTGAGTCTGCGCGATTACGTGGCCTTCTATTGCGTTCTCCAGCTTTCCTTTAGTGGTGTCGGAACCCAAATCCAGTGTGGTATCTAACGCGTATAGTTTGAAGTAGTACCGGTGCGTTCCGCTTGGGGGGCACGGGCCGCCGTAGTCTGTTTTCTTGAAGCTGTTCAACCCCTGCTCCCCAGGGACGCTGTCAGCCTCTATTTCAGATACTCCGGGGTCGATGTTCCAGACCACCCAGTGAACGAACGTCCCCGACGGCGCGTCGGGGTCGTCCATTATCAACGCCAGGGACTCCGCCCCGTCCGGGACAGCGTCTATCTTCAGCGGCGGGTTAACATCTTCGCCGTCGCACGTGTATTTACCAGGTATAAGCCCCTCGTCCTCAAACGCGGGACTCATTATTTCCATTTCACCCATTTGAATCACCTCCTCTTTTATGCAGCCGCAGACCAGCAGCACGCATAACGTAAGCTTCCAGCCCACACCACCTAATTAAACCCCGGTGTTTTTAAATGGTGGGGGGGATTCGTCTACTGTGCCGTCCGGCAGCATATTATCTGGGTGGGGTTCGCCCCGGGCCTGTTTTTGGTAGCGGACACACCGTCTATAGTCTCCACGGCAGTATTCGCGGACGTATTTTTCATCCAACAGTCCCTCCTTCAGGTATTCCTTCATCGGGCAGACAGGATACCATTTGCACTCGGCCATTTCACAATTATTTTGAATTTTTTATAAATTATTTATATTTTATTATAAACTATTTGAACTCACCAGTTTTATCTCCTTGGTCGCAATATTCTACTGACATGAAGATACTGTATAAGCGGCTGCGCGACGGCGCCGTCAAAGTCAGGTGCGAGAACCTCGACGACCTCTGGTACCTCAGCCAGGTCGTGGGCGAAGGCGACCTGGTGAGGGGGAAGAGCCAGCGCCGTATAAAAGACAGGGACGACGGCCGCAGCACCGGCGGAGAACGCAAGACATTCACCCTCACCCTGCGGGTGGAAAAAACAGAGTTCAAACAGGACACGAAGGTCCTGCGGATAGCCGGCGCCATAGAGGCGGGCCCCGAAGACCGGGTGAGCCTCGGCAGCCACCACACATTCAACGTCGACACCGAAACCGAGGTTGTTGTGATAAAGGAACGGTGGAGCAAGACGGACCTGGACCGGCTGGACGAGGCGGTGAAGGGGACGCTCCGTCCACGCGCCCTGGTGGTGTCGATGGACGAGGGCGAGGCTACTGTGGCGTTGATTCGGGAGATGAAGCCGGAATACTATGAATTGGGACGGAACGTCGGCGGCAAATACGATTTGAAGGGCCGGGAAGGCAGGAAGAGGGAATTCTACAGCGAACTGGCGCAGATGCTGTCTTCGACGGCTGATCGGGAGAACGCCTCCCACATCATACTGTCTGGTCCTGGGTTCGAGAAAAACAATTTCCGCCGATACCTCCAGGAGAAAGACCCCGAACTCTCCTCCAAGACGTCTGTGGTGGACACCGGCAGCAGCGGACACAACGGAATCCAGGAGGTGTTGAAACGCGGTGAAATACACCGGGCATTGGAGGAGGTGAACGCCGTCCAGGACATACGCTATGTTGAGGGGGTGTTGGCTGAAATCGGCAGGGACAGTGGGTTGGCAGCCTACGGCCCGGATGACGTTAAGAAGGCGGTTGACGCAGGCGCTGTGGAGCTGCTGCTGGTGACCGACAGCCTGTTCTTCAAGGAACGCGGGGAGGTGGAGGCACTGATGAACACGGTTAACAGGATGAACGGCCGGGCGCACATAATAAACGGCGACGCGGAAGCGGGGGAAAGACTAGGGTCTCTGGGCGGCTGCGCCGCCAAACTCCGGTACCGCCTCGGCTAACGCCTGCGCCTGGATTTCTTGGCCGGACCGTCACGCGCCCACACGGCTGTTGCGTCGTGGGTGTCGACGTAGTGCTCACGCCGCATGTCCTCGACCACGTCCTCGTCCGCGCCCGGAGACGCCAGATTCATCATCAGCTCCCGCTGCTCGTCCATCCTCCGGTTCATCCGGCTGGCGTTCCTCGACTTCGCCTTCGAACTGGCCTTCTTACACCCCGAACAGATAACCTGCCCGGGATTATACATCGGTTTCCCGCACAATCCACAGTTCCCCATGGTAGGAATGTATGGGAAACACGTATATAAAATTGGGGTTAGATTTTCCGCGAATCATACGCCCAGTGGAGGAGGGCCTGGCGCTGTTTCCGCCTGCAATCGAGGTCGCCTTCACGGCAGTTCTTCCTCACCTGAGCTATGTGGCGTTTTATCGCCTTCCACCGTTTTATTTGCCGGCCGTCGTCCCCGCATCGTCTGCCCAGGTAGTATCGGCAGTACCACTGAAACCACCCCCGCGGGTCCTCCCAGTAAATCCAACCCCGCTTTTCCCATTCCTTCAGAGGCAGCGACGCAGACACCTTGAAAAAGTTCAGTTCGGGGTCTGCTACTTCGGGACTCAGTTTAGCGCGGCGATACCACGACTTCGGGTATTCACGTCGGCAGTCGGTCATGTACTTGCCGCCGAATACACCCAACTCTAGCATCTCCTTCGGCTTCAACTCCGGCCTGAACTCGGGGTGGAAGTTCCGCCCCGACGGCTCCGTCAGATAATAGACGTGGTTTTTCTGCATCTGGTCGTCCACCACCACACGCACACGCCTAGACCTCATCAAAGAATAAGATAAACAACAGAAGATAAAAAAAGCCCCAACGACCGTTTATTTAACCAAACATTAAATATGCACCCAATAATGCTAGCATAATTCCATACCAACAATAAA
>CAZPLO010000046.1:0-4339 GCA_964587725.1 uncultured archaeon
CCTCATGTATGTTTTCTTTTCCACGAGCCAACCCCATGTTTTAACCTCAGTTAACCTCTATCACCAGCTGCGAGCTGCCGGAGTCCCAGTATATCTGGCCGCCGCCCGTGTAGAGGGTGCCGCTCATGTTGACGCTGCCTGCGCCGCCGTCGGCGCTCGCATCCCCCACCACAACCTGGCCGCTCACGTTCAAGTACGATGCTACGCTGGAGTTGAGTGTCAAGTAGGAGCCCATGTCAATCCACGCCGCGGAAGAGCCGCCTCCGGAGGAGTCGGTGCCGCACGTGATTTTCCCGCTCACCGTGTAGAGTTTCCCGCAGTCGGCGAAGTCGCCGTGCATTAGGTAGTTGTTTTGGCCGTACACGAACAGGTTCCCGCTCATGTTCAATCCGCCGACGCCGGCGTCCGCGCTAGACGGACCCAGCAGCAACTGCGTTATGTTCACTGCGGTCGCCACCGAGTCGTTCAGGTCCAGAATCGAGCCGACGTCAGTCCACCCCACGGAGGAGCCGGAAGCGGACTCTATTGCGGACTGCACGGTCGTCGTGTTGTCTTCCATCAGCAGCTGCCCGGCGTTCGCGGGCCCGCCGCCGGTGATGAGTATGCTGTCGCCCGCGGGGCTGAGGTCGCCGAACGTCAGGTCCGCGGAACTGAATGTGGCGGAGTCCAGGTCGACCTCAACAACCACCTGATACTGCCACCCAGGCGTCAGATTCAGTTCATTTGTCTTGCCTAACACGATGTCGAAGACGCCCTGGCTGTCGGTTACGTCGTCGAAGTCGTAGGGGCCCCAGACAACCTGGTCTGTGTTGCTTTCGTTGGTCACGTTTATGCGCAGCGACGCCGTGCTGTACGCTTCGCCGCTGCTGAAGTTGCTCAGCTTCCCCTGAAAGGATATGAACGTGGGGACGTCGAGGGAGAGGGCGTAGTGGGTGAGTAAAACCAGTGTGAGCAAAGCCAGTACAATGTTCCTACTTCTCACGTGAATACCTCTACTACACCACCGACGGCAGCGCGCCGGCAATATTATATAATATATTTTATCAATAAAAGAAGGAATATGAGGGTATTTTAAGGGGTTTTCAGGTTTTTCCAGTCAGCTCGACCGCGACGGCGAGTGCGCCGTCCTCCGCAGCATGCTCGGAGGCCGCGAAACCGACGACCACGACGTCTCCGACGCTTAAATCCAGCTTGTTAAGCCGCTCCAACGCCTCAGGGTATTGTTGAAGGTCTATGCCTCCGTCCGGAAACCTCAGGACGCCGTCGTATACGAGTATCACGGCGCCGTCGGCGCCCGCCTTCAACGCGGTGTCACGGAGCCTAACGCCCGCACCCACGCGGTCGGCTGCGCCATATACTACAACCAGCTTCTGGACGCCCTCCGGCACAAGGTCCGGGGCGTGGAAGTCCACGGGCTTAGACATCTTATCCAGTATGCCGGCGACTTCAGCCCTGCCTTCTTCAGTGAGTGTGTGGCCTCTCCTGCTAGAGGAAACCAGCCCTTCAGAGTCAAGCCGTTTGATTATGGTGCGGACGCTGCCTTCGCCGACGCCCAGTTTCTTCACCAGCCTCTTCCGGCCCATGGTTTCCGAGTCCAACAGAAACAGGGTCCTCAGGACGTGGACTTCCGTGAAGCTGGGGTCTGCGCCTGCCACTTTCACGTTAATTATGCGGGCCGGTTAAATAATGCCCAATAGGGCTTCGACGGACTCGCCCGCCGGGTTTTTCTTCAACTCCTCGAAGGGGCCGCACTGGACTACCCTGCCCCCGCCCAACACAGCCACCCTGCCCGCCACCCCGCCGATGTCGAGGACGTTGTGGGTCGAGTAGATTACTGTGACGTTGAACTCCTCCCTCAGCCGCGCCACCTCTTCGCTGAACCCTTTCTTGGACACCGGGTCGAGGTTGGAGACCGGCTCGTCCAACAACAGTATCCTGGGCTCCTGAATCAGCGCCCGCGCCAGTGCGACACGCTGACGTTCGCCGCCGGACAGCTTCCCCGGATACTTCCCCGCATGTTCCCGTATGCCCAGGAGCTCCAAAACATCGTCTATCCTGTCTTTTCCGGATCCGCGGGCTTCCGCCACGAACTGGAGGTGCTGGCGGACGGTCATGTGCGGCCACAGCGCCAGGTCCTGGAACACCATGCCCACGTCACGTTTCTCCGGCGGCACGTCGACTCCGCCGCCGAACAGGGTCGCGTCGCCCACAGTGATGGTGCCCGAGTCCGGTTCTTCCAGGCCTGCTATCGTTCTGAGGAGGGTGGTTTTCCCCGCGCCGGAACGGCCGAGGAGGCCCATGAACTCGCCCTCGCCGACGCTCAAGTCGACCCCGGACAGCACCTGTGTTCCGTCGTATGCCTTCACCAAACCTACAGTTTCGAGGTAACCCATTCTCTCACCTTACCATGTGACAGTGATAATATTAGTGGGGCGAGGGTCAAAAACACCAGGGTCAGCGACAGCGAATACACTATCTCGTCCGCGCCGTAATGCAATAGCACGTAGATGCGGTTGGACAGCGTCTGGGTGCCCGGAGGCGACACCAGCAGTGTAGTGCCTAACTCTCTCAGCGCCAGAACAAAACCCAGACCCCACGCAAACAGTATCCCCGGCTTCGCCAGCGGCAGCAGTATGCTGCGGAGATACCGCGTATACGATGCGCCGGCGAGGCGTGCGGACTCCCGCATGTTCCCGTGCAGTTGGCTGAGCAACGGGCCGTACGCCTTCACAATGAACGGCGTGTACCGTGCCGTGTAGCCGAACACTATCATCAGCGCCCCCCCGTACACGAACCCCGTGTGGGGGTTGTTCCACAACCCAATCAACCCTATGCCCACGGCGGCGGCGGGAACCGCCACCGGAAACAGTATCAACGCGTCCAGTTTCCTGGGCATACGGTATGCCGTGAAGAAGCCTAACGCCGCCATCAAGGTCGCGGCCGCCGCCGCCAAGGATACGCTGGTCACCAGCGAATTGAATCCGGCCTCCAACGCCTTCAGGAACGACAGGCGGGAGTTCACAGTCAGCAGCGTCAGCGGGATGAAGGTGGAGAACGAGAGGACCAGCAGGATGAACGCGGACGCGAACGCCTTCTGGAAGGCATTCAACTTCACGGCCGCTGGGCGGCGGCTGTAGCTGCTCACCGTAACATGGGCTCCGCCGCCGAGGACACGGTGTATCCCGTATATCATAAGCAGCGACGCCGCAACCAAGGGCGTGGACAGTGCCACGGCCTTGGCGGTGTTGAAGAAGGCGCTGAACTCCGCGAACACTTCCGTTACGAGCACGTTCACTGTCAGCAGGCTCGGCACACCCAACTCCGACACCGTCAGCACGAACACGAACAATCCACCCATCAGTGCGTGCGGCAGCACCAGAGGCAGCGTCACCTTGTAGGCCACCCTCCACCGGGGCATGACGAGGCGGGCCGCGTCCTCGAGACGGGAGTCCACGTTCCTCAACGCAAGGGACGTCAGCAGCGCGACTACTGGGAAGTAGGCTAGAGCCAGGAGTGCGACTGCGGAAGGCATGTTGTATACGGTGAACGGGAGGCGGTCTCGGAGGCTGCCGAACAGACCCAGCCACGCTATGGCGGTTATGTACGGGGGGGTGAGGAGTGGTACGAGGGTCGCCAGCTTCAGGTAGCCTTTGAACGGGAGGTCCGTGTACTCTAGCAGGAACGCGAACGCCACCCCCAGGATGATGGATGCTACGGCAACGTCCATGCCGAGGACGAAGGTGCGGAATGTGATGAGGAGTATGCGGTGTTCCGTCAACGCCTCCGCCAGCACGTTGACGTCGATGTTGGCTGAGTAGATGTAGAATGCCGGCGCTATAACCAGCGAGAAAAAGAGCAGGTAGGCTCCGGCCTTCGACGCCTGTTCAGCGAAGCCGAAGCCTTCCATACACAGTATTTCGCAGGCTAGGTTATAAGAAGCTCCTGCACGAACTCCTGCGACCCCTCCAGTTCGTCGTAGATTTCCTCGTGGGTGACGTCCATCGCCTTCAAATCTTCGACGTCGGGGACTTTATCGGGCTTCGGAACCCCCTGGCCCAACGGTATCTGCATCGCCTTCGACTCGGCCAGACGGGCTTCGACTCCTGCGCTCAACAGGTAGTCTATAAGCTTCTTACCGTTCTCAGAATTCGGCGCGCCCTTAATCAGCATCACCGAATTCGGTATCACCAATGTTCCCATCCCGTCCTGGTCGGTGAACACCATCGCCACCGGCTTACCCTCCTCGAGGGCGTCGTTGGCGTCGTCCGTGTCGGTGAAGCCTGCGGCGAGTTCGCCTGATGCGACCATGTCGCGTACGCGGCCGTTGCTTTCAACCACC
>CAZPLO010000047.1:0-3915 GCA_964587725.1 uncultured archaeon
GGCGAGTTCGCCTGATGCGACCATGTCGCGTACGCGGCCGTTGCTTTCAACCACCTGCATGTCGTTGTCCTTCAAGTCCGTGAAATACTCTTCAGCCTCTTCCTTGCCCCACAGCGCGAACAGTGCCGCCACATGCGAGCCTGTGGTGCCGAACAGCGGGTTGGCTATGCAGAAGTTGCCGCGCCACGCGGGCGCCTTGAAGTCCATTATCGACGTCGGCGCGTTCTCTTCAGGCACGATGTCGGTGTTGTATATTATTACGCGGGCTCGCGCGGCGAACCCGGTCCAGTACCCGTCGGGGTCCTTCTGGGCTGCGGGCTTGTCCGCGGCCTCCGGCGACACATACGGCTGCAGCACGCCTTCCTTCTTGAGCATTACCGTCCTGCTGACTTCGTTGTTCCAGAACACGTCCGCCTGCGGATTGTCTTGCTCAGCCAACAGCCGGTTCACCAAACCCACCGTCTTGGTGGCTTCGGTGTCGTACAGCGGGCGGACCGTGATTCCGGTCTCCTCCTCGAACGCCGACAAGATAGGCTCGGAGTAGTCCTGGTCGTGGGCCACGTACACGACCACCTCGTTCTTCGTTTCATCAACGCACCCGCTCATAAGCAGGGTTAACGCCAGTGTTAACGCCATCAGATATTTCATACCACGTTATTTGTTTTTTTATATAAAAGCCTGGTGTGAAGTTCACAGTATCACGTGCCACAGCCCCCCGTAAGGGCTTTTTAAAGGATTATTTCATATATATTGGCTACGATGGCAGGTCTTCGTCCAGCTAAATGCTACAGGTGGGACAGCCCAGCGTACACTCGGGTCTCGAACAATCCGTCGGACTCCTACATAACGGGTATTCCCGCCTCTAAGATTGTGCACTTCGACATGGGCAACCCGTCCGGCGAATTCGACACCAAGGCGGAGCTGGTCTACAAGAGCAAGGTGCAGGTCAGGCATAACGCGTTGGAGGCATCGAGGATTATCGTGCAGAAGCGCCTGGAGCAGACGGTGGGCCTAGCGAACTACTACTTCAAGGTGAACGTGTACCCGCATCACGTGATGCGGGAGAACGTTCAGGCGTCCGGCGCCGGCGCGGACCGCGTCTCCGACGGGATGCGGCGGGCTTACGGGAAACCCATCGGCCGCGCAGCCCGTGTGACCGGGGGGCAGGCGCTGATTACCGTGAAGTTCAAGGAGAACGGGCAGCGACTGAAGATAATCAAGAAGGCGCTGCAGCTCGCATCCAACAAGCTGCCCGGCGACAAGTCGGTTGTCGTATCCAAGATAAAGAAAAAGAAGAATGGCTGACTGGAACGTTGTCGCACGGTTGAGGATTATGCCGGAAGACGTTGAAGTGGATTTGGGGAAAATCCGGGAGCGGGTTAAGAAACTCGCCGGCGACCGCTGCGAAGTCCACAGCATGGAAGAAAAACCAATCGCCTTCGGGTTGAAGGCGTTGGAAGTCAACCTGCTGCTGAACGACAAACAGGGGGGGATGGACGAGGTTCAGGAGGACATACGCAAAATCGACGGCGTCGGAGAAGTCGAGGTTACGGATTTGAACCGGCTATAGGTGTCCGCAGTCTTTCATCAGTTCTTCGGTTGTTTTTGTCTTGATTCTATTCTGTTTCCGGAAGCCTTTGTCGTTGCTCCAGACTATGGTGTCTTCCCGCAGGGCGCATGCGATGTACAGCCAGTCCTTCGGGTCTTCTATCAAGGATTCGGCGGCGGGCAGATATGGCGCGAGGTCTTCGTCCGCCACCCAGTTGACGTTCGACGCTAGGTTGGCCGTCAGCGTGTTGAATTCCTCCTCTGAACCGTCGTATTTACGGAGCAGGTATTGTCTGTGTTTCATGAACTCCGTCAGCAGGTATTTCGGCGCGTATAGGGTGACTGCGGGGTTAAACCATATGCTCCTGGTCGCGCCCTCCCGGATTAGGCAGGAGAACATCACGTTCGCGTCGACGGTGACTTTCACTTTCTCAGTTCGACGGCGTGTTCAGCCATGGACTCCTCAACCTTCCGGGACAGCTTCCGCACGTCCTCGTCCGTCAGCCTGCTTTTTCCGGCAAGTTTCTCGGCAGTTTCGAAGTCGTCCAGTTTCTTTTTAATGACTGAGCGGATGGCAGACGACCATTTGATGTGCCAGTGGCTGTCCATCCGCTGTTTCAGCTCATCCGGAACCGACAAAGTCACATTAACCATAAAACCACATAAAAAATAAGTGAATACACATATAAAAGCTGTGGTTAGGTTGGGCTATAAGTTTTTGTATCTTTCCCTTACTTTTCGTATCTTTCGCTAATTTCTCGTATCTTTCGTGAGTTCGAGTATTTTGTCTTTGAAGACTGCGGTGTCGAATTTCTTCGCCTGTTTCAGACATGCTTCACCGTATGAGTCGGCTCTGCCACCGACCTCCTTAACGGCGGCGGCGAGTTTTTCAGGGGTGACTTCTTCCAGCAGTTTCCCCGTCTCTCCGTCCACGACCGTTTCACGGTAGCCGCCCTCGTCCGGCACTATCACGGGCTTGCCGGAGGCCATCGCCTCCACCGCGTTCAAACCGAAGTCCTCGTCCCGTGACGTGGTGACGAAACCCCGGCAGTTTGCGTACAGGTCGGCGAGTTCTCCCTCCGGAACCCAGCTGCGCAGCTCAACGTTATCCGGTTTAATCTTCTCCACGTATTTAGCGTATTTTTTGAACTGCCTGCTTTGCTCGTAGGAGCCGACGACGATGAGTTTCTCACCAGGCATCTTTTCAACGGCCTTCAATTGCACGTCCACCCTCTTGTGCGATATCAGCCGGTTGACGCTCAGCCAGACTTCGGAGTCATAGTAGAGGCGGTGGAACCGGTCTACGACGGCTTTTTCACGCCGGCGGGTGGTATACTGTCGGCGGGGTTTCTGGTGTGTTTCACCCCCGCCCTTCAGCTTTTTCAGGAGTTTTCCAGCCAGACTTGAGGTTAACATTTTCTTGTCTTTCGTGTAATTTCGCCGTCTTTCATACACTTTTGTTAACCTAGGGTGAGGACTTGCGGGTTGAACAGCAGGAGCAGGCCGAGGGTCAGCATGAGCAGCCCCGCGAAGAGCTTGAGTATCCTGCCCTCCTTCTCAGACAGCTTCCGTGAGCCCATGGTGTACACGAACACCGCCACGATAATCATCAGCGGAACAACATACAATACGTTGTAGAGGGCGAGGTAGCCGTAGTATTGGAGGGGGTGTAGGTTTCTCATGGTGAGTATGCGCGTGTATATCGCCGGCAGCCCAGCCGTGCACGCTAATTCGATGAAGTTGACGAACACCGCCAGAACAATTGTTCCGGCGACCATTGCGGAAACCGCCTGCTCGTTCACGACGGAACGCATTTTCTTGAACAATTTCGGCTTCGCGCTCTCCGGTATGGACAATGAAACACCCTGCTTGAACCAGAAGAAATCCTTCAGGTTTATGAGGCCCGCGGCGACAGCCACCAATCCAATGATGATGCGCGTCACGCCTTCGAATCCGACGAGCAGGAACACGTTCAGCCACGCCGCCATGAACAGGAAGTATATCACCGCTGAAACGGTGACGAACACGCCGCCTATCACCATCATCCGCTTCCTGGATTTCGCGTGAACCAGCATCGTCAGCAGGAACATGAGCACCCACATGGCGCAGGGGTTGAAGCCGTCCAGCAGGCCTATCACCACAGTCAGCGCCGGCAATGAAACACCGGACGGGTCCACCTTCCCCAGGAACGGCACGGAAATGAACCCTTTCTCGGATTCCACGCACTCCGTCGTGTTAAGCAGGTTCAGCTCGTACTTCACCTGCCGTTCGATGTCCGCCCCTATCATCCATTTGTTGTTGAATCCGCTGATAACCTCGTCCCCGATGAATGTGATGGGAACCCACTGGGTGGACGCGTTGTACCGG
>CAZPLO010000048.1:0-2431 GCA_964587725.1 uncultured archaeon
CATCGTACTCGAACGACTCCTCCACCGCCAAAACAGAGGGGGCGTAGCTCACGCTAAGCAGGATAAAGATGGAGAGGAGGGTTAAGGCCCTCTTCCCCCTGCTCCGTGCGTGGGCTGCGCCTTTCATCATAGCACCTCAGCAGGCCCCGTCTGTGCAGACCCAGGCGTTGGTGTTGTCGGGGCCGCAGCAGACCAGTTCACCGTCGGGCCGCCGCATCGTGAACCCCGACACCTCCAATGTTAGGCGGCCGTCGGCGGGAACCAGTTGCAGGCCGTTGGCTTTGCTGCGGATTACGCTGTCGCCGCCGCCACTCGGGCCGCCTGGGTCGGTCGTGGTCGTAGTCGACGACGTTGTCACAGTCGTGGTGGTGTAGACGGTTGCGTACACGCCGTCTGAAGTGTGGGTGTTGCCTGCGCTGTCGTTGACGTAGCCGAACAGCGTATAACCACCAAGCAACCCGGTGGTATCCCACTGGAGGCTGTTGGTTCCCTCCGCCGCGGGGGTTACGCCTCCGAATGTTCCGTCGTAGGTGAACCACCACCTGTCCAGGTCGAAGTCCCCCTTAACAACGTTCGCCGATACATCCACCTGCGTTCCCTGCAAGGCGTTGTCGGGTTCCGCGAGGAACGACGTCTGCTCCGGCAGACTAGGGTCCTCGCCGCCGCCGAACGACACCAGCACATCCTGGCTCACAACCATCTCGTACATCTGTTTTATCCAGTCGGCTGAGAACTCCGCCTCCGCAACCATCACTTCGTCCATGTAGCCGATGTAGAAGCGTTTGAACGGGGTTTCTATCCCCCAGCAGCCGGTGCCCAGATAGTTGTTGCGGGGTTGGTCGGGTAGGTCTACACCTGACGTTGACGCCGTCCCCCCAGCCTGGTCGTTGTAGTAGGACCTGACGGTGTTGCCTGCGGAGTTCACTGTACCGCAGAACAGGGTCCACTCGTCTTTAGGCACATTGTAGGATCCAGTGTATGCCATGTGGGCGCCGCTTCCGTCACCAACCCAGAATACGCCTTCGTCGTTGTCCTTAACCCATGCTGAGACGACCTTGTAGTCGGAGGTTAAGTCGATAAAACGTGTGCCGTCGTCGGTGTATGAGTGGGGGTTAACCCACATGCAGACGCTGACCGGGTAACCGGATAACAGGATGTCGGATGATAATGTAACCCAGTCGTCTCCGCCAAAGTAACGGCAGTCTCCAACCATGCAGTCGGCGTTGGATGTGGTCCCGTGGTTTGCCCCGTCTTTACCGTATCCGCTGCTGTCGCTTGCGTCGGTCATGTGGTATACTGCGCGGTAGTTGGTGTTCCATGTGCCGTCCGCGTCTTCGCCGGATGATGCTGCGTCGTTGCCGTAGTACATGCAGACGGTGTTGGCTCCGGGCGTTAACGACGGTATGCTGACGTAGACGTGGGCGGTGACGCCGTCGTAGTCCACGACTTCAAAGTCGAGTTCCTCTGTGCCTGTTTCACACGGACCGTCTACGAAGCGGATGTCGTCGTAGTCCGACTGCATCTCAGCAGCCCTCGGAACCTCCACATACATGGGGAAGTCGGTTAACGTGGAGCCCTGGTTGTTTGTGAGGGTAACTTCCTTGCGTTTCAGCCAGTTGCTGCTCCACCACGCCCACGGAGGCTCATAACCCATGAACCCCAGCTTCCAGTCCACGTCGTTCCCACCCAACACGGGCTGTTTTTTCCCGCTGATGCGTATGCGGACGGTTTCACCCGGCAGCAGAACCCTGTCCTCGGGCGTGAACTGCCCGTACACTTCACGGGTGCGGACTTCAGTCCTGGAACCCACCACCTCCCGTACCTTGGAAGGAACGGATACTATGCCGTCTGACTCGTAGGAGTCCGTGTAGGCTACAGTCCACTCCTCTGACGTGCAGGACCCGTTCATCCCCGAATCCGTTACTGTGGAGGTGAAGTCCCCTGACGGGCAGGTGAGTGATTTCTCAACCTCCCCCACCACAGGTACTTCAACATCATACTCTTCCTCGGCTAAGACCTCGAATTCTAGGCCTCGGCGGAGGTTGCGTGCGCCGGGGGCCTTTTCAACCCACGTGCGCCAACCCCGCTCCCCCAGCCTCAACGGGAAATTCAAGGGGTTCGTGACTTCGATGACTGCGTGGCAGTCGCCAAGGCACTGGTCGGTGTTCTCCACCAGCTTCAAAAAACCCTTGTAGCCTTGCCGCTGGCCTGCTTCTAACCCGGTCGCCATCCCGCTGCACAACACAGCGAAGACCGCGAACAAAACAACAATTTTTTTCATTTCACATTCACCTCGATTCCGTGTTCCGGCGTATGCCGGCTGTTTTAGCTTCATCTTATGTCACCCGTATGTTTGCGTAGTAGACGTCTGTGTCCTGGTTGGCGTCGGCGTCGTTGGATAACGTGAGATAGTTCATGTGTCCAGTGTAGT